>CBINOL010000072.1:0-24104 GCA_966252285.1 uncultured Caulobacter sp.
CCGTCACGCTGCGTATCCGCAGCGCGCCACCTCCCCCGCTAAAGCGAGGGAGGAGCAGACGCCTCGTCGCAGAACCCCGTTCACCGGCGCCCTTGCAAGCTCCGCAGGCGGAACCATATGTCGGGCACGGGCGCTGAATTTACAGACCCGAAACGGACCAGAAACACGCCATGGCGGCCAAGGCCCTCATCGCTCTCGCCATCGTCGCGGCCGTCGCCGTCGGCCTGCTGCTGCCGATCCCCGGCCGCTCCCACAAGGCCGAGGCGACCCAGTCGCAGATCGAGACCATCGACATCAAGGGCGGCTGAGCGCAGCCCGTCAGTCACCGACCTGCCTTAAGTCGTCATCCCGGCCGTAGCGTAGCGGAGAGCCGGGACCCAGGGGCGGACGCATTGCGCCGGCGACAGCCTGTTCGGAACCGACGTCGGAGCCCAGTCCCCTGGGTCCCGGGTCTGCGGACCGCTTCGCGGTCCTTCGCCCGGGATGACGGGCGTGGGGGAGCCTAAGGCCGCCCCTGCTTCGCCAGATCCTCGGTCCGCGCCGCGCAGCCCTTGAAGGTCGCGCCGTCCAGCCAGACCTCGGCCGCATGGCTGAACACGCGGTCGGACATGCCGTCCGAACACGGCTGCGGCGTCAGGCGGAAGACCAGGCGGTGACCCTCCGCCTCGGCCTCGCCCGGCTGCTCGGCGTCCCAGACGCCCTGCTCGCCGTCGATGCGCACGCCGGGATTGGGCAGGCTGACCGCGCCGCCTTCCATGCGGTCCAGGCTGAGCGTCTCGGCCCGCACCTTGCCGGCCCAGAAGGGCTCGGTTCCCACCAGGTCGAAGTCGCCGGCGTAGTCGGGACCGGCGGCGGCTCCGGCCGGAGCGTCGGCGGGGGCCGGGGCCGCGCCCTCGGCGGCGCCGAGCGGCCCGTCGCCGCATCCGGCCAGCAGCAGGCAGGCGACGACGACGGCGGTGGATCGGATCATGCGGGCGCTATCCTCGAAGCGGCGGCTCAAGCTAGAGTCCGGCCACGATGAATCACAACGCCCGCCCCGTCTTCTACGAATTCTTCGCCGGCGGCGGCATGGCCCGCATAGGCCTCGGCGAAGGCTGGAATTGCGCCTTCGCCAACGATTTCGACCCGGTGAAGGCGCAGACCTACCGCGCCAACTTCGCCGATGCGGACGATCACTTCCACACCGGCGACGTCTTCAAGCTGGAGGCGGCCGACCTGCCCGGGCAGGCCGACTTGGCCTGGGCGTCCAGCCCCTGCCAGGACTTCAGCCTGGCCGGCGCGCGGGCGGGCCTGCACGGCGGGCGCTCGTCGGCCTTCTTCGGCTTCTGGCGGCTGATCGAGGCGCTGGAGGACGAGGGCCGCGCCCCGACCACCATCGTCATCGAGAACGTCGTCGGCCTTCTGACCTCGCATCGCGGCGAGGACTTCACCGCCCTGTGCCAGGCCCTGGCCGACCAGGGCTATCGCTTCGGGGCGCTGGAGATCGACGCGGCCCATTTCACCCCGCAGTCGCGGCCGCGCGTGTTCGTGGTCGCCACCCGGGCCGACACCAGCGACCTGACCGGCCAGGGGCCGTTCCACAGCCGCGCCGTGCGCGAGGCCGCCGCCCGCCTGCCCCAGGCGCTGAAGGATCGCTGGCTGTGGTGGGCCCTGCCCGCCCCGCCGGCCCGCAACACCGACCTGTCGACCGTGCTCGAGCCCGACGACGCCGTCGAGTGGCGCGGCGACGAGGCCACGATGGCCCTGCTGGAGCTGATGGCCCCGGCCCACCGCGCCTCGGTGGACGCCCGGATCGCCTCGGGAGAACGCGCCGTCGGCGGCGTCTTCCGGCGCATGCGCGGCGGCGAACAACGCGCCGAGGTGCGCTTCGACGGTCTTGCGGGATGCCTGCGCACCCCGCGCGGCGGCTCGTCTCGCCAGACGCTGCTGGTGATCGACAAGGGGACCGTGCGCTCGCGCCTGGTCAGCCCGCGCGAGGGGGCCCGGCTGATGGGCCTGCCCGACAGCTACGCCCTGCCCAGGAGCGCCACGGCGGGCCTGCACGTGATCGGCGACGGCGTGGCCGCCCCGGCCGTGCGCTGGCTGGCCGAGCATCTTTTGACTCCGCTCGCTGCCAGGAAATCTGCGGCCCTGGCCGCCGAATAGGTCGCTGACAGCCCAAACCCCACGGCTTAAGGTGGAGATCACCCAAGGGCCGAACTTCAAACGCTCCGAGAGATCACCATGGACGACGCTTCCAGCCTGTACGACGCCGCGCGCTTCAAGCGCGCCGGCCGGGGCAAGATCTACGACTCCATCATCGACACCGTCGGCGACACCCCGCTGATCCGCCTGCCGCGCCTGTCGGCCGAGCTGAAGCCCAAGGGCGAGGTCGTGGCCAAGCTCGAGTTCTTCAACCCGCTGGCCTCGGTCAAGGACCGCATCGGCGTGGCGATGATCGAGTATCTCGAGGCCAAGGGCCTGTTGAAGCCGGGTGGTTCGATCGTCGAGCCGACCAGCGGCAACACCGGCATCGCCCTGGCCTTCGTGGCCGCCGCCAAGGGCTACAAGCTGACCCTGGTGATGCCGGAAAGCATGTCGATCGAGCGCCGCAAGATGCTGCTGCTGCTCGGCGCCAAGCTGGAGCTGACCCCGGCCGAGAAGGGCATGCGCGGCGCCGTCGCCCGCGCCCAGGAGATCGTCGACGCCACCCCCGGCGCGGTGATGCCCCAGCAGTTCGAGAACACCGCCAACCCGCTGATCCACCGCGTCTCGACCGCGGAAGAGATCTGGAACGACACCGCCGGCGCCGTGGACGCCGTGGTCTCGGGCGTGGGCACCGGCGGCACGATCAGCGGCGTGGGCCAGGTGCTGAAGGCCCGCAAGCCGGGCCTGAAGATGGTGGCCGTCGAGCCGGAAGCCAGCGCCGTTCTGTCGGGCGGCCAGCCGGGTCCGCACAAGATCCAGGGCATCGGCGCGGGCTTCGTGCCGGGGATCCTGGATCGCGGCGTCATCGACGACATCGTCCAGGTGAACAACGACGACGCCTTCGCCATGGCCCGCCGCGCGGCGTCCACCGAAGGCCTGCCGGTGGGCATCAGCTCGGGCGCGGCCCTGACCGCCGCCTTCGACCTGGCCCTGCGCGACGAGTACGCCGGCAAGCTGATCGTGGCGATCATCCCCAGCTTCGCCGAACGCTACCTGTCGACGGCGCTGTTCGAGGGGCTGTAGGCGTTCGACGCCAATCCGCCCCTCCGGCCGTCATCCCGGCCGGAGCGAAGCGGAGAGCCGGGACCCAGGGGCCGCCGCCTCGTCGCTCGCCCCTGGGTCCCGGATAGCCGCTGCGCGGCTTCCGGGATGACGAAGGATGGGAACCTGACATGGCGACCGGATCGTCGATCGCGCGATTGAACGCGCCTCCCCTTCCATGACCAAACTCAAGATCGGCATCGTCGGCTGCGGCGTCGGCGGCATGGCCGCCGGTCTCGCGCTCGCCCGCCGGGGCCATGCCGTGACGCTGCTGGAGGCGTTCGAGCAGCCCCGGCCGGTGGGTTCGGGCCTGCTGCTTCAACCCACGGGCCTGGCGGCCCTGCGCGCGCTCCAGCTGGAAGACGCCGTGCGCGCCGCCGGCGCGGCCGTCCAGGCACTGATCGGTCACGACAGCCGGGGCCGGCGGGTGATGGCGCTGGACTACGGCGACTGGCGGCCAGGCGCGCACGGGGTGGGCATCCACCGCGCCGCCCTGTTCGACGCCCTGCACGCGCCGCTGGCCCCCGCCGGGGTCGAGATCGTCACCGGCGCCCGCATCGTGCGGCTGGAAGACTCCGCCCGCCCTATCCTGCATGACGAAACCGGCCGCGCCTTCGGTCCCTTCGACATCGTGCTGGTCGCCGACGGCTCGGCCTCGACCCTGCGAACGGCGCTGAAGCCCCGGGCCCGCGCGCCGGTCTATCCTTGGGGCGCGGTGTGGACCAACATCGCCGACCCTGACGGCCGCTTCGCCGGCGCTTTGCGGCAGGTCTATCACCGGGCCGAGGTGATGTGCGGCGCCCTGCCGGTGGGGCTCGGACCAGGCGGCGAGCAGAACTGCACGGCGGTGTTCTGGTCGGTCCCCGTGGCCGGCATGGACGCCTTCCTGGCGAGCGACTTCACCGCCTGGCGCGACCAGCGGCTAGCCCCGCTGTGGCCGCAGCTGGCGCAGGCCTTCGCCAGCCACGACGACTGGAGCGGCTTCTCCCGGGCGATCTATCGCGACGTGTCGGTCGGTCGCTGGGACGTGGGGGCCTGCGCCCTGATCGGCGACGCCGCCCATGGCACCAGCCCGCAGCTGGGCCAGGGGGCGAACCTAGCCCTGGTCGACGCGGTGGAGCTGGCCGACCGGCTGGCGACCGCGCCCTCACCCGCCGCGCTGAAAGGCTGGCAGGCCGACCGCCGGCGGCACACCGGCCTCTATCAGCTGGCCTCCAAGGCCCTGACGCCGCTGTTCCAGTCGCGGGGGTGGTTCTGGCCCTGGTTGCGCACCTTCGCCTTCACCCCGACCTCGCGCCTGCCGGGCTTCAAGCAGGTGGGCGTGCGGCTGCTGACCGGCACGCTGCGCCTGGGGCGGTTCCCGCGCGTTTCGAAGCCATGACCACCGACGTCTTCGACCCCGCCAAGCGCTCGGCCGTGATGGCCAGGGTCAGGAGCAAGGACACCACGCCCGAAAAGACCCTGCGGCGGCTGCTCACCGGCCTTGGCGCGCGCTATCGCCTGCACCGCAAGGACCTGCCCGGCTCGCCCGACCTGGTGATGCCGGGGCGACGGCTGGCCTTCTTCGTCCACGGCTGCTTCTGGCACGGCCACGACTGCCCCCGGGGGTCGCGCGTGCCCAAGGCCAACCGCGACTACTGGCTGGCCAAGGTGGCCCGCAACAAGGCCCGCGACGCGCGCAACGAAGCGGCGCTGACCACGGCCGGCTGGCGGGTGGAGACGATCTGGGAATGCCAGATGAAGGACGAGGCGGCGCTGGTGGAGCGGCTGCGGGATACCCTCTCCCTTGGGGAGAGGGAGGGGCCCGGCGCGTAGCGACGGGAGGGTGAGGGGGTACGCCGCCGGCCGTTCTTCGCCCTGCCCTGTCCGGAAAGTTTGTAACCCCTCATCCGGCGCTTCGCGCCACCTTCTCCCTCTGGGAGAAGGAAACCGATCACGCCGCCGCGGTGCGCGCGGGCGGGCTCGACAGGACCTCGACCAGGGCGGCGTGCAACTGGGCCGGGTCGATGGGCTTGGCGACGTGGGCGTCCATGCCGGCGACGCGGCAGGCGTCCCAGTCCTTGGGGGTGGAGGAGGCGGTGACCGCGATCACCGGGACCTCGCGGTTGGGGCCGGGCTCGCCGCGCAGGATGCGGGTGGTCTCGCGACCGCCCAGGCCCGGCATGTAGACGTCCATCAGCACCACGTCGAAGCCGCCGGCGGAGAGCAGCTCCAGGGCCCGCTCGCCGGACTCGGCCAGCACCGGCGTGACGCCGAAGGTCTGCAGGACGAGCTCGACGGCGCGGCGGTTGACCACGTGGTCGTCGACCACCAGCACCCGCGCCCCGGCGATCGAGGCGGCGCTGGCCGGGGCCGGCGGGGCCTGGGCCTCGTCGACCCGCACGGTCAGGCGCAGGCTCGCGCCCTTGCCCAGGCCCTCGCTGGCGACTGTGATGTCGCCGCCCATCAGCCGGGCGAGCTCGCGGCTGATCACCAGGCCCAGGCCCGAGCCGCCGTGCCGGCGCACGACCTCGGCGGTCAGCTGGTCGAAGGGGGTGAACAGGCGCGGCAGGGCCTGCGGCTCGATGCCGCGGCCGGTGTCGACGATGGCGATCTCCAGCGTCCAGCCCTCGCCCTGGCGATGGGCCGCCAGCGAGACGACGATCTCGCCGCGCTCGGTGAACTTGATGGCGTTGGACAAGAGGTTGTTGAGCACCTGGCGCAGGCGCAGGGCGTCGCCGGCCACCCAGCGCGGCAGGCCCGCGCCCCCCTCGACGCGCAGCCGCAGGCCCTTCTTCTGCACCTCGGGCCGCCACAGGCGCAGGGTGTCGGCCAGGGCCTGGCGCAGGTCGTAGGGCGCGCGCTCGACCGCCATGCGGCCGGCCTCCAGCCGCGAGAAGTCGAGCAGGTCGTTGAGCAGGGTGCGCATCATGCCGCCGGCGTCGGCGATCAGCTGGGCGTGGGTCTTGGCGCTGGCCTCTGGAACCTCGCTGTGCAGGCGGGCCGCGCCGGCCAGGATGGCGCTGATCGGGGTGCGCAGCTCGTGGCTGATCATGGCCACGAAGGCGCTCTTGGCGGCCACGGCTTCTTCCGCCTCGTGGCGGCGGCGCTCGGCCTCGGCCTTGGCGGCCTCCTCGGCCCGCAGCGCGGCCTCCAGGGTGCGGGCGGCGACCGTGACCGAGACGATCAGCAGCAGCACCCCGAACCACAGGGCGTTGGCCAGCGGGGCCTCGGGATTGGCCGCCCGGCCGATGAACGGCGCGATCAGCAGGTAGACGACGTGGGGCGCCGCCGCCGCCAGGGTGGCCGACCGCAGGCTGACATTGACGACGATGACGTTGAGCAGCGCCCCGGCCAGCAGCATGCCGCCCAGGGTGGGGGCGAAGCGCTGGTGCGAGGCGAACAGCGGCAGGGCCAGCGCCCCGAAGATGATCGAGGTGACCGCCGGCATGATCGCCAGCGACCATGCGCGCCAGCCGGCCAGGAACCGCTCGGGCGCGGCCTTCAGCTTCTGGAACAGCCACAGCTCGAAGAGCTGGGCCGCGGTATAGACCGCCGCCCAGGCCCAGACCCACCTCATGCCGATGAAGACGTGCAGGATGGCGGCGATCGAGATCGTGGCCACGAGGCGCAGATAGACGTTGCCGCGCCGCGCCGCGGCGGCGTGGACGATCGCGGCCTGGCGATCCTTCGCGTTGATGGCCCTTCCGCGCATAGCGCAGCCCCCGCTGGCCTCGAACCCTGGAATTTCCCGCCCCGACTATGGGCGACAGACGCTAAGAGGGCGTGAAAGAACGCCATTCTCTCAATGGCACGCCGGGTCGGGGCTTGGCGAGGGCGGTAAGGCGGCGCCGGGCGATTGGTCGCACCCCACCTGGGAAACGCTCAGGCCGAAGCGCCCAGCAGGCGGTGAAGATCCTCGGGCGACAGGCCCTCGATCTCCAGGCGCTTGAGCCGGGCGGTCGCGCCACTGGCCACGCGCACGGCCGAGCGCGACAGGCCAAGGCGCTTGGCCATCAGAGCGACGAGGGCGGCGTTGGCCTCGCCCTCGACCGGCGGGGCGCTGACCCGAACCTTCAGATAGGGCCGGCCGTCGGCGTCGGCCGCCCAGCCGTCGATGGCGTCGCGCCCGCCGCGCGGGGTCAGGCGCACGGCCAGGACGGCGCGGGTCATGCGGGCGAACTCAGCCCAGGATGTTCAGCAGCGTCCAGCGCAGCGGCTGGAGCAGGAAGCTCTGCACGCCGATGATGATCAGGATCAGCACGATCGGGGTGATGTCGACGCCGCCCAGCGGCGGGATCACCCGGCGCAGCGGGGCGAGCAGCGGACGGGTCACCGCGTCGAGGAAGCGGCTGATCGAATAGACCGCCTGGTTGCGCAGGTTGATGACGTCGAAGGCCACCAGCCAGCTGATGATGGCGCTGATGATCACCGCCCACTTGAGCAGCTCCAGAAGCGAGCCGAAGATGAAGAAGACGAAATTGATCAGCGGGGCCATGTGGGTTCCAGGCTAGAGCGTGGCGATACGAATGTATGGGCGCTTTGCGCCGCCCGCCATGCTCCGGATGTCGGATTTGAAGCCGCCGCTCCGGTTTCGACGGACCGTCGGGACCAGGCGCGCTCCAGCTCCCCGCTTCTTGCCCGCCCCCGCCCGCCCTGGCAAGGCCGCGCTGTTTTCGCGAGGCGTGCAACTGCCGCTTGACGGACGCCCCCGGCCACCGTATCTCCGCGCTTCCTTGGGGCCGTAGCTCAGATGGTAGAGCGCCTCGTTCGCAATGAGGAGGTCAGGGGTTCGATTCCCCTCGGCTCCACCAAGGACCTTTCCCGACATCGATAACTACCCCGCATGCGGGTTCCGCCCGCCTCAGAACGCGCGGCTGGCGGAGAGCGTCGCGGTCACCGGGGTGCGGATGTCCCAGGTTTCGCCCGAGGTGGCGGGGCCGGCGCGGCTGGTGGCGTGCAGGCGGCGGGTGAAGGTGTTGCGGGCGCCGGTCAGGCCGTCGAGGCGCAGGCGCAGACGGGTTCCGGCCAGGCGGGTGGTTTCGACGAAGGCGCCGAGATCGGCGGCGTGGCGCTGCAGGCGGGCCTCGTTGGCGTAGTACGACCACAGCCGGTAGCCGTCGGCGTAGTCGATCCCCCAGGACAGGCGCGCGCCGGGCAGGTCCTGGCGCAGGGAGGCGGTCAGGGTTGCGGGCCGCTCCTCGTCCAGGCGTCGCCGCCGGCCGGTGACCGGGTCGCGCAGATCCGAGCCGCGCCGGACATAGCCGAGCTTGACCAGGCCGCCGGTCAGGGCGGCGTCGACGGGCAGTTCGAGATCGGCCGACAGCCGCCAGGCGCGGGCCTTGTCGACATTGACCAGGCCGAAATCGCCCGACGGCAGCACCGCGTCCTCCAGCACGTCGCCGCGCCAGTCGTGAGCGGCCGACAGGGTGACGGCGCCGCGCGCGCCGAAGCGCCGTTCATAGGTCAGGTCGGCGGTGATCCGGTGGTCGGGGCCCAGGCGGGTGTTGCCGGCCGCGGCCGTGCCCTCGGCGAGGTTGGCCGAGGCCGCGAAGTCGCCGAACGACAGCTGGCCCACGGTGCGGCGCAGCGACAGGCGCAGGTCGGCGCGCGCATCGGGCTTCCAGGCGACGACGAGACGCGGCTTGAGAAAGCCGAAGGCCCGGCGATCGACGGCCTGCGCCTGCGCGCGGACGGTCGAGACCTCGTAGGCGGCGCCCAGGCTGACGGTCCAGCGCGGCGACAGGCGGCCGTCCAGGCCGGCGAAGGCCTCGCCGCGCAGTTCCGACACCGCGACCGCCTGCTCGGACCGGCGAGGCGTGGTTCCGAAGAGGGTGGTGACGGCGCGGCTGTCGAGATCGTTCCAGGCGGCCTCGAGCCCGACCTGCGGGCGCCAGGCGCCGTCGCCCGTGACGGCGCCGCGCAGGACGACCTCGCGCGAGCGCGATCGGCTCTCGAAGCGATCGGCGACGACCAGGGCCTGGGGATCGGGGCCAAGCGCGCTGTCGGAGCGGGCGTCGAGGTCGGTGAAGCGGGCCAGGGCGGCCAGTTTCAGGCCCCTGCCCTCGCCGACGGTCCGGCTCCAGTCGCCGCCGAGTTCGCCGCGCCAGCGACGGGTCTCTTTGGGAAAGCGGCTAGCCGCGCCCGGCTCGGCGAAGGCGAAGGCCTCGGACAGGCGGGCGCCGGCCAGGGCGGCGCTGGCCTTCAGCCGCCCTCCGGCCAGGGCGCCGTCGAGGGCCATCCGCTGGGACAGTTCCGGATAGTCGGTGCGGTAGGCCAGCGCCTGGCGGCCGGTGCGGACGCCCTCCAGGTCGGTCTGGACCCGTTCTCCGTGCGAGCGCTCGCCGGCCAGGTCCAGCGTCGTGGTGGCGGAAAGATCGAAGCCGGCGACCGGCCGCGACAGGGTGAGCGCGCCGCCGCCCAGCCAGTCGCCGTCGGCCAGGACGGCCCGCGCCTCGGCGGAAAGCCCCGCCGGACGCGGCGCGCGGACGATGTTGGCCAGCACGCCCCGTCCCTGAAGATCGCCGCCCGCCGCCCCGCCGCGCAGGATCTCGATACGCGCGACATGGCCGGCGGGAATGGCCGCCAGCACCGCCGCCAGCCCGCCGGTCTTGGCGGCCGGAGGGCGTCCGTCGACCAGCACATTGCCGCCGGCCTCGCCCAGCCCCCGCACGCCCTCGTCGCCGAGGTCGAGGCGGAAGCCCGGCGCGCGTCGGACCATGTCGAGCGCGGTCTGCGGCGCGAAGGCGGCGAAGAAGGCGGCCGGATAGGTCTCGGCGCCCGGCTGGGCGACTTGGGCGACCTGGGCCGGCGGGGCTTCGGGCGGGGGTTGAAAGAACATCGCGCTGCGTCCCTTGTTGTTTCGCAGCGCCGCGAGATAGACACCGGGCCGGGACGCGCCATCGGCAAGGGGCGCGCCGCGGGGCCGCCGGGACGGGCGGTCGGGTGCATGGGACGAACGGTGGAGCAGGC
Organism: uncultured Caulobacter sp.; assembly: GCA_966252285.1. GTDB lineage: Bacteria > Pseudomonadota > Alphaproteobacteria > Caulobacterales > Caulobacteraceae > Caulobacter. The sequence goes on from CBINOL010000072.1 coordinate 10,180, forward strand.
GTGACGAACGACGGCGACAGGCCAGCGCTCTGGAGGCCAGCACGCTGGAGCCCGGAACGCTTGAAGCCGGAGCGCTGGGCGCCCTACGCGATCGCCGCGGGGCTGCTGGCGGTGGCCGTGGCGGGCAACCTGGCCGCCACGCTGGACCAGCGCGCGCGCAGCGGCCAGCCGGTGTCGCTGGCCATGCCCCTGGTGGACGAGATCAGCAGCGCTCTGGTCTGGCTGGCCCTGGCGCCGCTGATCGCCCGCGCCTTCGCCGCCCTGCGCCCGCCGCGCGCGTCGCTGCCCGCCGCGGCCGCCCTGCACGCCGTCTTCGCCTGCCTCGTCTCGCTGGCGCATTACGGCCTGACCCGGCTGCTGCGGGTTCCGGCCTATCTGGCGACGGGGCTGGAGCCGCGCCTGACCCTGTCTTGGGACGGCTATCTGGGCGACCTCTATCGCGACGTCCTGAACTACCTGCTGCTGGGCCTGCTGTGCTGGGGCGCGGGCGCGCTGCTGGCGGCGCGGGCCAAGTCACGGGCGGCGCCGACCGCCGCGCCCGACGTGCTGGAGGTGCGCGACGGCGCGCAGACCCGCTATCTGCCGGTGGCCGAGATCCTGTGGGCCGAGGCGGCGGGGAACTATGTGGAGCTGCACGTCGCGGGCGGCCGCAAGGTGCTGATGCGCGGGACGCTGGCGAGCCTGGCCCTGCGGCTGGAGGCGGCGGGCTTCGTGCGGGCGCACCGCTCACGGCTGGTGAACATCGCGGCGGTGGCGGCGGTCGAGAACCTGCCGGCCGGCGACGCGGTGCTGGTGCTCAGCGACGGCGGCCGGGTGGCCGTCAGCCGGCGCCATCGATCATCCCTGGCCCAGGCGCTGGCCAGGCGGGCGGCGGCCTGAGGCGCGCCGCCCTTCGAAGGCCTCACGCCGTCGGGCGGGGGCCCGCCAGGCTGGCGTAGAATTCCGGACGGCGGTCGCGGAAGAAGCCCCAGGCGGCGCGGTGGGTGGTCAGGAAGTCGAGGTCGAAGGTGGCGTTTACCAGGCCTTCGTCGGCGCGGCCCAGCTCCGAAACCAGGTCGCCGCGATGGTCGGCGATGAACGACGAGCCGTAGAAGGTCTGGCCGCCGTTGGGATAGCCTTCCCACGGCTCGAAGCCGATGCGGTTGGCGCCGATCACCGGGATGACGTTGCTGACCGCATGGCCTTGCATGGCGCGCCGCCACGGCAGGGCCGTGTCGAGGCTGGCGTCATGCGGCTCGCTGCCGATGGCGGTGGGGTAGAACAGGGCCTCGGCGCCCATCAGGGCCATGGCGCGGGCGGCTTCCGGGTACCACTGGTCCCAGCAGATGCCGACGCCGATGCGGCCGAAACGGGTGTCCCAGACCTTGAAGCCGGTGTCGCCCGGCCGGAAGTAGTACTTCTCCATGTAGCCGGGGCCGTCGGGGATGTGGCTCTTGCGATAGACGCCCATCAGCGAGCCGTCCGCGTCGGCCATCACCAGGCTGTTGAAGTAGTGCGGGCCCTCGCGCTCGAAGATCGAGATCGGGATGACCACGCCCAACTCGCCGGCCAGGGGGGCGATGGCCTTGACCACCGGGTGTTCGCGCCACGGATGGGCCTCCGCGAACCAGCGCTCTTCCTGCGCCACACAGAAGTAGGGGCCCTGGAACAGCTCGGACGGCAGGATGACCTGCGCGCCCTTGGCGGCGGCCTCGCGGATGAAGCCCTCGGTCTTCTTGATATTGGCCGCCAGGTCCATGCCGTAGGAGGTCTGGATGGCGGCGACGCTGAGCGTGCGAGTCATGTCGACTTACTCTCCCGGTTCTTGCTGGCTGATGCAGTGGAACGAGCCGCCGCCGGTGAGGATGGCGGTCGAGGCCAGGCCGATGACCTGGCGCTCGGGGAACAGACCCTTGATCACCTCGACGGCGAAGGCGCCCGACTCCTCGGCGTAGATCGGCACGATCACCGCCTCGTTGGCGATCAGGAAGTTCATGTGCGAGGCCGGGATCGGCTCGCCGTCTTCATCCAGGATCCTGCCCGGCGAGGGAATGCGCACGACCTGCAGCGGCGAGCCGCGGCTGTCGGTCATGGCGCCCAGCAGGCGGGCGGTCTCGGCATAGACCTCGGCGTTGGGATCGTCGGCGCCGAAGGCCATCGGGCAGGCCACCACGCCGGGCGCGACGAAGCGGGCCAGGTTGTCGACATGGCCGTCGGTGTGGTCGTTGAGCAAACCGTCGCCCAGCCACAGCACCTTCTTGGCGCCCAGGGCGGCGGCCAGGGCCGAGGCGGCCGAGGCTTCGTCCCAGTCGGAATTGCGGTTGTCGTTGAGCAGGCACTGACGGGTGGTCAGCACGGTGCCCAGGCCGTCGTGATCGAGGGCGCCGCCCTCGAGGATGAAGTCGTTGCGGACCAGCGGCGCGCCCGAGGCCGCGGCGATCTGCTCGGCGACGATGTCGTCGCCCTCCAGGTCGTACTTGCCGCCCCAGCCGTTGAACTTGAAGCCCGCGGCGGACGCGCCTCCGGCGGTCTCGGTGAAGATCGGGCCGGTGTCGCGCAGCCAGATGTCGCCGAACTGGCCGCGGACGATCTCGACGCTGGTGTCGGACAGCAGGGCGCGGGCGGCGGCCTCGGCCTCGTCGCCGACGACCATCAGGCGCACGCGCTCGCCGCCCGGGCCGGCCAGGGCGCGGGCGAGGTCGGCGACCTCGGCTTGCGCCACTTCGAGGTCTTCCTGCCAGAGCTCGCCGTGGCTGGGGAAGCCCAGCCACATGGCGCGGTGCGGAGCCCACTCGGCGGGAACGGTGAGGGTCATTTTCGAAACCTGGTCAAAACGAGGGGCGCAGATGGCCCCGGATGGCCCGGGGGTCAAGCGCGCCTTCTAGCAAATTGGTGCGACAAAAGAAAAAGGGCGGCTCCGAGGAGCCGCCCTTCCCGTGCATCCGGGGATGCGTCGGGTCTTAGAACTCCGTGCGCAGGGTGAACTGCACGGTGCGCGGAGCGCCGATGTAGTAGGTCGGAGCGCCGGTGCCCGAGACGCCGGTGATCGGCAGGGCGTTGGTGCGCGAGCTGATCGAACCGAAGTAGGTTTCGTCGAACAGGTTGGTGACGTTCAGCTGAGCGTAGGTGCGCTCGGCGAACGGCAGGTCATAACGCAGGTCGAGATCCCACACGGTGTAGTGCGGAGCGACTTCGTCGTTGACGTCGGTCGAGTAGCGGTCGCCGGTGAACTTGCCCTGGACGCCGATGTGCAGCTTCTCGGTGATGTCCCAGTCGACGCGGCCACCGAAGGTGTGCGTCGGGGTTTCGACGATCTGCTTGCCCTTCAGCGGCAGGACGTTGCCAGCGGCGGCGCCGTTGACCAGGTCCGACTGGATCTCGCTGTTGTTGTACGAGTACGAGGCCGTGACGGTCAGGTAGTCGGCCAGGCGCCAGGCGGCCTGGGTGTCCAGACCGAAGGCGTCGACGTCGCCGACGTTGCGGTCGATGCTGATGCCCAGGTCCGGATCGTACGACTGCACGATGCGGTTCTTGTACTTGGTGCTCCACGCCGCGACGGTGGCCAGCAGCTGGCCCGAGGCGTAGCGGTAGCCGACGTCGAAGGTGCGGGTGGTTTCCGGCTGGGTGTCGGCCGGAGCGCCCTTACCGTTGACCAGGGTCGCGGTGTAGAGGTTGTCGGTCCGCGGCGACGAGAAGCCCTCGGCGTAGCTGGTGTAGACCGAGTGGCCCGGCGCGATCTGGTAGGTCAGGCCGGCGTTCGGCAGGACCTTGTCGTACTTCACGGTGGCGGCCCACGGCGCGATGTACTTCGTGGCCGAGGTGCCGAAGGTGACCGAACCGTCGGCGGCGGCGGCGTTCGGGGTCTGCGTGGTGCAGATCACGTTGAAGCCGGTGACGACGCCCGGGAGGGTCGAGGCGTTGGTCGTGTAGCAGAACTGGTTCAGTTCACGCTTGAAGAACGGGGCGCGCAGGCCGGCGTTCACGACCAGGCGGTTCTCGTAGAACTTGCCGACGTATTCGGCCGCGACCTGGTTCAGCTGGGCGATCGAGAAACGGTCGCGGTTGCGCAGGAACGAACCGTCGGCCGTGGCGACGGTCTTGCCGTGGCCTTCCTTGCCGCCGAACACGTTGGTCGTGGTGCCATCCGGGTTCAGGTAGGTGAATTCACCCGTCTGACGGTGACGGCCGTAGTCGCCGGTGTAGGCCACGCGGATGCGGTTCTGGGGGTTGATGTCCCAGATCAGCGAGGTGGTCAGGCTGTAGCGGCGGGTGTTGGTGACCGACGGCGCGAAGAACGCGACGGTGTCGGTGGTGTCGCCGTCGCCGTTCAGGTCGAAGCCGGTGATCGAGCCGAAGCGGGTGCCGCGGACGCGACCGTCGGTTTCGCTGATCGTGCCCAGCTGCGAGCCGCCGTCGGCCAGGGTGTAGGAGAACGACGGGTCGACGGTCAGGCGCAGGTTGTCGGCGACGTGGAACAGGCCGGCGCCGCGGATGCTGCCGGTGTTCGACGGGTTGACCTGACGGCCGTAGAAGTTGGCGCAGTTGCCGGCGCTGATGGCCGGGCAGGTCTGATCGAAGTCGTAGTCCTTGCCGAAGTTACGGAAGTCCGACAGCGTCAGGGCGCGGATGTTGTTGTTGCGGTTGATGTTGTAGTTGGCGGCCAGGCTGACGAAGTCGCCGTTGTCGCCGATCGGCTGGTAGAGGCGAGCGTTGAACTGCTTCTTTTCCAGTTCGCCCGGGCCCTTGAACTTGTCGTACTTCTGGTAGCTGCCGGCCACGAAGATGCGGGTGCCGAGCGGGCCGACTTCGCCGCTTTCCAGCATCAGGAAGCCGCGGTGATAGTTGTTCGAGCCGAACGAAGCGGTGGCGATGCCGCCGGCTTCAGTGCCCGGAAGACGGGTGGTGTAGTTGATGGTGCCGCCGGTGGCCGAAGCGGTCGGGCTGTCGACGTCGGTGGCGCCCAGGTTGACGCTGGCGCGGCTGATCAGCTCGGGGTCCAGCATCTGGTTGGGGTACACGGCGTAGTTGCCGGTGTCGTTCAGCGGAACGCCGTCGAAGGTGACCGAGACGCGGTTACCGTCGAAGCCGCGCAGGCGCAGGTTGCCGCCCGACGAGCCGTACGGGTCGTTGTTGGTGAAGCTGACGCCCGGAAGCTGGTTCAGCGACTGGAAGATGTTCTGGCCGGTGGCCTGGTTCTGCAGGTAGGCGCCGTCGATCGTGGCGCGCGACTTCGGCAGGGTCTCTTGGACCTGGCCGGCGATGGCCCGCGCGCGAGCAGCGGTGACGACAACCTGGTCGACTTCCGACGAACCGGTCGACTGGGCGAAAGCGGCGGTCGCCGCCAGCAGGCTGCCGACCAGCGCGGTCGACGCCAGGCAGGCGATTTTTTTCGTGTTCATATCGAAGGATCCCCTCATTCTTTGACGCGAGCCCTAAAGGTGAGCATCAATCCGCATCGTTCCGGGGGTTTAGCGAAACATTTCGAAGGTTTGGTGACGGAAACGCCACGATCGCCCAGAAACTGCCACAACGGCGGTCGTTTGCGGAACGATTGGTCAGATTTCACTTACTTGGCTAAGGAGAGGGCATGACCGCTACCGCCTTTCCCGCCTTGGATTCCGAAGCCCGCGCCTGGCGCCTGACCGTGATCGCGGTGGGTCTGCTGACGATCGTCCGGGTTCTGGCGATTTTTTCGACGCCGCTGGAGTTGTACCCGGACGAAGCCCAATACTGGCTTTGGTCGCGCACGCTCGACTTCGGCTACTACTCCAAGCCGCCGATGGTGGCCTGGGTGATCTGGCTGACCACCCAGATCGGCGGCGACCAGGAGGCCTGGCTGCGGGTGGGCGCGCCGCTGCTGCACGGCGCCACCGCCCTGGTGCTCTATCGCATCGCCCGCCGGCTCTATGGCGGCTGGACCGGCCTGGCGGCCGCGGCGGTCTATGCCCTGATGCCGGGCGTGGCGCTGTCGTCGGCGGTGATCGGCACCGACGCGCCGCTGCTGTTCTTCCTGGCCCTGACGATCTGGGCCTATGTTTCGCTGCCGGCCGCCGAGCCTGGACGCAACCGCCTGCTGGTCGCCGCGGGCCTGGGCGCGGCCCTGGGCCTGGCCTTCCTGTCGAAGTACGCGGCGGTCTACGTGCTGGCCAGCATCGGCGCGCATCTGGCTTTGTCGCGCGACGCCCGCAAGGTCTGGACCTGGCCGATGGCCCTGGCCTTCTTCGGCATACTGATCGCCGTCTTCGCGCCGAACGTGATCTGGAACGCCGCCCACAAGTTCGCCACGGTCGAGCACACCGCCGCCAACGCCAACTGGGGCTCGCACTCGCTGTTCAACCCGCGTGAGCTGGTCGAGTTCGTCGGCTCGCAGTTCGGGGTGTTCGGCCCCCTGCCCTTCGGCGTGCTGCTGGGCGGCGGGATCGTGCTGGCGGTGCGCCGCAAGCTTCAACCGGCCGACGTGCTGCTGCTGTGCTTCGCCTTGCCGCCGCTGCTGACCGTGGCCGGCCAGGCCTTCGTCAGCCGCGCCAACGCCAACTGGGCGGCGGCCGCCTATGTCGCCGGCTCGGTGCTGGCGGCCGGCTGGATGATGCGCTGGGGCGCGCGCAAGTGGCTGATCGCGGGCCTTGCGGTGCAGGGCGTGTTCGCGGGCCTGTTCCTGGCCTGCCTGACCAACCCGCGCTTGGCCGACGGCATCGGCCTGTCCAACAGCTTCAAGCGGGTGCGCGGCTGGGACCAGACGGTGCAGGCGATCATCGACCGGGCCCGCGAGGAGCAGGCCGGCGCCGGCGTGACCTCGGTGGCCGTCGACGACCGCTTCCTGTTCAACGTGGCGGCCTATTACGGCCGCGACTACTGGGGCACGTTCGGCGCCCCTCCGCTGCGCATCTGGGTGCACGAGGCCCATCCGCAGAACCAGGCCGAGACCGAGGCCCCGCTGACGCCCGAGTACGGCCGCCGCGCCCTGGTCGCCAGCCTGGAGGGGGTCTATCGCTCGAAGATCGAGCAGGACTTCAAGGCCCATTCGGGCGACGAGATCGTCCGCGTGCGTCTGGACGCCAAGCGCAACCGGCGGACGGACCTGTTCATCGCCGAGGGCTTCGCGCCGGTTCCGCGTGATCCGAAGACGGGCCTGCCGCCGGATCCGGAGAATGGGGGGAGCACGGCGAGGTAGGCTCCTCCCCCGTGCAACGGGGGAGGTGGCGCGGCGCTATCAGCGCCGTGACGGAGGGGGCGAGGGACAGAGCGCCGTGCGCGCCGCCGCCCCCTCCACCGCTTCGCGGTCCACCTCCCCCGTTTCACGGGGGAGGAGATACCCACCGATACGAAAAACGCCGCGAAAGCCGATCAGCTTTCGCGGCGTCTTGCTTTTGAGAGACCCCTCATCCGTCGGCTATCGCCGACACCTTCTCCCGCAGGGGGAGAAGGAAAAGAGATCAGTCCTTCATGCGCCAGGTGGCGCCGGTGGGGCTGTCCATGACCACGACGCCGAGGGCGTCGAGTTCGCCGCGGATGGCGTCGGCGGCGGTCCAGTCCTTGGCGGCGCGGGCGGCGACGCGGCGGGCCAGCAGGTCTTCGACCTGGGCCTTGAGCTCGTCGGAGGCGTCGCCTTCGAACCAGCTGTCGGGATCGGCCTGCAGGAAGCCCAAGAGGGCGCCGGCCTCGAGCAAGCGCGACTTGTGGATCGCCACCTCGGTCAGGTCGCCGGCGGTGACGGCCTTCTCGATGGCGCTGGAGACCTCGAACAGTTTGGCGACGGCGGCCGGGGTGTTGAGGTCGTCGCAGAGGGCGTCCATCACCTCCTGCGGGGCCTCGACGGCCTGGTCGGGGACGACGTCCTTGGCGCGGCGCAGGGCGCCGTAGAGGCGGTCCAGCGACTTGCGGCTCTGTTCCAGCAGCTCGGGCGTCCAGTCCAGCGGCTGGCGGTAGTGGGCGCTCAGCAGGGCCCAGCGCACCACCTCGCCCGGCGTGGTCTTCACCAGCTCGTGCGGGATGATGACGTTGCCCAGGCTCTTGGACATCTTCTCGCCGGCCATGTCGAGGAAGCCGTTGTGCATCCAGTAGCGGGCGTAGGTCGGCAGGCCGTGGGCGCAGCGGCCCTGGGCCACCTCGTTCTCATGGTGGGGGAACTGCAGGTCGATGCCGCCGGCGTGGATGTCGATCGGCAGGCCCAGCTGCTTGTCGATCATCGCCGAGCACTCGATGTGCCAGCCCGGACGGCCCGCGCCCCAGGGGCTTTCCCACTCCGGCTCGTTCTCCTTGGAGGGCTTCCACAGCACGAAGTCGGCCGGGTGGCGCTTGTAGGGCGCGACCTCGACGCGGGCGCCGGCGATCATCTCGTCCAGCGGCCGGCCGGAAAGCTGGCCGTAGTCGGGGAAGCTCTGGGTGTCGAACAGCACGTGGCCGTCGGCGGCGTAGGCGCTGCCGTTGTCCACCAGCTTGCCGATCATCTCGACGATGGCGCCGATGTGGTCGGTGGCCTTGGGCTCCAGCGTCGGGCGAAGCGCGCCCAGAGCATCGGCGTCCTGGTGATAGGCGGCCAGATAGCGGTCGGTGATGACCTTGATCTCGACGCCCTCGTCGGCGGCCTTCTTGTTGATCTTGTCGTCGACGTCGGTGACGTTGCGCGCATAGACCACCGCCTCGTCGCCGAACTCGTGGCGCAGCAGGCGGAAGAGCACGTCGAAGGCCACCACCGGACGGAAGTTGCCGATGTGGGCGTAGCCGTAGACCGTCGGTCCACAGACATACATCGTCACCCGGTCACGATCGGCGGGAACGAAGTCGCGCTTCTCGCGCGCCATGGTGTCGTAGAGCCTGATGGTCATGAAAAGTCGGTCGCCTTGACGCAGCGGAAGGGTGTTGTCGGAACGAAAAACCGGACCCATATAGCGAGGTGCGCGCCTTCGAACCACGTCTTTGCGACGTGAAAGGCGCGCCTTGAACGGGTGGCACGCGTAATTCCAGGGCGACAGGCGTCCTGGCGCAACTCAGCCCGTGGAAAGAAACCCCGCGAAAACATGGACGCCCTGACCCGCGAGCGAACCCTGATCGGCTCTGACGACACCGGTCTTGATCTTGAACCCGCCCAGCGCCCCACCCGCGACGAAGCCATGGCCGCCGTGCGCACGCTGCTGGCCTGGGCGGGCGACAACCCCGACCGCGAAGGCCTGCTCGACACGCCCCAGCGCGTGGTCGACGCCTATGGCGAGTGGTTCGCCGGCTATCACGGCGACCCGGCCAAGGAACTGTCGCGCACCTTCGAGGACGTGCAGGGCTATGACGACATGGTCATGCTGCGCGGCATCGACGTGCAGAGCCACTGCGAGCACCACATGGCGCCGTTCCTGGGCAAGGCCTGGGTGGCCTACATGCCCACCGGCAAGGTCGTGGGCCTGTCGAAGCTGGCGCGCCTGGTCGAGATCTACGCCAAGCGCCTGCAGACCCAGGAAACCATGACCATGCAGGTCGCCGACGCCATCGAGGACCACCTCTCGGCCGCCGGCGTGGCCGTGCTGATCGACGCCGAGCACCAGTGCATGTCGACCCGCGGCGTGCACCACCACGACGTCTCGACCATCACCACCCAGTTCCGCGGCGTGTTCAAGACCGACAAGGTCCTGCAGCAGCGGTTCATGGACCTGGTGCGGAAGTAAAACTCCTCCCTCGCTTTAGCGGGGAAGGTGGCGCGCTGCGGATACGCAGCGTGACGGAGGGGGCGAGTGACGGAGCGCCGTGCGCGCCGCCGCCCCCTCCACCGCTTCGCGGTCCCCCTCCCCCGTTGCACGGGGGAGGAGCTGAAGCAGACAACCCTTCCTGGATTGCGAGCCGGAGGCGAGCCCCTCCGCTGCTTACACCGCCGCCCGGATGCCCTCGCGCAGGCGTTCGACGCAGGCGTCGAGGGGGCGGTGGACGAGGCTGACCAGCACGAAGCTGATGGTCATCAGCAAGTACCAGGCGCCCAGCTTCTCGATCGGCACGATATGCCAGCCCTCGCGCTGGCTGGGATAGATCCAGGCCCCGGCGGCCGTGCCGAGGTTCTCGGCCAGCCAGATGAACAGCGCCACCAGCATCAGCCCCAGCAGCATCGGCATGCGGCGCTGCACGCGGTCGGGCGTGAACACGAACCAGGTGCGGCCGAACAAGAGGGCCGACAGGGCGAACAGCCCCAGCCGCATGTCGGTGACATAGTGGTGCGTGAAGAAGTTCAGATAGATCAGCACCGCCAGGACGTGGGCGCTCCAGAACGGCGGGTAGCGGATGAAGGTGATGTCGAACAGTCGCCAGATGCGGGCGATGTAGCTGCCGACGCAGGCGTACATGAAGCCGGTGAACAGCGGCACGTCGCCGATCCGCAGCACGCTGGCCTCGGGATAGATCCACGAGCCGTGGGCAGTCTTGAAGATCTCCATGGCCGTGCCGACCAGGTGGAAGATCAGGATCACCGCCGCCTCGTCCCAGCGCTCGAGCTTGAGCAGGATCAGCATCGCCTGGATGGCGACCGAGGCGATGACGAGGAAGTCGTAGCGGGCGAGAGCCGCGTCGTGCGGCCAGAACAGGTAGGTGCCGACCAGCAGCGCCAGCATCAGGCCGCCGAACAGGCAGGCCCAGGCTTGCTTGAGGCCGAACAGCAGGAACTCGTAGGCCCATGCGTTGGCCTTCGAGCGCTGCGCCCACGGACGCGCCTGGCGGTCCAGCGCCGCCACGCCATCCTTGATCCTGGACTTGAGGTCCATCGTCCCTGTCGTTCCCGTCCCCCGCCGGTGCGCGAAGGCTAGAGCCTTTCGGTTCCAAAGGGAACCTTTTGAACCAGAAAGGCTCTAGCTCGACCTCTGGAGCGTGATGGCCGCCGAAACCGCGCGCACTTTCGGCTATCACGCTCTGGCCCAAACCGGGCCTGTTGCGCCATATGTCTTTGATGACCAGCCAGATCTTCCCCTCCGCTCCCGACAAGCAGGCCCTGGAACGGGGCGTCGTGATCGCTCCGCGCTTCGACGCCAACGGCCTGGTGGCGGCGGTGGCCCAGCATGCCGACACCGGCGAGATCCTGATGCTGGCCTGGATGAACGACGAGGCCCTGAAGCTGACGCTGGACACGGGCGTGGCCCACTATTTCAGCCGCTCGCGCAACGGCCTGTGGAAGAAGGGCGAGACCAGCGGCCAGCTGCAGATTGTCACGCAGGTGCGCATCGACTGCGACCAGGACGCCGTGGTCATCAAGGTGCGGCCGCAGGGCGACGGCGGGGCCTGCCACGTGGGCTTCCGCTCGTGCTTCTATCGGGTCTGGGAGAACGGCCAGCTGGTCGAGCGCGAGGAAGAGCACGTCCATGACCACGCCTGAGGCCCTGCTGGCCTTCACCCTGGCCGCGTCCCTGCTGACCATCACCCCGGGCCTCGACACCGCCCTCGTCTTGCGCAGCGCCGCCACCGAAGGCCCGCGCCGGGCGGCGGCGGCGGCCATGGGCATCGGCATGGGGTGCCTGGTCTGGGGCATGGCCGCGGCCTTCGGGGCCGGGGCGCTGCTGACCGCCTCGGAACTGGCCTACACCGCGCTTAAATGGGCCGGCGCGGCCTATCTGGTCTGGATGGGCGTCAAGATGCTGTGGAAGCCCCGCGACCGCTTCGAGCCGGGCGCGGTGTCGCCCACCGGCGGCGGCCTGGCGGACTCGTTCCGGCGCGGGCTGTTCACCAACCTGCTCAATCCCAAGGTCGGGGTGTTCTACATCTCGTTCCTGCCGCAGTTCGTACCGGCGGGGGCCAGCCCCGGCGTGTTCGGCACGATGCTGGCCGGGATCCACGTGCTGCTGGGCCTGGCCTGGGCCGGCCTCTTGATCGCCGCCACCGCGCCCCTGGCCGGCCTGCTGCGGGAAGCCGCCGTGGTGCGCTGGCTCGACCGCATCAGCGGCGGGGTGTTCATCGCGTTCGGCCTGCGGCTGGCGCTGGAGCGGCGGTAGCAGGATCCCTCTCCCCTTGCGGGAGAGGGTGGCCCCACGCAGTGGGGTCGGGTGAGGGGTCGCACCAACGAAAAACGCCGCGACGGCTGGTCAGCTATCGCGGCGTCTTGCGTTTGAGAGACCCCTCATCCGTCGACTGCGTCGACACCTTCTCCCGCAAGGGGAGAAGGATTACCCCTCCGTCAGCGCCTTGACCCCGCCGCCGTCGGCGGGGGTGACCACGAAGGTCTTCAGGACGCTGGTGGTGTAGTCGGTCGACAGAATGGTCGACACGGCCACCAGCTCGCCCACGGCGCGGCCCTTTTCCAGGGTCAGCAGGACGAAGCCCTTGGCGCTGGGGTGGGCGTACTTGACCTCGCGATTGCGCTGGACGAAGGCCTCGCCGATCGGGGCGCCGGGCATCAGGTCGCCGTAGCCGGGCGAGGTGACCGAGGTGGCGCCGAACTCGGCGGCGACGCGGGTCGAGCCGGCGTCGTCCCATAGCTCGTTGGCCCAGAACATGTGGCTATCGCCGGCCAGCACGATGGGCGCGGCCTTGCTGGCCTTGAAGATGTCGTAGACCCGTTGGCGGTCGGCCGGATAGCCGTCCCAGGCGTCGAGGTTGGAGGGGATGTCGAAGGCCGACATCGCCACGCTCTTGGCCACCCGCCCCCTGGCGTAGTCGGGCAGGGCCGCGACCATGGCGTCGAACTTTTCCGCGCCCATGGTGGCCTTGAGGTTGGGGGCGGCGACGCGGGCCATGACCACCTGGTTGCCCAGCACCTGCCAGGCCGTGCCGGCCTTGACCGAGGCGTCGACCTCGCGGGCCAGCCACTGCTCCTGGCCCTCGCCCATCATCCGGCGGGCCGGGTCCTTCCACTTGGCGACGAAGGCGGCCACCTCGGGCTTGCCGTCGGCCGAGAACGCCAGGTCCCTGGCGTAGTCCAGCTGCTCGGTGCGGGCGGTGAGACGGGTCTCGACCATCAAGAGGGTGGCGACGTCGCCGAACTGGAAGCGGCGCCAGGCGGCCTCCGGCAGGGTTCCGGCCGAGGGCTCGCGGATCGGCATCCACTCGTAATAGGCCTTCAGGGCGGCGGCCTTGCGCGCGGCCCAGTCGCCTTCGCCCTTTTCGGGATCGTGGTTCTCGGCCCCGCCGACCCAGCTGTCGTTGGCGGTCTCGTGGTCGTCCCAGACCACGATCCACGGCGCGCGGGCGTGGGCGGCCTGCAGCATCGGGTCGGTCTTGTAGATCGCGTGACGGCGGCGGTAGTCGCCGAGGCTGACGATCTCGTGGACCGGATCGGGCTGGCGCTGGGCGGCGACCGGCGAGCTCATGCCGTAGTCATTGGGACCGCCGCCGTACTCGTAGATGTAGTCGCCCAGGTGCAGCACCGCGTCGACGCGCGGCAGCCTGGCGATGGCGTCATAGGCGGTGAAGTAGCCGTTCGGATAGAGCGAGCACGAGGCGACGGCCAGGACAACGTCCTTCACCGACCCCTCCGGCAAGGTGCGGGTGCGGCCGGTGATCCCCTCGCCGACCGGCTTGCCGGCCTTCAGCGGGCGGAAGCGGAAGTGATAGTCCGTGCCCGGCTTCAGGCCCGTCGCGTCGACCTTCACCGTCCAGTCGCGGCCGGCGTCGGTGAGGGCCTGGCCCTGGGCGACGATGGTCTTGAAGCCTTCGTCGGCGGCGACTTCCCAGCGCAGGGCGACGGGAGCGGTCGCGCCCTTCGCGGTGACCCGGGTCCAAAGGATCACCCGGTCCGAAAGCGGATCGCCCGAGGCCAGGCCGTGGGCGAAGGCGACCTCGCCGTCGAAGGTCTTGGGGGCGGCGGCGGCGACCGGCGTGGCCGCGCCGGAGCCGAGCAGGGCCAGAAGCCCGCGACGATCGATCTTCATGTGAACGCACTCCCCGACAGGACGCCCGCGACGTCTCGTGGTCGCGTTAGCGTCGGCCCGCGACAACCTTATGACGCACAGGGTTATTCGGGGAAGGAAGATCCTCCCCCTCTGGGGGAG
>CBINOL010000073.1:0-23982 GCA_966252285.1 uncultured Caulobacter sp.
CCCCTCTCCCCTTGCGGGAGAGGGTGGCCCGCGCAGCGGGTCGGGTGAGGGGTCGCGCAAACGGAAACGCCGCGAAAGCCGATCAGCTTTCGCGGCGCATGATGTCTGAGAGACCCCTCATCCGTCGGCTTGCGCCGACACCTTCTCCCGCAAGGGGAGAAGGATCAGATCAAGGCCACTTCACCTCGGGGGGCATGGAGCTGAGGATCGACTCGGTGTTGCCGCCGGTCTTGAGGCCGAACATCGTGCCGCGGTCGTAGAGCAGGTTGAACTCGACGTAGCGGCCGCGCTGGATCAGCTGCTCTTCGCGCTCCTCGGGGGTCCAGGCCTCGTTCATGCGGCGGCGCACCAGGGTCGGGTAGATCTCGAGGAAGGCCCGGCCGACGTCTTGCGTGAAGGCGAAGTCGCGGTCCCAGTCGCCGCTGTCGTGGTGGTCGTAGAAGATGCCGCCGATGCCGCGCGGCTCGTTGCGATGCGGCAGGAAGAAGTACTCGTCGCACCAGGCCTTGTACTTGGCGTACCAGTCCGGATCGTGCTTGTCGCAGGCGCGCTTGTAGGCGGCGTGGAAGTCGATGGCGTCGGGGAAGTCTTGGCTGCGCTGGTAGCCGAGCAGCGGGGTCAGGTCGCCGCCGCCGCCGAACCAGCCCTTGGTGGTGGCGATGAAGCGGGTGTTCATGTGCACGGCCGGCACGCGCGGATTGGTCATGTGCGCGATCAGGCTGATGCCGGTGGCGAAGAAGCGCGGATCCTCGGCCGCGCCCGGCATGGTCTTGGCCATCTCCGGCGGGAAGGTCCCGAACACCGTGGAGACGTGCACGCCGACCTTCTCGAACAGGCGCCCGCGCATCATGCCCATCACCCCGCCGCCGCCGGCCGGACGGTCCCACGGCTTCAGCTCGAACCGGCCCGGCTTGTCGCCATAGAGCTCGGCCGGCGCCTCGTCCTCGAGGGTCTCGAAGGCGGCGCAGATCTGGTCGCGAAGGCTCTCGAACCAGGCCCGGGCGCGGGCCTTGCTGGCTTCGAGATCGGAAAGGGTGTCGGCTTGTTGCGTCATGGGATCGGCTTAAGCCCAAGCCGGATAACAGGCAAATCCGGGCCGCCGCATAAGGGGTTTTGCGGAAGATATAGATCAAAAACGGGAGCCGGCTCCCCGGTAGGCGGACCTCGCCCATCCGGCGCCCGCAAAGGCGGCCGTGGCGTCAACCGCCCATGATCGCGATGACTTCAAGGTCAGGTTCGGTTCCGCCGCATGTGGCGCTGCCGGCAGCCGTATACTGGATCTCGACGGGAAGGCGGGCGATCAGGGCGCTCAGCGCGATAGACAGCATCGCGTCACCGTCCGTCGTCGACGGCAGGCGGAAATACTGGATAGCATTGTCGGCCCGCTTGATGGCGACCAGGCGGCAAGACGAGTTCTTGCGGCCTTCAGCGCGAATGACCGTGCCCTGCACGACGGCGGCTTGAACGGGCGCCACGGCCAGGCCCAGAGCGAGCAAGCCCAGAGCCGTCATTCTCAAAAACATTGGAAGCCCCCTTAAGCTCGAAATTCCTAGAAGGGCTCTCGCCGCCAGACAAGGCGAATTCAGCCGGAGGTAGTGAGACCGCAACATCCGCCCGGGATGCGGAGCGGTCGTTGCTAGATGCGGCACAGGAAAGCGAAGTTGTGAATGTCCCGCTTGAGCTTGCCCCTCGCGTAGATGCCGACTAGCGCGTGATCTTCGGGCGCATGGGCCGGCATATCGAATTTCTCACCCGAGAAAACCAGTTCAGGTATTCGGTTCAAGATTTCTTCGCGGCGATCCAAAAACTCCCGCCCGTCGACGTAAACCGCAACGGCTTTGTGAAATTCCACCAAGTATCCGCCGGACCGCAAAGGGACAACTTCGAAATTGTAGAGCTTATCCAGATCAGAAAGCATGGAGTTCGCAAACGCGACGTTGTCCGGAGCTGGCTTGAAAAACAGAAGTGTGCCGTTGCGAAGAACACTGACACAGTCCTCCCCATCAACGAGTTGCCGCACCACCCGCTCAAGAGTCGTTGGAGACAGGGCCGTTTCTGGCTCCCAGACCAATCTGAACGAATGCACCCTGCGCCCCTCCGCTTCCTGCATCACAATAGGTTTGGAGCGTGACGTCCGGCTAGGGGCCAGAAGGCGAAGCCGCCTCCGACGCTCATTCGAGACAGCCGGAACGGCCGCCGCGAGCGACTGAACAGCAAAAAGGCCCGGGATCGCTCCCGGGCCTTTCGTTCTCTACAGGCGAGAAGCCTTACTTGCCGGCGGCGGTGAGCGCGCTCATCAGGTCCGGCACGGCCGACTTGTAGTCGGCGACCAGGCCGTAGTCGGCGACCTGGAAGATCGGCGCGTCGGCGTCCTTGTTGATCGCGACGATCACCTTGGAGTCCTTCATGCCGGCCAGGTGCTGGATGGCGCCCGAGATGCCCACGGCGATGTAGAGCTGCGGGGCGACGACCTTGCCGGTCTGGCCGACCTGGTAGTCGTTCGGGGCGTAGCCGGCGTCGACGGCCGCGCGCGAGGCGCCGACGGCGGCGCCCAGCTTGTCGGCCAGGGGCTCGATGACCGCCTGGAACTCTTCGGCCGAGCCCATGGCGCGGCCGCCCGAGACGACGATCTTGGCCGCGGCCAGTTCCGGACGGTCGGACTTGACCATCTCTTCGCTGACGAAGCGGGTCTTGGCCGCATCGGCGCCCGAGACGGTTTCGACCGAGGCCGAGCCGCCCTCGCCGGCCGCCGCGAAGGCGGTCGGACGGACGGTGATCACCTTCTTGGCGTCGGACGACTGGACGGTCTCCAGCGCGTTGCCGGCATAGATCGGACGCACGAAGGTGTCGGCCGACACCACTTCGATGATGTCGCTGATCGGCGCGACGTCGAGCTTGGCGGCGATGCGCGGGGCGAAGTTCTTGCCGCCGGCGGTGGCCGGGACGAGGATCGCGTCGTAATTGCCCGCGAGCGCCAGGGCGGCCTCGGCCTGGGCTTCGGCGATCCCGTGACCCAGGGCGTCGCTCTCGGCGACCAGCACCTTGCGGACGCCGGCGATCTTGGCGGCGGCTTCAGCCACGCCCGAGACGCCCTTGCCCAGCACCAGCACGTCGACGTCGCCCGACAGCTTCAGGGCGGCGGTGACGGTCTTGTGGGTGCCGTCGCGCAGGTGCGCGTTGTCGTTGTCGGCGATGACGAGAACGGCCATTACAGCACCCCCGCGGTCGTGAGCTTGGAGACGAGATCGGCGGCGGTCTCGACCTTGATGCCGGCCGAACGCTTCGGCGGCTCGGTGACCTTGACGACGGTCAGGCGCGGAGCGACGTCGACGCCGTAGTCGGCGACGGTCTTCTGCGCGATTTCCTTCTTCTTGGCCTTCATGATGTTGGGAAGGCTGGCGTAGCGCGGCTCGTTGAGGCGCAGGTCGGCGGTGATCACGGCCGGCAGGTCGACGTCGAGGGTCTGCAGACCGCCGTCGACTTCACGGGTGACCTTGGCGGCCGAACCATTGATCTCGATCGCCGAGGCGTAGGTCGCCTGCGGCCAGTCGAGCAGGGCCGACAGCATCTGGCCCACGGCGTTGTTGTCGCCGTCGATGGCCTGCTTGCCCATCAGGACGAGGCCGGGCTGCTCTTCGGCCACCACGGCCTTCAGCAGCTTGGCCACGGCCAGCGGCTCGAGGTCGGCGTCGCTGGTGATCAGGATGCCGCGGTCGCCGCCCATGGCCAGGGCCGTGCGGATGGTTTCCTGGGCTTGAGCCGGGCCGATCGAGACGATGACGACTTCGGTCGCCGCGCCCTTTTCCTTGAGGCGCACGGCCTCTTCGACCGCGATCTCGCAGAACGGGTTCATCGACATCTTGACGTTCGCCAGGTCGACGCCCGTCTGGTCGGCTTTCACCCGAGCCTTCACGTTGTAATCGATAACCCGTTTGACCGGGACCAGAACCTTCATCGGTCTACGCCGCCTCCTGGCTGCTTCTCTTTCGAGGTTTCCCCTGCTTGGACCATCGACTTAGCGCGTCCTCACAGGTTTGCAAGTTTCCCCTGACGTAAGCGTAATGCGCTTTCTCAAGGATCATTCAAACAAATGTACGACACCTTTGACGAGCCGTCTGCGTCGCCCGACGCTGCAGCCCGTGAAATGGGGCTAGCCACATAGCGCGGCCGGTGCTTAAGACGCCGCCATGAACCGCAACATCAACCGCCTGAAGATCATCTTCATCGGAATCTTCCTCGCCAGCATCGTCGGCGTGTTCGGCTACCACTATCTGTGGGTCTGGCCGAAGGCGAAGTGCGAGGCGCGCGGCGGCGCCTGGGCCGGCAAGTGGCTCAAGTGCGCCACGGTCTATCCGATCGAGACCCTGACCGGCCGCCCCGCGGGCCTGCCGGCGATCAACACCGACACCTCCAAGATGGAAGGCCCGTCGGTCCGGAACCCGGAAAAGAAGTAGGCGCCTATTGCGGCGAGGACTCGTCCTCGCCTTCGTCCTCGCCGGTCTCGGCCCGCTTGGCGGCCTTGGCGGCGGCCTTGTCGGCCGCCTTCTCCGCGGCCTTGGCCGCCTTCTGGCGCTCGCGTTCCTGACGCTCGAAATTGTAGTTCGGCTTGCGGGCCATGCGGCTCCCCTTCGTCGACAGACCGCCCTGCGCTGAAAGCGCGGGCGGACGCCCTTGTGTTCCTAACCTTCGCCGTGTTCGGAGTGAAAGGTCCACATCGAATGGAGCGAATGGCCAAGCTGGGCGTTCCCTCCACATGCGTAAAAGTTCAGCCGTTCCGCGTACGGGCCAAGGCGCCCTGACCATCGCCCGCCAAAGCCAGGCGATCGACTTCTCGCTGCAGGTCTCGGCGGCCCCCGGAGGCCGCCGCACCGGCAAGGGCAGCCTGACGGGCGAGCCCGAGGCCATGCGCCAGGCCTTCCGGGCCGGCGACGCCCGCCTCACCCTCGACGACGGGACCGAGCACCTGATCGCCATCGTCGCCCACACCGAAGGCGACGCCACGGCCTATTTCGAGCTGCGCTGAGGCTCAACCTCCCCATCCACCGTCATCCCGGAAAGCGCGCAGCGCTTATCCGGGACCCAGGGGACCGGGCTCAGCAGTGAGTTCGAACGCCCGGCGGCGGCCGGATCGATGCGGCGGCCCCTGGGTCCCGGCTCTACGGCCCGCTGCGCGAGCCTTCGGCCGGGATGACGATGTGGAAGATCAAGCCCTAAGCTTGCCGGCCACCATCTGGCCGCTGAACGGGTCGCGCTCCAGTTCGTAGGCGATGGCCTGGCCGTCTTCCAACGGCGGCAGGCCGGCCTTCTCGACCGCGGCGGCGCTGACGCGGATCTCGGATCCGTCGTCGCCGTCGGGCGCGATGGCGCCAAAGCCCTTGGCGGTGTCGAACCACAGCACAGTGCCCGTCGCCATGACGCTCCCCGTCAGCCCTCGCGGTAGCCGGACTATGAGGGCAGGTTTCGCGGCGCGGCAAGCCTTCCCCAACCGTCAACGCCCAGTCAGCGGCCAGACCAGCGCGATCAGGGCCGGGGCCGTCAGCAGGATCAGCAGACTGAGCGGCGCGCCCAGCCGGGCGTAGTCGCCGAACCGGTAGCCGCCCGGCCCCAGCACCAGGGTGTTGCACTGGTGGCCGACGGGGGTGAGGAAGTCGCAGCCCGCCCCCACCGCCACGGCCATCAGGAACGGGTCGGGACTGAGCCCCAAGCGCTCGGCCAGGCCAAGCCCGATGGGCGCGACGATCAGCACGGTGGCGGCGTTGTTGAGGAAGGGCGTGGCCAGCATCGCCACGGCCATCATCGCCGTCAGGGTCAAAAGCGGCGGCATGCCATCGAAGGCCCCCGACAGCCAGGCGGCGATCAGGTCGGTGCCGCCGCTCTTCTGGATTGTGTCGCTGACCGGGATCATCGCCGCCACCAGCACCAGCACCGGCCCTTCCAGCGACGCATAGGCCTCGCGCATGCGCAGGGCCCCCGTGGCCACCACCAGCACGGCGGCGGCGAAGAAGCCCGCCGCCACCGGCAGCACGCCCAAGGCGACCAGCACCATGGCGCCGGCCAGGATGGCGGCCGGCAGGATGGCGTGGCGCACCCCGCCCAGCCGCACCTCGCGCTCGGCCAGCGGCAGGCAGCCCAGGGCCTGCAGCGCGCCGGGCAACTGCTGCTCGCCGCCCTGCAGCACCAGGATGTCGCCGGCCTTCATGCGGATGGTCGCCAGCCGCCCGGCCAGGCGATAGCCGGCGCGGCTGACCCCCAGCAGGTTGACGCCGTAGGTCTCGTTCAGGGCCAGGCCCTTGGCGGTCTTGCCGATCAGGTCGCTCTCGGCCCCGATCACCGCCTCGACCACCCGCACCTCGTCGGTCGGCTCGTCCATCACCACCGGCCGCCTGGCGTCGGACAGGCGCAGGCGGGCCTTGAGGATCAGCTCGTTCAGCGCCTGCTGCTGGCCCTCGATCAGCAGCACGTCGCCGGGCTGGATCTTGCGGTTGACGTGCGGCGAGGCGATCCGCTCTCGGCCGCGCAGTATGGCCACCACCGCCACGGCGTCGTCGGCGGCGCGCTTCAGGTCGCCCACCCGGCCCTGCTCAAAGCTCCAGCCGTCGGGGATCTCGACCTCGGTGACATAGGCGTTGGCCGCCAGGGCCGCGTCGATGTCGACCGCCGCCTCCCGCCCGGCCGGCAGCAGGCGGTAGGCGAAGGCCAGGTAGGCGATGGCCATCACCGTCAGGGCCGCGCCCACCGGCATGAAGTCGAACATGGCGAACGGCTTGCCCAGCGCCTCCTGCCGCACCTCGGAGACGATGATGTTGGGCGAGGTGCCGACCAGCACGGCCAGCCCGCCGACCAGCGAGCCGAACGACATCGGCATCAGGATCCGCGAGGGCGGCACGCCGGTGTTCTTCGCCATGCGCAGGGCCGAGGGCATCATCAGGGCCAGGGCCCCGACGTTCTTGGTGGCCATCGACAGCACCGCGGTGATCGCCGCCATCACCGGCGCCTGGCTGCGGGCGGTCTTCAGCCGCGGCAGCAGCGGGGCCATCAGGGTGTCGACGATGCCCGACCGCGACACCGCCGCGCTGAGCACCAGGGCGCTGGCGATGATGATGACGATGTCGTTGGAAAAGCCGTCGAAGGCGCTCTTCACCGGGATCAGGCCCGAGACCACGCCCACGGCCAGGGCCCCGACGGCGATCAGGTCGTAGCGCCAGCGGCCCCAGACGAAGCACAGCACCGTGGCGCCGACCAGCGCGAAGGACAGTCCCTGCTGCAACGTCAATCCGGCGCCCTCCCCCAAAGCTTGGCCCTTGAGGAGGAGGTAACGGGCGGAGGGGCGATCCGTTCAGCGGCGGCGATGCGGGACAATTGACAGGCTACGGCATTGCCGTATCTTCATCGCATGGGCGATCGTCGCCACACCGTCGTCGAGACGCAAGGCTTCATCGCCCAAGCCAAGCGCGAGGGCATGTCCGACGAAGAACGCTTCGAGCTGGTGGGCTTCCTGGCGGAGAACCCGACGGCGGGCGACCTGATCGTCGGGTCCGGTGGATGCCGAAAGCTCCGTTTCGCCCGCTCGGGAGGCGGCCGCAGCGGCGGCTACCGGGCGGTGACATTCCTCGAAGGCGAGGATGGGCGCGTGTTTCTGCTGGCGATGCTGGCGAAAGGGTCACGCGCCAATTTCAGCGCCGGAGAGGTCAAGGCCATGGCCGACGCGACCGCCATGATCAAGGCGGCCATGCGCGCGGCCAGGAAGCGTGAGTAGCGTCCGATGAGGAACAGACAGATGCCCGAGAACTTCAACCGCATCATGGAAGGCCTCGGCGATGCCCTGGAGATCGTCGAGGGCCGAGCCGCGCCCGAAAGCTATCGGGTCCACGTCCCGGAAAAGGTCGACGTCAAGGCGATCCGCACCCGCCTGAGGCTCACCCAGGCCGGTTTCGCCGAGCGTTTCGGCTTCTCGATCGGGGCGGTGCGCGACTGGGAACAGGACCGCCGGACGCCCGAGAAATCGGCCCGCGCCCTGCTGACCATCATCGATCGGGAACAGGCCGCGGTCGAACGGGCGCTGGGGCCGATCACGGCCGACGCCTGACGCCCGCGCGGATCGGGGACGGCCTCAGACCGCCATGCCCTGGACCACCGCCTTCAGGCGCTCGATGACCGACAGCTTGTCCTCGATGAAGTCCTGGTCGATCCACCAGATCTCGACCTCGCGCATCACCTCGCCGACCAGCGGGCCCTTGGGCACGCCGGCGCGCATGACCTCGGCGCCGGTCAGCGGGAAGGTCGGCGGGTCCCAGTTCTCGGCCAGGGCCAGGAGGCCGCGCCACTGCGAGGTGGTGGCCGGACGGGTCGAGCCGGCCCAGGCCAGCTTCACCCGGTCGGTGAAGGTGCGCAGGCTGAGCGCGTAGACGGCCCGGCGGGCCTCGCGCGGGCTCATCCACGAGACGATGCGCGGCGAGGTTCCAACCGCCTCGATCAACCGCTCCTTCAGGGCGTTCGACAGCCGCAGCCGCTCGGCCAGTTCGCGGGCCAGCACGGCGTCGTCGGGGATCAGCGCGGCCAGGCGCAGTTCGACGTCGTTCTCGAACAGTTGCTCGGTCTCGATGGCGACCAGGCCGTCCAGGCGCGCCAGGGATTTGACGAACGGCAGGATGGCGGCGAGCACGCCGGTGGCCGCCATCAGCCGCAGGGCCGGACGCGGATCCTCGGCGGCCAGCAGCTTGAGGATCTCTTTCTGGGTGCGCTCGGCGGCGCGACCGGAAACCAGGCCTTTAAGCGCCT
The DNA here is from genome assembly GCA_966252285.1 of uncultured Caulobacter sp. Classification (GTDB taxonomy): domain Bacteria; phylum Pseudomonadota; class Alphaproteobacteria; order Caulobacterales; family Caulobacteraceae; genus Caulobacter. The sequence goes on from CBINOL010000073.1 coordinate 8,779, forward strand.
TGCAGGCGGCCAGGGCCTTCTGGTCGGGCTCGCCCTTGCCGTACCAGGCCTGGAAGCGGAAGAAGCGCAGGATCCGCAGGTAGTCCTCGCGGATGCGGGTCATCGGCTCGCCGACGAACACCACCTTGCCGTCCTTGGCGTCCTGCACCCCGTGGCCGGTGGGGTCGTAGAGCCGGCCTTCACCGTCGACATAGAGGGCGTTGAAGCGGAAGTCGCGGCGCTGGGCGTCCTCCTCCCAGGCGTGGGTGAAGGCCACCACCGCCCGGCGGCCGTCGGTGGAGACGTCGCGGCGCAGGGTGGTGATCTCGAACGGGATCTTGCCGGAGACGGCCGTGACCGTGCCGTGGTCGACGCCGGTGGGGATGGCCTTCAGCCCCGCCTCGCCCAGGGCCTCGATCACCTGGTCGGGCGTCAGCGTGGTGGCGATGTCGATGTCGTCGACCGGCTTGTTCATCAGCGTGTTGCGCACGCAGCCGCCGACGAAGCGGGCGCAGCCCGGACGGCCCTTGGCCTCCAGGGCGGCGATCACCGCCTTGGTCTCGGGCCATGCCATCCACGGCGGCTGGCCGATGGTCTGGGTTTCCACGCGACGTCCCCCTTTACGCAACGGCAGGCCGCCGCCCGTTGGCGCGGGCGGGACGTCCTGCTTTCAAACGACTATTTCAGGGAATGGACGCCCGCGCCAAGAGCGGAAACGCGCTCGTCCCCAACTGTCGGAGTGTTGGGGCTTGGCTGGATCTCGCACCAAAACTCGTCATCCCGGCCGGAGGCCCGCGCAGCGGGCCGCAGAGCCGGGACCCAGGGGGAACCGCAGTGCGCCGGCCCCTGGGTCCCGGCTCTCCGCTTCGCGGAGCCTGTCCTCGGGCGCGCTTCGCGCGACCCGTGGGGCCGGGATGACGATCTTTAGGGGCCTGGAAGTTGGAGCTACGCCTCGACCGCCACGCTCTCTGGGTGCAGCCGCTCGTACAGCGCCCGCAGCATGCCCGCCGTGGCGCCCCAGATGAACCGCTCTTTCCACGGCATGGCGTAGAAGAACCGCCGCCCCGTGGGCGTGTCGCGGTGCTGGCGCTGGTGGTTGGCGGGGTCCATCAGAAAGTCGAACGGCGTCTCGAAGACGTCGGCCACCTCGTCGGGATTGGCGACCAGCTCGCAGGCCGGATCCACGAACCCGACCACGGGCGTGACGTGAAAGCCGGTCACCGTGGCGTAGCCCTGGATCAGGCCGGCCACCTCGACGAAGCGGGGATCCAGGCCCACCTCTTCGTTGGCCTCGCGCAGGGCCGTGCCCCACGGCGTCTCGCCCGGATCGCAGCGGCCGCCGGGAAAGGCGATCTGGCCGGTGTGGCTGCGCAGGGTGTCGGAGCGGCGGGTGAGGATGACGTTCAGGCTGCCTGGCCGCTGCACCAGGCCGATCAGCACGGCGGCCGGACGCAGGGCGTGGGGATTGTCGATCCGCAGGCCCGGATTGAGGTCGAAGTCCGAGCGCCAGTCGTTCTTCAGGCAGGGGTCGTAGGCCTCGATCGAGTCGAGCCGGCTCTTGATGAAGGCCCGCCGGGCGGCCGCGTCGGTCTGGGGGATCATGCGGGACCGACCGGGAACCAGGCGCCGTTCGAGGCCACGCAGAAGCGCCGGCCCTCGTCGGTGTCGCGCTCGCTGGCCATCTCGACCAGCTCGTAGAACACCGGCCGGGCGATCAGCGCCTCCAGGCCCCGGCGCACGTGCAGATAGGGCCGAGGCTCGCCCGTTTCCGGGTCTTCCTCGACGCGGATGGCGTGGTCGGGACCGGCCACCACCTCGTCGCCGACATTGGTCTGGAAGCGCAGGGCCTCGCCGTCGCGATCGACGCGCACGGCGATGAACGGGGCGTCCTCGACCGTGATCCTCATCTTCTCCACCGGGGTGACCAGGTGGAAGCCGTCGGGGTCGCGCCGCAGGATGGTCGAGAACAGCCGCACCAGGGCCTCGCGGCCGATCGGCGTGCCCTCGTGGAACCAGACGCCGTCCCTGGCGATGCGGATGTCGATGTCGCCGCAGTGGGGCGGGTTCCACAGGTGCACCGGCGGCAGACCCTTGCCGCCGGCCGCCTTGGCGGCCTGGGCGACGCCGTCGAGTCCGGTGCGGGCTGTGTCTGAGGGCATGGCCCTCAGTTAGGTCATGCGCGCGCCGGGCTCAAGCTAAGCCTGGGAATGGTCTCACATGCCGCTTCGGTGCGTGGCCCTCGTCCTTCGACAAGCTCAGGATGAGGACCATGTGTGAGTTCGGGCGGCAGAAAAACCTCATCCTGAGCCTGTCGAAGGACGAGGTTTTCGCCCAGACGCCAGGATCAAAGGCCTAGCCAGCCGCCACGCGCCCTTCGAAGCCTTCGTCGCCGCCGGGGACCAGGGCTTTCAGCAGCACCCGGCGCTGGTCGGCCGGGCCGGGCATGACGACCTTGGCGGCGGGCGCGGCCGAAAAGCCGATGCGGGCGAAATAGGGCGCGTCGCCAACCAGCAGCACGGCGCTCCAGCCGGCCTGGGTCGCGGCCTGGCAGGCGGCTTCGACCAGGGCCTGGCCAAGACCGGCGCTGCGCTGCTCGGAATCCACGGCCAGCGGCCCCAGGAAGGCGGCCGGCTTGCCGCCGATCGTCACCGGCCACAGCCGCACGCTGCCGATCACCTGGCCGCCGCGAAGGGCGACGAACGAGCAGGCGTCGAGCTTGTGGTTGGTCTCGCGCAGCCGCTCGGACGACTTGGCGAAGCGGCCGGGCCCGAAGGCGCGGTCGACCAGCGCCTCGACGGCGGCGGCGTGCTGGGGGGCCTCGAGCTCGATCGAGGGGGCGTCTTGCGGAACGAAAGCGGCGGAAGAAGCGGTCATGAGGCGACGAGTATCCGGGTGCGAACGGGGGATTTATCCCCGGCGCGTGACGCGGCCGCGACGGCCGCCGTTCCCGGGGGGGCGTTAGGCGCGGACGGTGGTCCGCGCGGCGCAGGTTCGTCGTTGGCGTCGCATCGGCGGCGCTCTCCCCGTGGCAGAGGCGCGCGGCATAGGGCGCTATGACCCCCACGTCAACGAAATCGACGACCTTATGAGACAAACGCGATTGCGACGCTTCGTCTCAAGGAGCAGGGTCCGCGCCGAAATGTCAGACCCCGCCGCCCTCCCCGCCGATCCCGACACCTCGACCCGCGCCCTGCTGCGCCAGCGCGACTACCTGCTGTTCTGGGGGGCGCGGTTCACGGGCACCCTGGGGGTGCAGGTCCAGGCCGTGGCGCTGGGCTGGTACGTCTACAACATCGCCCGCATGACCCGCCCGGTCGGGGAGTCGGCCCTGCTGGTCAGCATGATCGGCCTGGCGCAGTTCGTGCCGCTGTTCCTGCTGACCCTGATCGCCGGCGAGACCGCCGACCGTCGCAGCCGCAAGCACATCGCCATGATCACCTTGGCGATCGACATCGTCAGCGTGTCGGTGCTGCTGTTCATGGCCGTGCGCGGCGTCCACACCCTGTGGCCGATCTTCACCATGGCGGTGTTCTTCGGGGCCAGCCGGGCCTTCATGTCGCCGGCCGTCAGCGCCATGGGGCCGATGCTGGTGCCGCGGCCGCTGCTGCCGCGCGCCATCGCCTGGAACTCGCTGGCCTGGCAAGGCGCCTCGATCGCCGGCCCGGCCCTGGGCGGCGCGCTGCTGCACTTCTCGTCGGGCGTGGCCTTCGGCGGCGCGGCGGCGTTGTACGTCCTTGGCCTGCTGCTGCTGTCGGCGATCCGCAAGTCCACCAAGCCCGAGGCCCAGAGCGGCTCGCGCCTCGAGCTGATCAAGGAGGGGCTGGCCTATGTGTGGAACAACAAGATCGTCTTCGGCTCGATCTCGCTGGACCTGTTCGCGGTGATCCTGGGCGGGGCCACGGCCCTGCTGCCGGTCTTCGCCCGCGACGTGCTGAACATCGGGCCCAGCGGCTTTGGCCTGCTGCGCGCCTCGCCCGCCATCGGCGCGACCCTCGTGGCGATCTACCTGGCCAGCAACCCGATCCGCCGCCACGCCGGCCGGATCATGTTCGCGGGCGTCGCGGTATTCGGCGCGGCCACCGTGGTCTTCGGCCTGTCCAACCTCGTCTGGCTGTCGGTGGCGGCCCTGGCGGTGCTGGGCGGGGCCGACATGCTGTCGGTCTATGTGCGCCAGACCCTGGTGCAGCTGGTCACCCCCGACGCCATGCGCGGCCGCGTCTCGGCCGTCTCGGGCGTGTTCATCAGCGCGTCGAACGAGCTGGGCGAGGTCGAGAGCGGCGCGGTCGCCTGGCTGCTCGGCCCCGTGCGGGGCGTGGTGTTCGGCGGCCTGGGGGCCATCGGCGTCACCGGCCTGTGGGCGTGGCTGTTCCCGGCGCTGAGGAAGGCGGACCGACTGGAATAGGCCTCAGGCCCGGGCCAGCCGCTCCAGCGCATCCCCGGTCATCCGCCGCACGGTCCACTCGTCCATCGCCGCGGCGCCCAGGCTGTCGTAGAAGGCGATCGACGGGGCGTTCCAGTCGAGCACGGCCCATTCCAGCCGGCCCAGGTTCTCGGCCACGCAGCGGCGCGCCAGATTGGCCAGCAGCGCCTTGCCCGCGCCCGCGCCGCGCGCGGCCGGCCGCACGAACAGGTCCTCCAGATAGATCCCGTGGCGGCCGACGAAGGTCGAGTAGTTGTAGAACCACAGGGCCAGGCCCACCGGCTCGCCGTCGATCTGCGCAATGTCGCAAAAGGCCTTGGGCGCGTCGCCAAACAGCGCCGCCTCGATGTGGGCTTGCGTGGCCTCCACCTCGTGCAGCAGCTTCTCGTACTCCGCCAGGTCGCGGATGAACGACAGGATCAGGGCGGCGTCTTCGGGCGCGGCGGGACGGACGGTGACGGGCATGGCGGTTTCTGACGACTTCCTGGACTTCGTGCTCGAGCAGCTGGCGCCCCTGGGAGCGCTGAAGCCCAAGCGGATGTTCGGCGGGGTCGGGATCTACGCCAATGGCCTGTTCTTCGCGATCCTCGACGACGACACCCTCTACCTGAAAGGCGACGCGCAGCTCAAACCCCAGTTCGAGCCAGCCGGAAGCCACGCCTTCGACCCCTTCGGCGAGGGCAAGCCCATGGCCTACTGGAGCGCCCCGGCCGAGGCCATGGACGACGCGGACCTGCTGGTGGAGTGGGCGCATAGAGCGCTGGCGGTGGCGGGGCGGAAGAAACGGTGACCCTCAGCCGCCCGACACCCGCAGCAGCAGGGCCACCAGCGGCCGGTTGACGTAGTAGTTGTTGCGCCCCTGGCTGTGCTTTTCCAGCAGCCCACCGGCGGCGAGCTCGTCGAGGTACTTGGCCGCCGTCTGACGAACGACGCCCAGGTCGTTCTGCACGAACTCGATGCGCGTATAGGGGTGGCGGAACAGGTTGTTGAGCAGGTCCTGCGAATAGAGCTTGGGATGGCCCGAGCGCAGGCGGGCCTTGTACTCCGCCATCAGCGCGCCGACGCCCTGGACCAGCTCCAGCGTCTGGATCGAAGTCTCGGCGACCGCGCGCAGCATGTACAGCACCCAGGCCTCCCACGCGCCCTCTTCGCGCACCTGCTGCAGCAGGCGATAGTACTCGGCCTTGTGGGTGGTGATGTAGCGGCTGAGATAGAGGATCGGGATGTCCAGCAGCCCGGTCCTGGTCAGGTAGAGCACATTGAGGATCCGCCCCAACCGGCCATTGCCGTCCGGGAACGGATGGATGCTCTCGAACTGGTGGTGGATCAGCGCCATCTTGATCAGCGGATCAAGATCGCAGGCCGCATCGTCGTTCACGAACCGCTCCAGCGCGGTCATGTGGCCGATGATCGCGTCGCGCTCCTGCGGCGGCACATAGACGATCTGGCCGGTGGCGTCGTTGCGCAGGGCCGTTCCGGGCGTGGACCGAAAGTCGCCGCCCGTACGCTTGAGCACCTGGAACATCTCGACCAGCGTGTTGTTGGTCAAAAGGCCAGCCTCGTGCAGGCGGTCGAAGCCGCGCTTGAGGGCGTCGCGGTAGAGCGCCACCTCCTTGCCCGGACCGCCTTCGCCCGCCTCGGGAAACAGGGTGGCCTGGAACATCTCGTCCTGGGTGGTGACGATGTTCTCGATCTCGGAACTGGCGCGCGCTTCCTGCAGCGACAGGGTGTCGATCAGGATGCCCTGGTTGGGGATCGTGGCGGCGCGGCCCTTCAGCTCGGCCAGATAGCGGTGCGCCCGGGCCATCTCGCGCAGCACCGCGACCGTTTCAAGTTCGGCGGCCGGCGGCAGCGGCGGGATGGCGTAGGTCGCCTTCAACATGTCGCGCCCATCATGTTAAAGAAATCTCATTTCGATAACACGTTTGGCGCGACATGTAAAAATTCCGGCCGCCCCCTAACCGATCACCACCCCCGGCGGCGGGACGCTGTCTTCCGGTACGAAGAAGTCGGGCATCAGGCTGGCGGTGGGGTCGACGCGGTACTTGTCGAACTCGCGTACGCCCTCGCCATAGAGGAACGTGTCGTCGATCAGGAACTGGCCGGTGAACGCGCGCGAGGGCTTTTGGAAGATCGCGTGGGCGGCGTCGGCCATGATCTCGGGCGTGCGGCAGTGGCGCAGGCCTTCCTCGCCGGTCAGGGCGAACTGGATGGCGGCGGTGGCGATGCCGGTGCGCGGCCAAAGGGCGTTGAAGGCGATCCCGTCAGCCTCGAACTCCTTGGCCATGCCCAGCACGCACATCGACATGCCGAACTTGGCCATGGTGTAGGCCACGTGGCCGCCGAACCACCGCGGGCTCATGTCCAGCGGCGGCGACAGCATCAGCACGTGCGGATTGGCCGACTTCTTCAGGTGCGGAATGCAGGCCTTCGACGTCAGGAACGTGCCGCGCGTATTGACCTGGTGCATCAGGTCGTAGCGCTTCATGTCGGTCGACAGCGTGCCGGTCAGCGAGATCGCCGAGGCGTTGTTGACCAGGATGTCGATGCCGCCGAACCGCTCGACCGCCTGGTCGACGGCCGACTGCACGCTGGCCTCGTCGCGCACGTCGACCACCAGCGGCAGGGCCTGGCCGCCGGCCGCGGCGATCTCGTCGGCGGCGGTGTAGATGGTGCCGGGAAGCTTGGGGTGCGGATCGGCGGTCTTGGCCGCGACCACCACATTGGCCCCGTCGCGCGCGGCGCGCAGCGCGATGGAAAGGCCGATGCCCCGGCTGGCCCCGGTGATGAACAGCGTCTTGCCCGAGAGGCTCATGGCGCTCCCTCCTTGTTGATTGCCGCCACCCTAAGACCGAACGCCCCCCTCTTGCAGCCCCGCGATTCTCGCAACATATAAAGTTACGTGACTGGCGACCGACCGGCGGGCGTCGACGACGGCGGAGCCCTGCCCATGCGCACCGAGGACGGATCGAAACACTTCCTGGCGGCCTTCTCCGACCCGGCGGCCGTGGCCCGCTACGCCGAGGGGCCGCCGCGCTTCGTGCCGGGCTTCCACGACCTGCACCGCATGTGCGGGGTGATGCTGGCCGAGCGCGCACCGGAAAACGCCCGGGTGCTGGTGGTCGGGGCCGGCGGCGGGCTGGAGCTGAAGGCGCTCGCCGAAGCGCATCCGGACTGGACCTTCGTCGGCGTCGATCCGGCGGGCGAGATGCTGCGCGGGGCGCGGCGGCTGCTGGGCCCGCTGAACGACCGGGTGACGCTGGTCGAGGGCTATGTCGAGGACGTGGCCGAGCGCGATTTCGACGCGGCGACCTGCCTTCTGACCCTGCACTTCCTGGGTCACGACGAGCGCCTGCGCACCGAGCAGGAAATCCATAGGCGCCTGAAGCCCGGCGCGCCCTTCGTCGCCGCCCACGGCAGCTTCCCGCAGGATACCGGCCGGCGCGACGCCTGGCTCGACCGCTACGCCGCCTTCGCTATCGCCTCGGGCTTTGATCCGGTGCAGGCCCGGGGCGCCCGCGACGCCGTGGCCGCCAGCGTCAACATGATCGCCCCGGAAGACGACGAAGCCATACTGCGCGCCGCCGGCTTCACCGACGTCACCCCGTTCTACGCGGCCTTCACCTGGCGGGCCTGGGCGGCGTACGCGTGAGGGGCGGATCGCCGCCACGCTAGACCGCCGAGCCCCTGGACAACAAAAACTACACGCGTACACCTAGATCATGTTCCACCGCCGCCAGGCTCCATGAGCGCCATCCTTTCCCTGCTGCTGCTTCTCGCGTCGGACCCGGTGGCGACGCGACCAGCCGCTTCGCCGCGCCGAAGGCCCCCGCCGCACTGGACCGTCAAACCTACCGCCGCCGATCTCGACGCCTGCATGCCCTCCGTCACCGATATCGGCTTTGGCCAAGTGCTGCTGATCTGCCGGGTCGGCCCGGACGGCGGCCTCACCGCCTGCCGCGCCGAAGGCCCCAATCCGCGCCTGCGCGAATGGGCGCTGTGCCTGGCGCCGAAGTTCCAGACCTTTCCGCGCCGGGCGGGCGAGCCGGTGGAGGTTCCAATGTCCTGGAAGCCGGCGGACTGGACAGGCCTCAAGGCCCCGACGGCAGGGCCTCACCCGCCGCCCGGCCCCTCCCCCGCCCCGCCTTGATCGGCAGAAGCTCGTAGTCCAGCCGCACCACGCCCATGGCCAGGGCGGCCGTCCCGCGCAGGACGAGGCCACGGGGCGGGCCGGCGTGGGCGGGAAACAGCGGCGGGCCCTCGCCCAGCAGCACCGGGGCGATCAGCAGCGACAGGCGATCCAGCGCCCCCTGCTCGGCGAAGGCGGCCAGCAGGCCCGCCCCGCCCACCACCCAGGCGTCGCCGTCGTCGAGGTCGCGCAGCCGGTCGACCAGGGCCGGCAGCCCCTCGCGCCAGAACTTCACCCCGCGCTGCACCGGGTCGCCCCGCCGCGAGGTGACGACGAAGCCGCGCTTGCCGGCATAGGGCCAGCCCATGCCGAGGCTGGGGATCTGGTCGTAGGTCGCCCGGCCCATGACCACGGTGCCCACCAGATCGATGAAGGCGCCGTAGCCGGGGTCCACCTTGCGGAACGGCGCCAGCCACTCCACCCCGCCGCCGGCGTCGGCGACCCGGCCGTCGAGGCTGGACGCGATGAACCCGCGGATCAGCGCCATGCCCCCTTCAGTCCCCCAACGTCGTCGAAGCGGCCGAGCCCTTCGCGTCCCGGTCGAGTCCACGATAGAGAACATTTACAGAACATCAACCACCATTAACCACTTTTCGAATCGCGATTAACCAGCGGCTAACCATGACCGTTCATTCCCGGGTAACCACGGGACTCCATGATTCCGTTGGGTGTTTTGCAAGGAAGCGGACATGGCGTTCGGGCCGGAAACCATCATTCAGGGCGATTGCATCGAGGCGATGAACGCCCTGCCCGAAAAGTCGGTCGACCTGATCTTCGCCGACCCGCCGTACAACCTTCAACTCGGCGGCGACCTGCTGCGTCCGGACAATTCCAAGGTCGACGCGGTCGACGACCACTGGGACCAGTTCGAGAGCTTCGCGGCCTACGACAAGTTCACCCGCGAGTGGCTGAAGGCCGCCCGCCGCGTGCTCAAGGACGACGGCGCGATCTGGGTGATCGGCAGCTACCACAACATCTTCCGCGTCGGCGTGGCGGTGCAGGACCTGGGCTTCTGGATCCTCAACGACGTCATCTGGCGCAAGACCAACCCGATGCCCAACTTCAAGGGCACCCGCTTCGCCAACGCCCACGAGACCCTGATCTGGGCCTCCAAGAGCCAGAACGCCAAGCGCTACACCTTCAACTACGACGCCCTGAAGATGGCCAATGACGAAGTGCAGATGCGCTCGGACTGGACCATCCCGCTGTGCACCGGCGAGGAGCGCATCAAAGGTTCGGACGGCGCGAAAGCCCACCCGACCCAGAAGCCCGAGGCCCTGCTCTACCGGGTGATCCTGTCGACGACGAAGCCGGGCGACGTGATCCTGGATCCGTTCTTCGGCGTCGGCACCACCGGCGCGGCCGCCAAGCGCCTGGGCCGCAAGTTCATCGGCATCGAGCGCGAGGCCGAATATGTCGCCCACGCCAAGACCCGCATCGCCCAGGTGACCCCGATCGCGCCGCAGGACCTGGAGATGACCGGCTCCAAGCGCGCCGAGCCGCGCGTGCCGTTCGGCGCCATCGTCGAGAACGGCCTGCTGCATCCGGGCGACACCCTCTACTGCGCCAAGGGCGCCCACGCGGCCAAGGTGCGCCCCGACGGCTCGATCGCGGTGGGCGACCTGACCGGCTCGATCCACAAGATCGGCGCCATGGTGCAGTCGGCCCCGGCCTGCAACGGCTGGACCTACTGGCACTTCAAGACCGACGCGGGCCTGGCGCCCATCGACGTGCTGCGCGCCCAGGTGCGCGCGGCCATGCCGCACGCCTGATCGCCTCCACGTGAAGGAAGGCCCCATCGGCGTTCGCCGCTACTGGACGATCGGCTGCCTGGCCATCGTGCTGACCATGCTGTGCACCTCGGCGCTGCCCAACAAGGCGAGCTTCCCGTTGAACCTGGTCGGGCCGCTGGTGCAGATCGTCGGCTGCGCGGTGCTGGTGGTCATCGGCCGCCGCCGGCTGGGCGCGAAGGCCAACCTCGCCTTCATCGGCCCCGTGGTCGGGGCCGCCATCGTCTGGGGCGTCTATCTGTGGACGGCCAGCGCGGGCATGGGCCCGACGGCCGGGCCCGCCGCCTGGCCCGGCGTCACCCTGCTGGGCGTGGCCATGGGCGCGACGCTGCAGTTCCTGGTGCTGGGCTTCGTCGGCCAGGGCGGTGCGGTGAAGAAGGGCTGAGGCTCAGCCTCTCTCTCCTCAATCCCCGTCATCCCGGGCGGAGGCGCGGCACGCGCCGCAGACCCGGGACCCAGGGGCGACCGCAGTGCGCCGACCCCTGGGTCCCGGCTCTCCGCTACGCTGCGGCCGGGATGACGATAGAGTGATGGCTGCACGCCTCTCATCGAGGCGCTCGTCGATCCCCACGCGTCCAGACCGTCGCCCCGCTTGACTCCCTCCCCTCCCTCGCTCATTGACCGCCTTGACCCTCGCGGGAGACGTCGGGATTCGATCCCGAGGCCGAAGGCGCAACCGCCCCGGAAACGCTCAGGCAAAAGGACCGCGCGGGTTTAGGAACGCTGGAAAGAAGCCTCCCGAAAGGGCGGCTCGCCGAAGGAGCAAGGCTTCCCCCCTTCCTGTCTCAAGGGAAGGCGGAGGCCGGAATCTCTCAGGCCAAAGGGACAGCGGGGGCGCGACCAACCGGCGAGAGCCGGAACCGTCGCCGACCCCGTTTCGGAGCCCGCCGCGTGTCCACCGACGACCTCAAGAAGACCCCGCTGTTCGACGCCCACGTGGCGGCCGGCGCCCGCATGGTGCCGTTCGCGGGCTATTCCATGCCCGTGCAGTACAAGGACGGCGTGCTGAAAGAGCACCTGTGGACCCGCGAGCACGCGGGCCTGTTCGACGTCTCGCACATGGGCCAGGCCCGCATCCGTGGTGAGAACCCCGCCAAGAGCTTCGAGAAGGTGGTCTCGGCCGACTACCAGGGCCTGAAGGCCGGCAAGCAGCGCTACGGCGTGCTGCTGAACGAGGGCGGCGGGATCATCGACGACCTGATGACCGCCCGTCCCGACGACGATGGTCTGTTCGTCGTCGTCAACGGCGCCTGCAAGGACAACGACTACAAGATCATCGCCGAGACCCTGGCCGGCGAGGCCGCCGTCGAGCGCCTGGAAGACCGCGCGCTGCTGGCGCTGCAAGGTCCGGAAGCCGCCGCCGTGCTTGCCGCCCACGTGCCGGAAGCCGCGACCATGGTGTTCATGGACGCCCGCGCCCTTTCCGCCTTTGGCGTCGACGCCATCATCTCGCGCTCGGGCTACACCGGCGAGGACGGCTACGAGATCTCGGTTCCGGCTTCGGACGCCGCCCGCATCTGGAACACCCTGCTGGAAGACGAGCGCGTCAAGCCGATCGGCCTTGGCGCCCGCGACAGCCTGCGCCTGGAAGCGGGCCTGCCGCTCTACGGCCACGACCTGGACGAGACCGTCTCGCCGATCGAGGCGGGCCTCAACTTCGCCGTCGGCAAGAGCCGCCGCGAGGCCGGCGACTTCCTGGGCGCCGAGCGCATCACCAAGGAACTGGCCGGCGAGCTGGCCCGCGTCCGCGTGAACCTGAAGGTGCTGGAAGGCGCCCCGGCCCGTGAAGGCGCCGACATCGCCGACGCCGACGGAAACGTCATCGGCAAGGTCACCAGCGGCGGCTTTGGCCCCAGCTTCGGCGGCGCCATCGCGATCGGTTTCGTGCCCCCGGCCTACGCCGTGATCGGGTCCATGCTGAAAGTCATCGTCCGGGGCAAGCCGGCGGCCGCAGAGGTCGTCGCCTCCCCGTTCGTCCCCACCCGCTACGTGCGCAAACTTTAATCCAGACCAAGGGCCAGACCATGCGCTTCACCAAGGACCATGAATGGGTCGCCGTCGAAGGCGACATCGCCACCGTCGGCATCACCGCCTACGCCGCCGAGCAGCTGGGCGACGTGGTGTTCGTCGAAGTTCCCGAAGTCGGCAAGACCGTGGCTCAAGGCGAAGGCCTGGCCGTCGTCGAGAGCGTCAAGGCCGCCTCGGACGTCTACGCCCCGGTGTCGGGCGAGGTCGTGGAAGCCAACGCCGAGCTGGGCGACGCGCCGGAAACCGTCAACGCCCTGCCGGAAAGCGGCGGCTGGTTCGCCAAGCTGAAGCTCTCCAACCCGGCCGAGGTCGACGCCCTGATGGACCGCGACGCCTACGAGGCGTTCCTGGCGACGCTGTAAAGGCTGCGCGTGATCCTCGTCCTTCGACAAGCTCAGGATGAGGATCAAACACAGTCCCGGCAGTAGAAAAACCTCATCCTGAGCCCGTCGAAGGACGAGGTTTTCCCCACCGCCGCTACACCCCCATCCCCGACCCTTCCCCCATCAAGGGGGAAGGGAGTTCGCTGCGGAAGCTTTTCATGCGCTACCTCCCCCTGACCCCCGAAGACCGCGCCGACATGCTCGGCGTGATCGGCGCGGGCTCGATCGACGAACTGTTCGTCGACGTGCCGGCCGTCGCCCGCCGCAGCGAGCCTGTGGACCTGCCCCATCACGCCGGCGAGATCGAGGTCGAGCGCGAGCTGCTGCGCCTGTCGCGCCGCAACCGCTCGGCGGCCGAGGGGCCGTTCTTCGTCGGGGCCGGGGCCTATCGCCACCACGTGCCGGCCACGGTCGACCACATCATCCAGCGGTCGGAATTCCTGACCAGCTACACGCCCTACCAGCCGGAAATCGCCCAGGGCACGCTGCAGGTGCTGTTCGAGTTCCAGAGCCAGGTCGCGGCCCTGACCGGCATGGATGTGGCCAACGCCTCGCTCTATGACGGCTCGACCGCCACGGCCGAGGCCGTGATGATGGCCCAGCGCGTCACCCGCAAGAACAAGGCCGTGCTGTCGGGCGGCGTCCACCCGCAGTATGTCGGCGCGGTCGAGACCCTGGCCCACGCCGCCGGCGTGACCACCCAGCGCCTACCGGCCGCCATCGACGCCGAGGACGCGGTGATCGCCGCCATCGACGCCGACACCGCCTGCGTCGTGGTGCAGACCCCCAACGTGTTCGGTACGGCCACCGACGTGACGAAGATCGCCGAGGCCGCCCACGCCGCCGGCGCCCTGCTGATCGTGGTCACCACCGAGGCCGTCTCGTACGGTCTTCTGAAGTCGCCGGGCGCCATGGGCGCCGACATCGCCGTGGCCGAGGGCCAGTCGATCGGCAACGGCCTGAACTTCGGCGGTCCTTACGTCGGCCTCTTCGCCTGCCGCGAAAAGTTCGTCCGCCAGGCCCCCGGCCGCCTCTGCGGTGAAACGGTCGACGCCGACGGCAAGCGCGGCTTCGTGCTGACCCTGTCGACCCGCGAGCAGCACATCCGCCGCGACAAGGCCACCAGCAACATCTGCACCAACAGCGGCCTGTGCGCTCTCGCCTTCTCGATCCACATGAGCCTCCTGGGCGAGCAGGGCCTGCGCCAGCTGGCCTCGCTGAACCACCAGAAGGCGCTGGCCACGGCCAAGGCGCTCTCGGCCATCCCGGGCGTCGAGATCCTCACCCCGCGGTTCTTCAACGAGTTCGCGGTGCGCCTGCCCAAGGACGCCGCCGAGGTCGTCGAGACCCTGGCCGCCCACGGCGTCATCGCCGGCGTGCCCTATTCGCGCCTGGAACCGGGCGCGGGCCTGGACGACGTGCTGCTGGTCGCCACGACCGAGACCACGCTCGACACCGACATCACCTTCTTCGCCAAGCTGCTGGCCGGAGCCGTCCAATGAGCATGAACAATGTCGGACGTCCCACCCGTCCCGAAGCTTCCAACGACGACACGGGCTTCGCCTCGCTGTCGGGCGGCCGCGGCCTGCTGCAGGACGAGCCGCTGATCTTCGAACTGGGCGGCTGGAGCAAGACCGGCGTCGACCTGCCCGACGCCGTCCCCGCCGACAGCATGCTCGCCGGCCTGACCCGCGACGACGCCATCGGCCTGCCGGGCCTGTCGGAGCCGGAAGCCGTGCGCCACTACGTGCGCCTGTCCCAAAAGAACCACGCCATCGACCTGGCGCTCTATCCGCTGGGCTCGTGCACGATGAAGCACAACCCGCGCCTGAACGAGAAGGTCGCGCGCCTGCCGGGCCTGTCGGACATCCACCCGCTGCAGCCGCAGTCGACGGTGCAGGGCGCCATCGAGCTGATGGACCGCCTGGCCCACTGGCTGAAGACGCTGACGGGCATGCCCGCCGTCGCCCTGAGCCCCAAGGCCGGCGCCCACGGCGAGCTGTGCGGCCTGCTGGCCATCCGCGCCGCCCACGAGGCGGCCGGCAACGGCCACCGCAAGACCGTGCTGGCCCCGACCAGCGCCCACGGCACCAACCCGGCCACGGCGGCCTTCTGCGGCTACACGGTCGTGGAAATCGCCCAGACCGACGACGGCCGCGTCGACCTGGCCGACCTGGAAGCCAAGCTCGGCGACCACGTGGCCGCGATCATGGTCACCAACCCCAACACCTGCGGCCTGTTCGAGCGCGACGTGGTCGAGATCGCCCGCCTGACCCACGCGGCGGGCGCGTACTTCTACTGCGACGGCGCCAACTTCAACGCCATCGTCGGCCGGGTTCGCCCGGGCGACCTGGGCGTCGACGCCATGCACATCAACCTGCACAAGACCTTCTCGACGCCCCACGGCGGCGGCGG
>CBINOL010000074.1:0-23538 GCA_966252285.1 uncultured Caulobacter sp.
CACCTCCCCCAGAGGGGGAGGATCTAGAAACGCCCCGCCAAGAAGATGCTCCCCCTCTGGGGGAGCTGTCGCGAAGCGACTGAGGGGGCTCCCCTACTTCCCCAAAAACGCTGCCAGCCGGTCCTTCCACAGCACCGCCCAGGTGTGGCTGCCGTGGCCCTTGGTCTTCTCGCTGGCCGGCAGCAGCACGAACTCGCCACGCTTCAGCCGCTTCACCTCGCGCTCGGCGATGCCCAGCTCCGGCGGGTTGATGAAGTCGTCGGCCGAGTTGATCCACAGCACCGGAACCTGGATCTTCTCCAGCCCCGCCGACGGGTCGTAGGTGCGCGAGGCGTCGACCTGATAGAGCAGGTCGTTGGCGTCCAGGCCCGCGATCCGGCGATTGAAGTCGGTCTCCAGCGCCTTGTCGGTCGCCTCGCGGGTCGGCAGCGCCAGTTGCATCGGCAGGGCCGAGGCCCCGGCGATGATCAGGAAGTCGGTCGCCGTGCGCAGGCCCTGCCTGGGTTGCTCGACATAGTCGCCGCCGTTCCAGGCCGGGTCGGCCTTGATGGCGTCCATGGTCATCTTGCGCCACATGCGGTTGCGGCCGGCGATGGCCACCGGCTGGCAGGCGAAAGGCGCCAGCCTGGCGGCGAAGCCCGGATAGGTCTCGCCCCAGACAAAGCCGTGCATGCAGCCCATCGACGTGCCCATCAAGAGCTGCAGGCGATCGACCTTCAGCCCCTCGACCAGCAGCTGGTGCTGGGCGCGCACCATGTCGTCGTAGTCGTAGTGCGGGAACTTGGCCTTCAGCCCGTCCGAGGGCTTGGAGGATTTCCCATGGCCGATGCCGTCGGGCAGGATCACGTACCACTTGGCCGGATCCAGCAGGCCGCCGGGAACCAGCAGTTCGTCGGCGAACTGAGGCGACAGGAACTGCCTGCCGCTGCCGCCCGTGCCGTGCAGCACCATCACCGCATTGGTCACCCGACCTTGCGCATCGCGCTTGGGCTCGCCCAGCGTCGTGTAGTGCAGCCGCAGTTCCGGCAGGGTCTCGCCCGAACCGAACTTGAAGTCCCGAACGACGAAGTCGCCTTCCTTCGGCGTCACGGCCGGCGCGGCCAGGGCCGAAGTTCCCAGAAGGGCGGCGCCCATGACGCCTGCACAGAGGGCCAGGCTGGCGGCGAAACGACGGATCATGGCGCTCCTCATGCGCGGACGGTTTCGAAGGCCTCGCGCAGGCTGGCCGCGCGCGCGCCCTGCGATCGGATCATCAGGAACTTGCCCGAGAACTCGCCGGGCAGGGTCCAGGTCCCCTCCACTTCCGAGCCGTCGGCGCTGATCGCGCCGGCGTAGAACACGTCGTGCTCCCACCCGGCCGTCCCGTCATAGGTCTTGGTGAAGGTCAGGCTGGCGCCCGAGCGCTTGCCCAGCAGGGTCGAGAACACCTCGGCCACGCCGTATTCGTCGTAGGCGATCTCGTGCACCGCCCCGCTGACCCACGCGCCGCTCTCCAGCACCGTGGCCGTAAATGGCACGGGGGCGACGGCGGCGGGGTAGGAATAGAGCCCCTGCCAGACGCCGGTCAGGTTGGAGATCGCCGCGCTCATGGCGTCACTTCTTCTCGAGACGGGCCACGAGGCTGGAAGTGTCCCAGCGATTGCCGCCCATGGTCTGAACCTCGCCATAGAAGCCGTCGATCAGCTTGGTGGCCTCCAGGGTCGCGCCGTTGCTGGCCGCCTCGTCCAGCGCGATGCCCAGATCCTTGCGCATCCAGTCGACGGCGAAGCCGAACTCGAACTCGCCGCGCGACATCGTCCCCCAGCGGTTCTCCATCTGCCAGGACTGGGCCGCGCCCTTCGAGATCGCCGCCAGCACGTCGTCGGTCGGCAGGCCCGCGCGCTTGGCGAAATGCAGCGCCTCGGCCACGCCCTGCACCACGCCGGCGATGGCGATCTGGTTGCACATCTTGGTCAGTTGGCCCGCGCCGGACGGGCCCATGCGACGCATGGCCTTGGCGTAGACGTTCAGAACCGGCTCGGCGGCGGCGTACGTCGCCTCGTCGCCGCCGACCATGATGGTCAGCTGGCCGTTCTCGGCCCCCGCCTGGCCGCCCGAGACCGGCGCATCGAGGAAGCCCACGCCCTTGGCGGCGCACAGTTCCGCCATCTCGCGGGCCACCTTGGCCGAGGTGGTGGTGTGGTCGACGATGATCGCGCCGGCTTCCAGCGCGGGAAGGATCTGCGCCACCACGGCGCGGACGTCGTCGTCGTTGCCGACGCACAGGGCCACGAGCTGCGCGCCGTGGCTCGCCCCGGCGATGGTCGGATCGCTCGCCCCGCCGTGCTTCTCCACCCAGCGCGCGGCCTTCTGCGCGGTGCGGTTATAGACGGTCACCGCGTGGCCGGCGGCCTGCAGGTGGCCCGCCATCGGGAAGCCCATGACGCCAAGACCGATGAACGCCGTCTTCATGCGCGAGACTCCTTGCCGCACCCTGCGAATTGGCCCCGTGCATGAGCCCTTCGGGCCCGCATCGCAACGCCATTTTAACGTCCTGCGGGCACGTTGCCCCGACAGGGTTAAGCAGGCTTAAGCACGATGGCGTCGACCGGCGAAGCGCCGATCATCATCAAGAAGGTCAAGAAGGGCGGCGGCCATGGTCACCATGGCGGCGCCTGGAAGGTGGCCTATGCCGACTTCGTGACGGCGATGATGGCCTTCTTCCTGCTGATGTGGCTGCTCAATACGACAAGCCCCGAACAGAAGCAGGGCATCGCCGACTACTTCGCGCCCGCCTCGATCTCGTCGAGCACCAGCGGCTCGGGCGGCATCCTGGGCGGCACCTCGCTCGGCGACGACGGCGCCAAGGCCGACGGCAAGATGTCGGTCGTCCAGCAGATGGCCCCCGAAGCCCCCGACCAGACCAACCAGGACGGCCAGTCCTCGACCACCGCCAGCCTCGACTCGGCCAGCGAGCAAGCCCTGCGCGACGCCCTGGCCAAGAAGGAACAGGACAGCTTCGCCTCGGCCGCCCAGTCCCTGCGCCAGTCGCTGCAGGACATGCCCGAGCTGGCCGAACTGTCCAAGCAGATCCTCATCGACCAGACCCCGGAAGGCCTGCGCATCCAGCTGGTCGACCAGGAAGGCCGCTCGATGTTCAAGGAAGGCTCGCGCGAGCCCAACGACCGCGCCCGCCTGCTGCTGCGCGCGGTGGCCAAGGTCATCAACCAGCTGCCCAACCGCATCACCGTCTCGGGCCACACCAACGCCGACGCCCGCGGCCGCAAGGCCGACAGCGACTGGGCCCTGTCGGCCCAGCGCGCCGACACCTCGCGCCAGATTCTGCGCGGCGCCGGCGTCGACGACGACCGCATCTACCAGGTCTCGGGCAAGGCCAATTCCGAGCCCCTCTACGCCGACGATCCGACCCTGGCCGGCAACCGCCGCATTTCCATCGTCCTGTTGCGCGAAAAGCCCGTCCTGCCCGACAACCTGTGACCGTTCGCCGCGTCGCGCGTTTGTCCTGCTTGCACAACGGCCCGGCATGCCGCCTAATCACCTTCACGGCTTGGGCGGGGGCCTTCGCCGGGAGTAAGGGGACAGGGACGACGTGACGCAGCATTTTCCGACGCGACAGCTTCGGTTCTTCCTGACGGCGCCGACCCCTTGCCCGTACCTGCCCGGCCGCCAGGAACGGAAGGTGTTCACCCACCTGCCCCTTTCCGACGGCCCCGGCGTCAACGACAGCCTCACCCAGGTCGGCTTCCGCCGCTCCCAGAACATCGCCTACCGTCCGGCCTGCGAAACCTGCCGCGCCTGCCAGTCGGCCCGCGCGCCCGCCGCCGAATACGAATTCTCGCGCTCCGAGCGCCGCGCGCTGAACCGCAACAACGACCTGGTCCGCCACCTGGTCGAAGCCGAGGCCACGCTGGAGCAGTTCGAGCTGCTGCGCCGCTACCTCACCGCCCGCCACGCCGACGGCGGCATGGCCGAGATGACCTGGCCCGACTACGTGGCGATGGTCGAAGACACCGCTGTCCGCACGCACCTGATCGAGTACCGGCGCCCGTCGGTCGACCGCGGCCCGGGCGAGCTGGTGGCCTGCGTGCTGGTCGACGTGCTCGCCGACGGCCTGTCGCTGGTCTACAGCTTCTACGACCCGACCGAGGAACGCCGCAGCCTGGGCTCGTTCATCATCCTCGACCACATCGTCCAGGCCCGCCTGACCGGCCTGCCCTATGTCTATCTGGGCTACTGGGTCCCGGGGTCGGAGAAGATGGCCTACAAGGCGCGCTTCTCGCCGCTGGAGATCCTCAAGCCCGGCGGCTGGTCGCTGATGTCGGCCCGCGAACGCGGCGCCCGCCCGCCCAAGACCGCCCCGGCCCCGGCCGTGCGCGAGGTCGAGCTGTCCGACGCCATCCCGCTGACCGAACTGCCGGCGGCCGGAAAGCCGTAACCCGACCCCTCTCTCTTTGAGAGAGGGAGGGGCCCGCTGCGAAGCAGTGGGAGGGTGAGAGGTTTCACCCTTGGCCGGTTTCCACAGACCTTGACCGTCGAAGACGTCCAGACGGCGCTTAGCCCCGCCAGACTGTAACCCCTCACCCTCCCAGGCTTCGCCTGGGCCCCTCCCTCTCCCTCTGGGAGAGGGTTACATCACCGCGACCAGGCAACCCCGCCGTCGACCGCCAACGTGCCGCCGACCACATAGTCGCCCGCCCGCGAGGCGAGATAGATCGCCGCCCCGGCCATGTCCTCGGCCTCGCCGATGCGGCCGGCGGGGATGAACTTGGCCACGGCGTCGGCGTGGTCGCGGGCCACGCGGTTCATGTCACTGGCGAAGGCGCCGGGCGCGATGGCCGACACCGCGATGTTCTCGGGCGCCAGGCGCAGGGCCATGCGCTTGGTCATGTGGATCAGGCCGGCCTTGCTGGCGCCGTAGGGATAGGTTTCCTCCTTGGTCACCGACAGGCCGTCGATCGAGGCGATGTTGATCACCTTGGCCACGCGGGTCTTGGCCGCCTCGCGCAGCGGGGCCAGCAGGGCCTGGGTCAGGAAGAACGGGGTCTTCATGTTGAGGTCGACGGTCTTGTCCCAGCCGGCCTCGGGAAACTCGTCGATGCCCGCGCCCCAGGCCGCCCCGGCGTTGTTCACGAGGATGTCGAGCTTGTTCTCGCGCTCGAGGATCCGCGCGGCCAGCCCCTGCACGCCCTCCATCGTCGATATGTCGCCGGGCAGCGAGACGCACTCGCCGAACTGCGAAAGTTCCTCCGCCGCCTCGTCGCAGGCGCCGGCCTTGCGGGCGGTGATATAGACCCTGGCCGCCCCGTGTCGCAGGAAGCCCTCGACGATCATCCGGCCGATGCCGCGCGAACCGCCGGTGACGAGGGCCACGCGGCCCTCGAGCGAAAACAGATCCTGCATGTGATTTCCTCCGTGGCCCCTTTGTGGGCCTTATTTTTCGGGATTGGTGAGCGCCTGGTAGACCAGGGTGGAAGCACGGTCGCCTAGGTCGCGCAGGGCCGGATCGCCGTCCTTGGCCAGCACGTGGATCATGCCCAGGAAGAAGAGGTCGTTCTCCGGATCGATCCAGAACCAGGTGCCGGCCGCGCCGCCCCAGCTGTAGGTCCCCTTCCCCGCCAGCGTGCCCGCGCGAGCCGGATCGGTGATGACCATGAAGTCGAGGCCGAAGCCCTTGCCCGTGGCCTTGGAGAACCCGGCCTTGGGATCATCGAGGATGGCGTCGGGCAGGTGGTCGGAAGCCATCAGCTTGACGGTGGCCGGCGACAGGATCCGCGCCCCGTCCAGCTCGCCGCCGTTCAGCAGCATCTGGCAGAAGCGGGCGTAGTCGGCGTTGGTCGAGACGAGGCCGCCGCCGCCCGAGGCCACCACCGGCGGCTTGGTGACGTCCAGCACCATGAAGCCCTCGGCCGGCTGGATCTTCTTCTCCTTGCCGTTCCACAGGTAGAGGTCCGCCAGGCGACCCAACTTCTCGGGCGGCAGCCAGAAACCGGTGTCCTTCATCTTCAGCGGCGCGAAGATCCGGGCCTGCATGAAGTCAGGCAGGCTCTGGCCCGACAGCTTCTCGACGATGAAGCCCTGGATGTCGACGCCGACGCTGTACTTCCACTGCTTGCCGGGAGGGCCGTAGAGCGGCAGCTTGGCCAGGCGCTCGACGAACTCCTGGCCGCTCTTGGAGCCCAGCACGTTGGTCGAGACATAGGCCTTGTCGACCGGGTTGTCGGGGTTGAGCCCATAGGCGAAGCCGGCCGTGTGGCTCATGATCTCGCGCATGGTCGGCGGTCGGTCGGCCGCCTCGGTGATGAACGAGCCGTCGGCGTTGACGCCCTTGTAGACGCGCAGGTTGGCCAGTTCCGGCACGTACTTGGTCACCGGATCGTCGAGGCTCCACTTGGCCTCCTCGAACAGGATCATCATCGCCACGCCCGTGACCGGCTTGGTCTGGGAGTAGATGCGGAAGATGGTGTCCTTGGTCATCGGCGGGCCGCCGAAGCCGCGCGCGCCATAGGTCTCGAAGCTGACCACCTTGCCGTGACGCACCAGCATGGTCGTGGCGCCCGGCAGGTGTCCGGTGGCGACCAGGTCCTTCATCAGGACGTCGAGGCGCTTGAGCCGTTCTGGCGAGACGCCGACGCTCTCGGGCGCGGCCGCGACCAGCTGGTCCTTCGGGGCGGCCAGGGCGGGCGCGCCGCTCCAGGCCAGAGATAGAGCCAGGGCCGTCGCAAGCCCGAAACGCCGCCGCAAACCCTGCCCTGCCATCGCGTCACCCCAAACAGCCGTTTGAAGCGACCTTACCCAGGATTGCGACAGGTGCAATCACGCTTGGAGCGGCGGCCGGGATCGATCAGCCGCAAATGAGGAAATGCTTTTACATGATCCCCTCCCCCTTGATGGGGGAGGGGCAGGGGTGGGGGTGGTGCGACGTCAGACGCCACGCCGCCGCCAATGCGGCAGTCACCCCCATCCCCGCCCTTCCCCCATCAAGGGGGGGGAAGGGTGAAAGGGATGACCGGCTATTTCTTCTTGGCCTTGCTCGCCGCAACGGCCAGGAACACCGTACCCACGCCGCAGAACACCGCGAACAGCGCGATGAACACCGCCACCGACTTCTTGGAGTCGCCGTCGGCGGCATGGGCCAGGGCCGGCGTCGCCAGCACGGCCGTCATGATCAGCAGCGACTTGATGGTCTTCATGGATAAGCCCCCTCACGAATACTCATGAGGGAGCTAACCCGCCCGCCGCCTGCGCGGCAAGGCGGGTTACGGGTCTACTTGCCGGGGAAGACGGCCTTGTCCGCCGCCTCGGCCATCAGGGCGTAGCCGGCATCATTCGGGTGCAGATGGTCGCCGCCGTGGGTCTCGCCGCGCAGCTGGCTCGGCTTGGCCGGATCGCGCAGCACCGCGTCGAAGTCGATGACACCGTCGAATTCGCCGCCCGTGCGGATCCAGGCGTTGACGGCCTGGCGCGTGGCCTCGCCCTTGTCGTGATAATAGGCCGCGCCCTCGAACGGCGGGATGACGCCGCCATAGATCTTCACGCCCCGCGCGTGGGCTCGAGCGATCAGCTGGCGATAGCCGGCGATCAGGTCGTCTGGCGTCACCGCGTCGGCGGTGAAGCCCGGCTGCACGGCGCGGCCGATGTCGTTGATGCCCTCCAGCACCACCACCGCCTTGACGCCCGCCACGCTCAGCACATCGCGGTCGAAGCGCGACAGCGCGCTGGGGCCGGAGACCTCGCGCAGCAGCCGCCCGCCGCCGACGCCCATGTTGACGACGCTCCAGCCCTGACCGCGCGCGGCCAGCCGCGCCGCCAGCTGTTCGGGCCAGCCCTTGTCGGCGTTCGGGGTCGAGCCGGAACCTTCGGTGATCGAGTCGCCGATGGCCACCAGCACCGGCGCCTCGCCCGGCC
Source organism: uncultured Caulobacter sp. (assembly GCA_966252285.1). Taxonomy (GTDB): domain Bacteria; phylum Pseudomonadota; class Alphaproteobacteria; order Caulobacterales; family Caulobacteraceae; genus Caulobacter. The sequence goes on from CBINOL010000074.1 coordinate 7,906, forward strand.
CGCGCACCTCGACGCCGCTGATCAGGCCTGGACCTTTTAGCGCCTGCTCGCCCGGGATCGCGTCCTTGGCGACGTGGTTGCCGGGCGGGGCCACGAACAGCCGCACGCGGTGGCCGGCCGGAGCCTGGGTCCCGACGTAGAAGATCGCCGCCGAGACATAGTCCATCGCCTTGACCGGCAGCACCACCGGATCGCTCAGCACCGGCGCGCCCGGCGGGATCGTGAACTCGGCCTTGCCGCCGACGGTCACGGCAATTGGCGCGCCCAGGATCTTTCCGTCGGCGTCGGCCGGGGCCAGCGTGATCGCCCCCACCGCCAGCGGACGCTCGTTCAGTTCGTTGGAAAGGCGCAGCCGCACGGCCTCGCCGCCGGCGTTCAGACGCATCACCTGGCGGACGGTGACGTCGGTGAAGGCCCTCGCCTCGCCCGGCCGGGCCACGGCCTGCGGCGCGATCGGCGCGTTACCCCAGGCGCTGCGCCAGCTCGGAACTTCGGAGACGGCGGCCGGGCGGGCTTTCGGCGCGGCCAGCAGCGGCGCGGGCGCCAGCGCCAGCACCAGGGCGGCGGACAGGATCGTACGGTTCATCAGCGTTTCCCCACAACGGCGGTTGACGTCCGCCGCCTCGATGATATTCTCAATATATCGATCAATTGTCCACATTGTGAGAATTGATCGATGGATCGAAGCTCGATCCTTCCCTGTTCTGCCTGACCTCGTACTTCCCCCTCTGAGGTCCAGGAGCGCCGGCCCCGCCGACGCTCCTTTCTTTTTGCCTGAAGCCTAGGGCCTCGCCGCGCAGGTCGGCTCACCACGCGCGGACGCATCGGCCTCGCCTCGCAGCACCAGCTTGGACGCCGGAACCTTCGCGCCCCGCAGCCCCTTGGCCACGATGCCGGCGGCCATGCGCGCGCCCAGCTCGTTGGGGTGGGTGGTGTCGTTGATGCCTTCGGGGTGGCTGGCGATCTTGTCGGCGGCCGAATAGATCATGAAGCGCTTGGCGCCCGCGGCCTCGCCGATCTTCTGCAGGGCGGCCTGGCTTTCCTTGTCGAGGTCGATCAGCGGGGTCTTCGTCTCGGCCGCCACGCGCCGCACGGTGGCAGAGTACGGGCCGTGGGTGTCCTGGATCTGGCCGTCCTTGAAGATCAGCTTGGCGATCGGGGTGATCAGCACCGGCTTGGCCCCGGCCGTGCGAACGTCGGCCACGAACCGGCGCAGGTTGTCGGCATAGGCCCCGTTCGGGTCGGTGAAGCGGACGATCTTCTTGGTGTCGGCGTCGTTGTGGCCGAACTGGATCAACACCGTGTCGTCGGGCTTCAGCTGCGCCATCAGCACCGACCACAGCCCCTCCTCCTGGAAGGTCTTGGTCGAGCGGCCGCCGCGGGCCAGGTTGACGATCTGGGCGTCGGGCTTCAGCGAGCACTTCAGCACCATGCCCCAGCCCATCTGCGGGAAGCTGCGGGCGCTGTAGTCGGCGGCGGTGGAATCGCTGGCGATGACGATCCGGTTGGGGTCGGCCAGGGCGGCCGGCGCCGCCCCCATGACCAGAGCCAGTGCGAGGGCGGCGGCGGTTTTCATCAGCGGGTCTCCGCCAGGATTGAACGATCGATCTCGGAGACGGAATTGACGCCGGTCAGGGCCATGGCCACCCGCATCTCCTTCTCCATCAGGTCCAGCAATTGGGTCACGCCCGCCTGGCCGCGCGCGGCCAGGGCGTAGACGGCGGCCCGGCCCAGCAGCACGCCCTTGGCGCCCAGGGCCAGCATCCGCACCACGTCGAGGCCCGAACGCACCCCGCCGTCGGCCAGCACGGTCAGCTTGTCGCCGACAGCATCGGCGATGGCCGGCAGCGCCTTGGCCGACGACAGCACGCCGTCCAGCTGGCGGCCGCCGTGGTTGGACACCACCACGCCGTCGGCGCCAATGTCGGCGGCGGCCTTGGCGTCCTCGGGATCGAGCACGCCCTTGATCACCAGCGGCCCCTTCCAGGACTGCCGGATCCATTCGAGGTCCTTCCACTGGATCGAGGGGTCGAAATTGGCCCCCAGCCAGCCCATGAAGTCCTCCAGGCCCGTATTGCCCTTCAGCACCGGGGCCACGTTGCCCAGGGTGTGGGGACGGCCCATGACGCCGACGTCCCACGCCCATTGCGGGCGGCCCATGGCCTGCAGGATGCGGCGAGCCCCGGCGTTCGGACCGCTCATGCCCGAATGGGCGTCACGGTAGCGGGCCCCCGGCACGGGCATGTCGACGGTGAAGACGAGCGTGCTCGCCCCCGCCGCCTCGGCCCGCGCCAGCAGGTCGCGCATGAACGCCCGGTCGCGCAGCACATAGAGCTGGAACCACAGGGCCCGGCTCGACGCGGCCGCCACCTCGTCCACGTCGCACACCGACACCGTCGACAGGCACAGCGGCACGCCCTTGGCCGAAGCCGCGCGCACCGCCTGGCACTCGCCGCGCCGAGCGTACATGCCGGTCAGGCCCACGGGGGCCAGCACCACGGGCATGGACTGCTCCACGCCGAACAGGCTGGTCGCCGTCGAGACCTTGGACACGTCCTTGAGCACCCGCTGTCGCAGGGCCAGATCGGCGAGGTCGGAGACGTTGCGGGCCAGGGTCCGCTCGGCGTAGGCGCCGCCGTCGATGTAGTCGAAGAGGAAGCGCGGCAGCTTGCGCCGCGCAGCCTCACGGAAGTCGGTGGTCGACGAGACGATCATGGAAGGACGATCGATCTACTGCAGGTTCACGAACGCGCCGCCGTCGACCAGCAGGGCCGCGCCGGTGACGTAGTTGGCTAGGTCCGAGGCCAGGAACACGATCGGGCCGGCCAGGTCGTCGGGCTCGCCCAGGCGGCCCAGCGGAATGCGGCCGCTCATGTATTCGCGCTTGGCGACGTCGGCGAGGTCTTCCTTGTTGATCGCGGTCTCGATCGTGCCCGGCAGCACCGAGTTGCAGCGGATGCCGTGCTTGCCCAGCGCGATGGCGGTCGACTGCATCAGGCTGTGCACGCCGGCCTTGGTCGGGGTGTAGTGCGTCTGCATCCCGCCGCCGACCAGGGCGCTGATCGAGGAAACGGCGATGATCGAGCCGCCGTGGCCCTGCTTGACCATCTGGTTGGCCGCCGCCTGCACCATGTAATAGGCGCCGAACAGGTTCACCTTCATGGTCCGCTCCATCACTTCCGGCGGCATGTCCAGGAAGGCGTGGAACGGGCAGATGCCGGCGTTGTTGACGAAGACGTCGACCTTGCCGAAGGCGGCGACGGCGGCGTCGACGAAGGCCTGGGCGGTTTCGACCTGGGCCACGTCGCCCTTCACGGCGATGGCGCGACGGCCCAGGGCCTCGATCTGCGCCACGGCGTCGGCCGCGCCGGCCTCGTCGGAGTGGTAGTTGATCGCCACGTCGGCGCCATGACGCGCCGCGCCGATGGCGGCCGCCTTGCCGATGCCGCCCGAAGCGCCGGTCACCAGCACCACCTTGTCCTTCAGAAGCATAGTTCCTCCGTCATACATACGCGCGGGAGGCGTCAGGTCTTGGCGCCTGACCCCCGCTTGCCGTTCCAGCCCAGATCGCGGCTGATCGCGTCGGCGGCCAGGCGGATGTCGTCCACCAGCCCGCCCATCCGTTCGTCGTCCATGTACTGAGCAGCGCCCGAGACGCTGATCGCGGCGACGATCTGACCGCCCGCCCCGCGCACGGGCGCGGCCACGCAGCGGATGCGGTCTTCATTTTCTTCCAAGTCGAAGGCGATGCCGCGCTGGGAATAGTCGTGCATCCAGGCGATCCACTGCTCTTCGTTCGGCGCGCCGGCCGCGGCCGGGCCTTCCTTGCGATAGAGCGTGCGCCAGCGGCCCTCGTCGTCGTCCAGCACCAGGGCCTTGCCCAGGCCCGTCGAGCGGATCGGCTGGCGATCGCCCACGCGCGAGGAGATGTTGATGCGGCGGCGGCCGGTCAGCTTGTCCAGGTAAAGAGCGCGGTCGTCGTCGAGCACGCCCAGGTGGACGGTGTCTTCCAGCTCTTCCCACAGCTTTTCCAGATGCGGGCGCGCGATGCGCGGCAGGTCCATCTGCTGGCTGGCCAGGTAGCCCAGCTCCAGAAGCTTCGGGCCCAGGCTGTAGCCTTCACGCGGGGTCTGGGTCAGCAGGCGGCGCTCGACAAGGGCCGTGGCCAGGCGGTGCGTGGTGCTGCGGGTCAGGCCGAGTCGCGCGGCCAGGGCCGGCAGGCCGATGGCCCCCGCATCGGCCACCACGTCGAGCACGTCCAGGCCGCGAAACAGCGTCTGGCTGCCGCTTGGGCTCTTGGTCGCCGCGCCTTCGTCGTCCGCCACCGGTTCCGCTCCCCTTGACGTGCTGGGTTTCATTTTGTAGCACTACCTCTCATAATATGGAACGCAAGACAAGGGCTCGCGTCAGCGACTCTTTCGGTCGCGGGGGTCCTGCGACAAGCGTGTCATACGATGTTCTGGGGAGGTAGCGCGAACAGTCGTTCGCGTCGTTCGGCGGCCCCGCTGGCGCGCCTCCTCTAATAGGGGCAGATCCGGTCACGAGAGACCGGGCGATGGTTGGAGCACGAGATGCCGCTTCCCTTGATCAAGGCTGTTCGCGCCTATGTGGTCCGCGGGGGCGGCGCCGACTATCACGACCAGGGCGAAGGCCACTGGATCGACGACCACATCGCCACCCCGATGTCGCGCTATCCCGAGTACCGCCAGAGCCGCCAGAGCTTTGGCATCAACGTGCTCGGCACCCTGGTCGTCGAGATCGAGGCCGTCGACGGCACGATCGGCTTTGCGGTGACCACCGGCGGCGAGCCGGCCGCCTACATCGTCGAAAAGCACCTGGCCCGCTTCCTCGAAGGTCGTGATCCGACCGAGGTCGAGAAGATCTGGGACCAGATGTACTTCTCCACCCAGTACTACGGCCGCAAGGGCCTGGTTGTGAACGCCATCTCGGGCGTCGACCTGGCGCTCTACGACCTGATCGGCAAGCTGCGCCAGGAGCCGGTCTACGCCCTGCTGGGCGGCAAGGTCCGTGACGAGCTGACCTTCTACGCCACCGGTGCCCGTCCGGATCTGGCCAAGGAAATGGGCTTCATCGGCGGCAAGATGCCCCTGCACCACGGCCCGGCCGAGGGCGAGGAAGGTCTGCGCAAGAACCTGGAAGAGCTCGAAACCATGCGCAACCGCGTGGGCGAGGACTTCTGGCTGATGTTCGACTGCTGGATGTCGCTGGACCTGAACTACGCCACCAAGCTGGCGCACAAGGCCCACGAGTACGGCCTGAAGTGGATCGAGGAGGCCCTGAGCCCCGACGACTACTGGGGCTACCGCGACCTGAAGAAGAACGCCCCTCCCGGCATGCTGGTCACCACCGGCGAGCACGAAGCCACCCGCTGGGGCTTCCGCATGCTGCTGGAAATGGAATGCTGCGACATCATCCAGCCGGACGTGGGCTGGTGCGGCGGCGTCACCGAACTGATCAAGATCGCCAACCTGGCCGACAGCAAGGGCGTGATGATGATCCCGCACGGCTCGTCGGTGTACAGCTACCACTTCGTCATCACGCGCCATAACAGCCCGTTCGCCGAGTTCCTGATGATGGCGCCCAAGGCCGACGAAGTCGTACCGATGTTCCATCCGCAGCTGATCGGCGAGCCCGTTCCGGTCAACGGCAAGCTCAAGCTCGGCGACGCGCCCGGCTTCGGCGTCGAACTGAACCGCGACGTCGGCCTGCACCGTCCCTACCCGCGGTAAGCCGCGCCTCCCCTTCCCCCATTACCCCTAGAGCCAGAAGACCATGAAACTGTTGCGTTACGGCCCGCGGGGCGCCGAAAAGCCCGGCCTGCTGGATTCCGAAGGCAAGATCCGCGACCTGTCGGGCCACGTGTCCGACATCACCGGCGCGGAGCTGACCCCGGAAGGCCTGGCCAAGATCGCCGCCATCGACGAGGCCACCCTGCCGGTGGTCGAAGGCTCGCCGCGCTACGGCGTGCCGATCGGCAATGTCGGCAAGTTCCTGGCCATCGGCCTGAACTTCGCCGACCACGCCAAGGAAGCCGGCCTCGAGCCCCCGCCCGAGCCGATCTTCTTCACCAAGGCCATCTCGTGCCTCAACGGCCCGAACGACCAGGTGATGCTGCCCAAGGGCGCCGAAAAGGGCGACTGGGAAGTCGAGCTCGGCGTCGTGATCGGCAAGCGCGCCCGTTATGTCGAGCAATCCGAAGCCCTGGACTACGTCGCCGGCTACGTGCTGGTGAACGACGTCTCCGAGCGCGCCTTCCAGAAGGAAATGGGCTCGCAGTGGGACAAGGGCAAAGGCTGCGACACCTTCGGTCCGGTGGGCCCGTGGGTCGTCACCGCCGATGAAGTCGGCGACTGCCAGAACCTCGACATGTGGCTCGACCTCAACGGCAAGCGCATGCAGACCGGCAACAGCAAGACGATGATCTTCGGCGTCGCCGAGCTGATCGCCTACATGAGCCGCTTCGTCACCCTCGAGCCGGGCGACATCCTCACGACGGGCACCCCTCCGGGCGTCGGCGAGGGCCAGAAGCCGGAAAAGATCTTCCTGAAGCCGGGCGACGTCATGACCCTGGGCATCGAGAAGCTCGGCGAGCAGCGCCAGGAAGTCATCGCCTGGACCAAGGAAGGCGTCTCGTGACCGTTTACGCCAACCGCTTTTCGGGCCGCACCGCCGTCATCACCGGCGGCGCTTCGGGCCTGGGCAAGGAAACCGCCCGCCGCATGGTCGCCGAAGGCGCCAAGGTCGCCCTGTGGGACCTGAACGCCGACGCGCTGGAAGCCGCCGCCAAGGAAGTCGGCGCGACCTTCACCGTCGCCCTGGACGTCTCGGACGAGGCCCAGGTGGCCGCCGCCACGACCGCCAGCTTCGACGCCCTGGGCAAGATCGACGTGCTCGTGAACTCGGCCGGCATCACCGGCGCCACGGTTCCGGTGCACGAGTTCCCGCTCGACAGCTGGAAGCGCGTCATCGACATCAACCTGAACGGCCTGTTCTACTGCTGCCGTTCGGTGGTGCCGCACATGCTGGCGGCCGGCTACGGCCGCATCGTCAACGTCGCCTCGGTGGCCGGCAAGGAAGGCAACCCGAACGCCAGCGCCTATTCGGCGTCTAAGGCGGGCGTGATCGGCCTGACCAAGTCGCTGGGCAAGGAACTGGCCGGCAAGGGCGTCATCGCCAACAGCCTGACCCCCGCCACCTTCGAGAGCCCGATCCTCGAGCAGCTGCCCGCCAGCCAGGTCGAGTACATGCGCTCGAAGATCCCGATGGGTCGCCTCGGCGAAGTCGAGGAAAGCGCCGCGATGGTCTGCTTCATGGCCAGCGAGGAGTGCAGCTTCACCACCGCCGCGACGTTCGACACGTCGGGCGGCCGGACGACCTTCTAGTTTGAGACCGGGCCCGCTCGTCCTTCGGGATGGGCGGGCCTGCGGCTTACGAGACCAAGGGGACAGGCATGGCGTACGCGGGTCCGATCATCGACGCCCACATGCACCTGTGGGATCTCGAAAAGCACTACTATTCGTGGCTGCAGGACGTTCCCCTGCCCAATAACCCGGCGGGCGACATGCGCCTGATCGCCGGCAAGAACTACCTGCCCGCCGACTACGCCGCCGACGCCCTGCCCTGGCGCGTCCAGAGCCTGGTCCACGTCGAGTGCGGCCTGCCCACCGACAAGCAGCTTTCCGAGACCGACTGGCTGGAAAGCCTGATCGCCGCCGACGCCCCCATCGGCGCTATCGTCGCCGGCGCAAACCTGGATGATCCCAACGTCGAAGCCCTGCTGGAGGCTCACGCCTCGCGGCCGCACGTGCGCGGGATCCGCCAGATCGTCAATTTCCACGCGGATCCGGCCAAGACCTACGGCCCGTCCGACCTCTTGCTGAACGACCAGTGGCGCGCGGGCTTCAGCCTGCTGGCCAGGCATGGCCTGTCGTTCGACCTGCAGCTCTATCCCGCGCAGATGGAAACCGCCGCGGCCCTGGCCGACGCCCATCCCGACATCGCGCTGATCGTCAACCACGCCGGCATGCCCACCGACCGCGACGAGGCGGGCCTGGCGCTCTGGCGCTCCGGCATGGCCGCGCTGGCCAAGCGCCCGAACGTCACCTGCAAGGTCTCGGGCCTGGCCATGGTCGACCGCGCCTGGACGGTGGACAGCCTGCGTCCGTTCATCCTGCAGGTCATCGAGACCTTCGGCGTCGAGCGCACCATGTTCGCCAGCAACTTCCCGGTCGAGAAGGTGCACGGCAGCTTCGACGCCTTCTACGCGGCCTACGACGCCATCACGGCCAAGTTCAGCGACGCCGAGCGCCAGCGCCTGTTCGCCGGCACGGCCGCCGCCGTCTACCGCATCGCCTGAAAACCAAGAAACGACACCAGGAGGAAACCATGAGCACGCTGACCGAGGGCCGCCCGATCGCCTTCCGCATGCAGCTGAAGCCCGGTGTCGCCGCCGAGTACGAGCGCCGTCACGACGAGCTGTGGCCCGACCTGGCCGGAGCCCTGCGCAACGCCGGCATCTACGACTATTCGATCTTCCTCGACGAAGAGACCATGAGCCTGTTCGCCGTGCTTCGCCTGAAGCCGGACAACAACAAGGACGCCCTGCCCCTGCAGCCGGTGATGAAGCGCTGGTGGGACTTCATGGCCGACCTGATGGACGTCCATCCGGACAACAAGCCGGTCGAATGGCCGCTCAAGCCCGTCTTCTACTTCGAGGGCTGAGACCAGTGATCAAGCGTCCCGCCCTCTTCGGCCTCGCCGCCGCCCTGCTCGCCACCACCGCGCTGGCTGAGCCGACGCGCTACGTCATGACGGCGTTCACCAACGCCAGCCAGTCGAACATGAGCGTGTACGACTCGGCCGACGGCTCGCGCTTCACCCTGCAGAAGCCGCTGGCCTACACCCCGCCCAAGGGGCTGATCCGCGACCCCAGCGTCATCAAGCGCAAGGACGGCTTCTACTACGTCGCCTACACCACCGGCTGGACCGGCAACACGATCGGCCTGGCCCGCAGCAAGGACCTGGTCGACTGGACCTTCCTGCGCGACGTCACCGTCGACGTCGCCGGCTCGACCAACACCTGGGCGCCGGAGTGGTTCGTCGACGCCGACGGCTCCGAGCACCTGATCCTGTCGGTCTCGACCACGGGCATCGCCGGGCAGTTCCAGCCTTACCGGATCACCGCCCAGGACGCCGACCTCGCCAGCTGGAGCGCGCCGCGCCCGCTGTCGGGCATGGGCCCCAACTACAACGACGCCGTCGTCGTGCGCGAGGGCTCGCAGTACCAGGCCTTCGCCAAGAACGAGACCACCAAGTTCATCGAGCTTCTGACCGCCCCGTCGCTGGACGGCCCCTGGCAGGTCAAGGGCGGCGGCGACTGGGCCGGCTGGGGCAAGTTCCTCGAAGGTCCCGCCCTCACCCGCACGCCTGAAGGCGCCTGGCGCATCTATTTCGACGAGTACATGTCGAAGCGCTACTGGTACTCCGACAGCACCGACGGCTTCCGCACCTGGACGCCCAAGAAGGAGCTGCCCGAGCTGTCGGGCACGGTCCGCCACTTCACCGTGCTGAAGGAAGGCGGCGACCAGGCGGTCGCGGAGAAACCCGCGCAAGCCCACAAGATCACCTGGGACAAGTACTCCCTGAAGGTCGACGGCAATCGCATCTATTCCTGGGGCGGCGAGTTCCACCCCTTCCGCGTGCCCAGCCCCGACCTGTGGCGCGACATCCTCCAGAAGATGAAGGCCAGCGGCTACAACACCGTCGCGATCTACATCGACTGGGGCTACCATTCGCCCAAGCAGGGGGTCTACGACTTCTCGGGCATCCGCGACATGGATCGCGTGCTGACCATGGCCAAGGAAGAAGGCCTCTACGTCATCACCCGCGCCGGCCCGTACGTGAACGCCGAGCTGACGCGCGGCGGCTTCCCGGGCCACCTCGTCAACCAGCAGGCCCGCGCCCGCACCGACGCGCCGGAGTACATCCAGGCCGCCGACGAGTGGCTGTCGCAGATCAACAAGGTCATCGCCCGCCACCAGCTGACCACCGGCCAGGGCACGGTCATCGCCCACCAGATCGAGAACGAACTCGACGTCGTGGGCGCGCCGCAGCAGCGCTACATGCAGTGGCTGGCCGACAAGGCCCGCGCCGACGGCATCACCGTCCCGCTGTTCCACAACGACAAGGGCCGCAACGGCTACTGGGTGCCCAAGGGCTCCAACGTGCCCGGCGCGGTCGAAGGCCCGACCGACCTCTACGCCTTCGACGGCTATCCGGGCGGCTCGTGCAAGGTCGACTCGACACCCTCCTCGCCCGGCGTGGCGCCCGACTGGGGCCTCTACGGCGCCGGCGGGGCCAAGGGCGGCGCCTCGGCCAGCCCCAACACCCCCGGCTTCGCGGCCGAGTTCGGCGGCGGCTGGTTCGACTACTGGGGCAGCAACGGCGACTACGACTGCACCGCCATCCATCGCGGCGTCGGCTACCAGCGGGTGTTCTACGGCGCCAACATCGCCAACGGCCTGACGATCCAGAGCTTCTACATGACCTATGGCGGCACCAGCTGGGGCTGGTCGCCGGCCCCGGTGGTGTTCAGCTCCTACGACTACGGCTCGGCGATCGACGAAGCCCGCGGCCTGCGCGACAAGGCCCGCGTCATGAAACAGATGGGCCAGTTCCTGAACGCCGTTCCGGACCTGCGCCGCATGGACAAGGGCGAGGCCGTCGTTCCCTCGAACGACAAGGTCCGCGTCTATCACAACGTCAACGCCGAGACCGGCAGCCACCTCTACGTGGTGATCCACAACCCCAGCAGCGCCACCGGCGACGAGGCCTTCACCTTCAAGGTCAAGACCCGCGACGGCGAGTACGTGGTCCCCTCGCGGATCAAGGGCCAGGACAGCAAGATGCTGATGGCTTCGTACGACCTGGGCGGCCAGCGCCTCGTCTATTCGACGTCCGAGATCCAGACCCACCTGCCCTGGAACGGCGGCGACCTGGCCTTGATGTACGGCCGCGCCGGCGAAGCCGGCGAGACCGTCCTGCGCTACGCCGAGGCTCCCAAGGTCGAGGTGCTGGAAGGTCAGGTCTCGTCGAGCTTCGACGCGGCCAAGGGCGACCTGAAGCTCTCCTACACCCACACGGGCCTGGCCCGCGTGCGCATCACCGGCGGCGGCCGTCCGCCGCTCGTGCTGCTGCTGGCCGACGAGGCCACCGGCCAGACCTTCTGGCGCCAGGACACCGCCGCCGGCCCGACCCTGCAACGCGGCCCCGGCCTCGTTCGCACCGCCAGCGTCAAGGGCGCGGTCCTGTCGCTGACCGGCGACACCGAAACCGAAAGCGCCCTGGAAGTCTTCGCGCCCAAGGGCGTGAAGTCCGTCCGCTGGAACGGCGCGGCCGTCGCCGCCAAGGCCACGGCCTCGGGCTCGCTGCTGGCGTCCAAGTCGCTGGCCGGCCCGACCGCCGTCACCGTGCCGGACCTGGCCAAGCTCGACTGGAAGACCGCCGCCGGCTCGCCGGAGTCGGATCCCGCATTCGACGACAGCGCCTGGGCCAAGGCCGAGGGCAAGCGCGGCGGCTCCACCGTGCGTCCGCCGACGGGCCAGCCGGCGCTCGACATGAGCACCCACGGCTTCCACCACGGCGACGTCTGGTATCGCGGCCGCTACAAGGGCCGCGCCGACATCGACACCCTGACCCTGCACTATGGCGCCGGCGGCGCCGGCATGCTGCAGGTGTGGCTGGACGGCAAGTTCCTGGGCCAGCACGAGCTGGACGGCGGCCTGCCGCGCCCGATCACCACGGGCGTGGCCACCTTCAAGCTGCCCGAAGCGCTGCGCGGCGACGGCGAGCACGTGCTGTCGGTGATGGTGCGCAACAACGGCCACAACTGGGACCTCGACGCCGACGACTTCCACAAGGAAGCCCGCGGCCTCGTGTCGGCCTCGCTGTCGAGCCCCACGAGCTACAGCTTCGCGGTGCCGATCAGCTGGAAGATCCAGGGCAACAAGGGCGGCGAGGACATCGCCGATCCGGTGCGCGGCCCGATGAACGAAGGCGGCCAGTACGGCGAGCGCAACGGCTGGCACCTGCCGGGCTTCCCCGACCAGGGCTGGGCCAAGGCCGACATGGCGCAGACCACGCCCTATGCCGGCACCACCTGGTATCGCACCAACTTCGACCTGGCCTTGCCCAAGGACCAGGACGTGACCCTGGGCCTGACGATCGGCGATCCGAAGACCCCGCGCTCGCCCGGCCGCTATCGCGTGCTGATCTTCGTCAACGGCTGGAACATGGGCCAGTTCATCGCACATGTCGGCCCGCAGCGGACCTTCGTCCTGCCGAGCGGCATCATCGATGAGCATGGCAAGAACACCATCGCCCTGGCCGTGACCAGCGACGGCGCCCCCGGCGACGCCCTGGAAGCGGTCAAACTGGAAGTGCTGCGCAACGTGGAAGGCGGCGTGCCCGTCGCCCGCGTCCCCGCGCCGAACTACAAGCAGTAGGCCCCCGCCTACCCCGAACTTACCTTTAGGAGACTACCGTGCCCAATCTCGCTCACGGCATCGAGGCCAAGGACGTCAAGGCCAAGATCGCCCTTCTGATCAGCAACCTCGTCGACATCACCGACGAGACGGGCGAGTTCCTGCTGCGCCTCGACGACGGCCGCGTCATCGACACCAAGGGCTGGAACGACTGGGAATGGACCCACGGCGTGGGCCTCTACGGCCTGTGGAAGCAGTACGAGATGTACGGCGACGAGCGCGCCTTCGACATCATGACCAAGTGGTTCGCCGACCGCTTCGAGGCCGGCACCCCGACCAAGAACATCAACACGGTCTCGCCGTTCCTGACCCTGGCCTATCTGTACGAGGCCACCGGCGACCACACCTACATCCCCTACCTCGAGACCTGGGCCGACTACGTCATGTACGAGGGCCCGCGCACCGAGGAAGGCGGCTTCCAGCACATCGTCTTCAACAGCGAGAACCCGCAGCAGCTGTGGGACGACACGCTGATGATGAGCGTGCTGCCGCTGGCCAAGATCGGCCTGCTGCTCGACCGCCCCGACTTCGTCGAGGAGGCCAAGCGCCAGTTCATGGTCCACATCAAGTACCTGGCCGACCGCAAGACCGGCCTGTGGTTCCACGGCTGGACCTTCGAGGGCCGTCACAACTTCGCCGACGCCCTGTGGGCCCGCGGGAACTGCTGGGTGACGATCGCCATCCCGGAATTCATCGAACTGCTCGACCTGAAGCCGGGCGACGGCCTGCGCGCCTTCCTGATCGACGCCCTGGAAGCCCAGATCAAGGCCCTGACCGAGTACCAGGACCAGGAAACCGGCCTGTGGCACACGATCATCAACGACAAGACCTCGTACCTTGAAGCTTCGGCCACGGCCGGCTTCGCCTACGGCGTGCTCAAGGCCGTCCGCAAGCGCTACATCGGCAAGGAATACGAAGCCGTCGCCATCCGCGCCATCAAGGGCGTGCTGGCCAACATCGACGACGCCGGCGAACTGCAGCAGGTCTCGTTCGGCACCCCGGTGTTCGACACGATCCAGGGCTACAAGGACATCCCGCTGACCTCGATGCCCTACGGCCAGTCGCTGGCCATGCTGGCCCTCGGCGAGTTCCAGCGCGCCTTCATCTAACTCTCTCACCGACCTTCCCCGCGAAGGCGGGGATCCAAGCTGACTCTATCGCGAGAGCGCCGGAAGCTCGGCTTGGGTCCCCGCCTTCGCGGGGAAGAACGGATGAGGGACTGCAATTCAGAGGCTCACCAGAAGCCTTTCGAAGTTTTGGGACACGAAACGAACATGGCCACGCCAGACGCCCGCAAACCGTCCTGGATCAACTATTGGGGCTGGGGCTCCGGCGACATGCTGGGGGCCGGCGCGCAAGCCGTGATCACCGGCTGGCTGGCCTACTTCTTCATCACCTTCTGCGGACTGTCGCCGGTCGAGACCGGCCTGATCCTGGGCCTGCCGCGCCTGCTCGAGGCGATCACCTGCCCGCTGATCGGCTACATCTCCGACAACCTGCGCCACACCTGGATCGGCCGTAAGGTCGGGCGGCGGAAGATCTTCCTGCTGCTGACCATCCCGCTGCTGCCCAGCTTCGCCCTGATCTTCGTGTCGGGCCAGACCTTCACCTACTACCTGGTGACCTTCATCTTCTTCGAGTTCGTCTACACGATGTTCCTCATCCCGTGGGAAACCCTCGCGGCGGAAATGACGAAGGATTACAAGGAGAAGGCCAAGTTCGCGGGCGCCCGCATGCTGATCGCCCAAAGCTCGGCGATCCTGGCCTCGTACCTGCCCACGCTGATCATCAACAACTTCGGCGGCAAGGACAGCTCCAACACCTTCCTGATCATGGCGGCCATCTTCGGCGGCCTGTTCAGCCTGGTGGTGGTGCTGGTCGTCCTGTTCACCTGGGAGCGCCCCTACACCGAGGACGAAAAGCTGATCCAGCCCGAGGCCATGGACTGGGGCAAGGCGGCGCTGATCCCGGTCAACATGTTCCGCGACCTGTTCTCGACCCTGAAACTGAAGGCCTTCCGCCAGCACCTGTCGCTCTATCTGGGCGGCTACATCAGCCAGGACATCTTCAACACCGCCTTCCCGCTGTTCGTGGCCACGGTGATGGTCGGCTCGACCCTGGTGATCTCCCAGGCGATGACGATGATGTACTTCGCCCAGCTGATCTCGGTGATGATCGCCATCCGCGTGATCATCAAGACCGGCCCGACGGCCGCCTATCGCATGGCCATCACCTTCGTCGCCGCCGCCCTGCTGCTGTTCCTGGGCTTCTACCTCGTCAAGCCGGCCGGCTTCGCCGCGGGCGTCGAGGGCCTGCACGGCAACATCTTCAACGCCGCCGGTTCGGGCTTCAACCCGACGGTCCTGTTCTGGCTGTTCCTGCCGATCATCCTGGCGGGCCTTGGCCGCGGCACGCTGAACTTCGTGCCCTGGGGCGTCTACAACTACCTGCCCGATGTCGACGAGGCCGTCACCGGCCAGCGCCGCGAGGGCATCTTCGCCGGCGTCATGACCTTCGTGCGCAAGATCGCCCAGTCGGGCGCCATCCTGCTCACCACCACCCTCCTGGGCCTGGGCGGCTTCGTCTCGGGCGGCAAGGGCCAGGTCGTCCAGCAGACGCCCCAGGCGATCCATACCCTGGTGCTGATCATGGTCGGCGGCCCGATCCTGGTGATGGTCACCGGCATGATCATCTCGTGGAAGTTCCGCCTCAACGCCAAGACCCACGAGGTCCTGGTCCACGAGGTCGAACGCCTGCGCGCCGGCGCCACCGAAGCCGAAACCCCGGAGTCCAAGGCCATCGTCGAGGACCTCACCGGCTGGAAGTACGAACGCCTCTGGGGCCGCGGCGAAAAAGCCAAGCCCCCGGTCGGCAGCGACCAGATCCCGGACATCAACTGATCCTGAAACTAAAGCCCTTCCCCCTCGATGGGGGAAGGGTTGGGATGGGGGTGGAACCGCGCGTTCCGCCCCCATTTTCGTTTCAAGGCTGACCGCCGTAGTCACCCCCATCCCCGGCCCTTCCCCCATCAAGGGGGAAGGGAGACATGAAGACCCTCCCCCTGAAGGGG
>CBINOL010000075.1:0-23384 GCA_966252285.1 uncultured Caulobacter sp.
GTTCAGCGCGCCCTGCTCGCCGTGCAGGATCGACGAGAAGCTGCGCAGCACCGACTGGTTGATGAAGCGGGTGCGCTGCTTGGGGTCGGAGAGGTGGTTGGAGACGTACTCGGTCGACAGGGCGATGACGAGGTCTTCGGGAACCAGCGGCTGGTTCTCCATGTCGAACGGCTCGTCGAAATCGATATAGGCCTTGTCGAGCGGGTCCCAGAAGTGGTCGTGGGTGGCCGAGATGATCTTGTCGAAGGCGCTCGAGCGGTTTCCGTACCGGTCGAGTTCGAGCATGGACTCGAAGTCGTCGGGCGCTACCGCGTCGTACATGGCGTCCTTGGTGATGTTCTTGTCCGTCACGGTCGGCTCCTCTCCTGTGGCCTCTCGGCTGCTCGACGGGGCCCGTCTGGCGCGGGTCTCTCCTCGAGTGAACACTGTCCACTCAAACTTCCGGTACGGTCAAATTAAAAATGACGACGGCGTCACCTTTGCCACAGTCGCTTGAACGAGAATGGGAAACGTCGCCATGGGCTTGAACGTCTTCGTACTGACGGGCGCGGGGGTCTCGGCCGAGAGCGGGCTTGGCACCTTCCGCGACGAAGGCGGGGTATGGACGCAGTACGACCTGTCGGAGGTCGCCACGCCCGAAGGCTTCGCCCGCGACCCGGCCAAGGTGCGGGCCTTCTACAACGCCCGGCGGGCCAACCTGGCGGCCGCCGCGCCCAACCCCGTCCACTTCGCCCTGGCGCGGCTGGAACGAGAATTGGCGGCGCGGGGCGGGCGCCTCTTCCTGTGCACCCAGAACGTCGACGACCTGCACGAGAAGGCCGGTGCGACCGGCGTCGTCCACATGCACGGCGAGCTGGCCGTCACCCGCTGCCACGCCTGCGAGGTCACGCATCCAGACCCAGGCCCGCTGGACGGTGAGATGGTGTGCGGATCCTGCGGAGCTGGCGGCATGGCCCGGCCGCACGTGGTGTGGTTCGGCGAGGTCCCGCTGTTCATGGACGAGATCTTCGAGGCGCTGGAGGGCAGCGACCTCTTCGTCGCCATCGGCACCTCGGGCTCGGTCTATCCGGCCGCCGGCTTCGTGACCGAGGCGCGGCGGATGGGGATCCGCACCTGCGAGATCAACCTGGACCCCTCCGACAACGCCCGCGCCTTCGACGAGCGGCTGTACGGCCCGGCCGGCGAGGTGGTTCCGGCCTGGGTGGAGGCGGTGCTGAGCTAGGGGCGGGCTCAACTGGGCGGATTATCGGATCCAACCGTTTCAATGACTTACTTCTCGTCATCCCGGAAAGCCCGCAGGGCTTATCCGGGACCCAGGGGCCGGCGCACCGCAGGTGGCCCCTGGGTCCCGGCTCTGCGGCCCGCTACGCGGACCTTCGGCCGGGATGACGCGTGAAAATATCCGCGCAATTGAGTATGGGCCCTAGGCCAGGCGCGGGCGGAACCGGTCCATCAGGGCTTCGGCCTGCTCGATATCGTCCTCGCAGACGTGGTCGGACGACAGCACCCTGGCCAGGCAGCGCACGGCGGCGTCGATCGAGCGTCGCACGCCGACCCCTTCCAGATAGCACTTGGCCAGCGGCAGGCAGGCGGAGTCGTCGCCGGCGGCCGCGCATCGCGCGAACCAGCGGACCATGGCGCGGTGGTCGCCGCGCTCGCGATAGAGGACGGCGATGTTGTTGGCGGAAATCGTGCAGCGGGCGCGGCGCCAGG
This sequence comes from uncultured Caulobacter sp., assembly GCA_966252285.1. GTDB lineage: Bacteria > Pseudomonadota > Alphaproteobacteria > Caulobacterales > Caulobacteraceae > Caulobacter. The sequence continues at coordinate 1,714 of CBINOL010000075.1, forward strand.
CCTGCCGATACAGGCGCATCGCCTCGTCCTTGTCGGGCGGGGCGCCCAGGCCGTTGTCGTACAGATAGGCCAGGTTGGTCAGGGCGGTGATGTCGCCGAACTCGGCGCAGCGCGCATAGCCTTCGCGGGCCCGGGCGTAGTCCCCGGCCTCCTCGGCGTCGAAGGCGATGTGCAGCAGGGCGTCGGTCTCGATCATCGACCAAGCTATGGCATGGCCGCGTCGGCGCCGCCTAGTCCTCCACGGCCGGCGGCGGGATCAGGGCCAGGAAGTTGCGCACCAGGGGCGAGGCGTCGCCGGCGCGGGTGGCGATGGCCAGGGGCACTTTCGGCACGGCCCCGTCGAGCGGGCGATAGACCACGCCGCGCACGGCCAGTTGGGCGATCGAGCCGGGGGCCATGGCCACGCCGAGGCCCGCGGCCACCATGTTGATCATCGCCACGATGTGCGGGGTCTCCTGGCCGATGGTCGGCTCGAAGCCTTCCTGGGCGCAGGCTTCGCGGATCAGGCCCAGGAACGTGCGGCCGATGCCCTGCGAGAAGATCACGAACGGCTCGCCCGCCAGCGCCGCCACCGGCACGCGGGCCTGGGCGGCCAGGCGATGGCCGGCCGGCAGGGCCAGGATCAGCGGCTCTTCGCCCAGGGCCAGCAGGTCCAGGCCCTCGGCCGCGACGTTGCCGGGACGCACGAAGGCCGCGTCCAGTTCCGAGTGCAGCAGGCGCTCGGCCAGGCGGGCCGAGTGGCTTTCCTCGACGATCAGGCTGGCGTCGGGATACTTCCAGTGGAAGACGGCGAAGGCCTCGGTCACGGCCGGGTGGAAGTTGGCCGACGAGGTAAAGCCAACCCGCAGCGCGCCCACATGGCCGCCGCCGGCCCGGCGCGCGGCTTCCTTGGCCCGTTCGGCCTGCTCCAGGATCAGCCGGGCCTCGGCCAGGAAAGCCCGCCCGGCCTCGGTCAGCTCGGCGCCGTGCGGCCGGCGCAGGAACAGCGGATAGCCGATCTCCTTTTCCAGGTCGCGGATCTGCTGGCTCAGCGGCGGCTGGCCGATGCCCAGGCGCGCGGCGGCCCGCGTGAAGTTGAGCTCTTCCGCGAGGGCGACGAAATAGCGGACGTGGCGCAGTTCCATGGGGTGGCGCGGGCTCGGCGGAAAACTCAGGCGGGCGGAAACTTGCCCCGGACGGTCGGGCGGAGGCTTTTCCAGAGGAGCACGGCCAGGGCCGCCAGCGCCGCCGGGATCAGGGCCGCCAACCATACCAAAACCACGATCGCCAGTTGCAGAACGGATAACGCGACCACGAGGGCCTTGTTCTCCGGCTTGCTGGCCTTGGGGGGCGGTATGGACACTGACGCAATCTCTCGCAACGCGGCTGGTCAGGTCGCGCACCGCAGGCGGAGCGCTACTGACCAGTCGTCAGCGGTGTTGCATCGACCTCCGACGAATCTGCGGGAAGTATTGCGCAGAATCCGTGATATTCAATCGCAAACTCCCGCGACGGGGGATATTGTGTATTTACGCACCGTTCGTTGGGCGAATTTTGAGGCAAAATATGGACGGGGCTCCAGGTATATCTGGAAACTATTGACCCATATCTTTTGAATATCGCTGGTCAGCCTTCGAGAATAGCCAGCACTTTCGGGTGGCGGCGGGCCAGATCCACCAGCCGTTCGACCAGCGCCTCGCGGCTGTCCAGCGCCAGGCCGTCGCGCAGGCGGGACATTCGATCGCGCACCGCCTGCAGGCCCGGCTCGTCCAGGGCGTTGGCCGCCACGACCACGGCCGCCTGGTGCTTGCAGGCGCCGAACTTCTCGAACCCCGGACAGTCGCAGCGGCCTTCGCCGGCGGGGGCGCGCAGTTCGACAACGTAGAGGTCGCCGGCGCTGCCGGTGACATGGGCGCTGACCGCGTCGTCCTCGATCGACACCAGGGCGACGTCGCCCTTCTCGGCGATGGCCACGCCGCTCTCGAACCAGCGCTCGTCCATCCGCTCGCGCCAGGTTTCAGCGTCAAACAGGCTCATGCCTCGTCCTCGATGCGGTGGATGTCGTCGTCCGACAGTCCGAAGTGATGGCCGATCTCGTGGACCAGGACGTGCTCGATCAGCGCGCCGAGGGTCACATCGCCGCGTTCGCACCATTCGTCCAGGATCGGGCGGCGATAGAGGAAGACCATCGAGGGCTGGGATCCGAAGTCCAGCACCGAGCGGCGCGACAGGTCCACGCCCTGGTAGAGGCCGGTCAGTTCGAACGGATCCTCGATGCCCAGGCTGTCGAGCACCTCGTCGGTGGCGAAGTCGTCGACGCGGAAGACGACGTCGCCGGTCAGGCGGCGGAACTCTTCGGGCAGGCCGTCGAAGGCGGCCTTGGCCAGGGCGGCGAAATCGTCCAGCGAGGGGGCGAGGCGGTCGGTCCAGGTCATGAACTTCACATAACGCGATCCGCGCTTCGGGGAAGGGGCCAGATCGCGCTCTCGGCGCGCGCGGTCTAAGCTGCCAAATCTGATTCGACCCTTACGCCTTCTGGGGCTAGCGACACGCCGGATGACATCGCTCGATCTGATCCTGGCCGCGACGGCCGGCGCGGTCTGCCTGGCGATCTGCGCCACCCTGTGGGCCCTGGCCCAGCGCCGCGCCTTCGACGCCCGCCTGGCCGGCATGCGCCAGCGCCTCGACGCCCTGGAAAACGGCTCGGTGGCCGCCCAGGCCTCGGCTGAAGCCTTCGACAACGCCCTGGTGGCGGTCGAGGACGGCGCGGCCCGCCTGGTGTCGGGCGACGACAGCCTGCACGCCTGCGCCCAGGTGCTGAACGTCGAGGCCACGCCCGACGCCCTGGTCGAGGCCCTGATCGCCGGCGATCCCGACCACGCCGCCCGCCTGAAGGCCTTGTTCGAGCGCGGCGAGGCCTGCGCCTTCGAGGCCCGCGGTCCCGGCGGCCGGGTCATCGTCGAGGGCCGCGCGGCCGGCGCCCTGGCCTGGCTGCGCCTGGCCGCCCAGACCGGCGACCTTGGCCTGCCCAGCGCCGCCCGCTTCGCCGCCTTCGTCGACGGCCTGTCCGAGCCGGCCTGGATCGCCGCCGCCGACGGCGCGCCGACCTGGGCCAACGCCGCCTATCTGCGCGCGGTGGGTCTCGACACCGCCGGCGAGGCCGCCCGCGCCGGCAAGACCTTCGACCGCGCCGTCGACGCCCTGGCCGTCGAGGCCGCCGCCAAGACCGAGCGCCGCGAGACCGTGCGCTGGACGCCGATCGACGGCCGCCGCCGGGCCTTCCGCTTCACCGTCAAGCCGCTGGACGGCGGCGGGGCCGGGGTGTTCAGCGCCGACGTCACCGAGGTGGAAGACGTCCGCGAGACGCTGAAGAACCACGTCGCCGCCCACGACGAGACCCTCAACCACATCGCCGACGGCGTGGCGATCTTCAGCGCCAGCCGCCGCCTGTCGTTCCACAACACCGCCTTCGCCGACCTCTGGGGCCTGGAGCCGGCCTGGCTGGCCGAGCGCCCGACCCACGGCGAGGTGCTGGACCGCCTGCGCCAGCGTCGCCGCCTGCCCGAGACGGTGGACTACGCCAAGTGGAAGGCCGCCGAGCTGGCTCGCTACGAGGACCTGGGGCCCCAGGCCGACGAGCTGTGGGACCTGCCCGACGGCCGCACCCTGAAGGTCGTGCGCCAGCCCCACCCGCTGGGCGGCATGCTGCTGCTCTATTCCGACATCACCGGCGAGCTGCGCCTGAAGGCCCAGTACAACGCCCTGATCCAGGTGCAGCAGGCCACGCTCGACAAGCTGAACGACGCCGTCGCCGTGTTCGGCTCGGACGGCCGTCTGCGCCTGCACAACGAGGCCTTCGAGACCTTCTGGAACGTCACGCCCCAGGCCCTGCAGGCCGCCGGCGACTTCGAAGGCGTGGTCGAGCTGTGCGTGCGCCGCCTGCATGACCTGTCGTTCTGGCGCGAGCTGAAGGGCCGGGTGGCCGATCCCGATCCGCAGATGCGCGCGCCGACCTCGGGCGAGGTGCGCACCTCGGACGGCCGCATCGTCGTCTATCAGAGCCGGCCGCTGCCCGACGGCGCGACCCTGATCGCCTTCGCCGACGTCACCGACACCCGCCACCTGGAAAGCGCCCTGGCCGACCGCTCGGCCGCCCTGGCCGAGGCCGAGCGGCTGAAGCGCGACTTCGTCGGCAACGTCTCCTACGAGCTGCGCACGCCGCTCACCACGATCATCGGCTATTCCGAACTGCTCGAGCGCGCCGAGGGCCTGCACGAGCGCGGCAAGGGCCACGTGGCCGCCGTGCGCGCCGCCGCCACCCAGCTGGCCCGCTCGATCGACGATGTGCTCGACATGGCCCAGATCGACGCCGGCGAGATGGCGCTGGAGATCGAGGACATCCGCGTCGTCGACCTGCTGCAGGGCGCTTTCGATCGGGGCGGCAAGGACGCCGAGATCGGCGGCGTCACCCTGGAAGTGATCTGCGACGAGGACGTCGGCCTGATCCGCGGCGACGCCAAGCGCCTGAACCAGACGGTCGACCACCTGGTCGAGAACGCCCTGCGCCAGACCCCGCCAGGCGGCAAGGTGACGATCTCGGCCCAGCGCGCCCTCGGCGAGGTCAAGCTGCACGTCAAGGACACCGGCCGGGGCGTGCCCTTCCACGTCCAGGCCCACATCTTCGACCGCTTCGTCGGCCGCGATCGCGGCGGCCCGGGCCTGGGCCTGGCTCTGGTCAAGGCGCTGGTCGAGCTGCACGGCGGCTGGGTGGCCCTGGAGAGCGAGCCGGGCGCCGGCTCGACCTTCACCTGCCACCTGCCCGAGACCCAGCACCCGGGCGCGGCCCAGCCGGAGTTCGGGTTCTAGGGGCTTTCTGATCGCCCACCGGTCGTCATCCCGGCCGGAGCGCGTAGCGCGCGGAGCCGGGACCCAGGCGACTGGGCGCGGTGGTCGGGTTCGCCGCCAGCAGGGCGTGGCCGAGGTCGCGTCGCCGCCCCTGGGTCCCGGCTCTCCCGCCCGCTTCGCGGGCGTACGGCCGGGATGACGACGTAGAATGAAAAAGGGCCTCCCGAGATGCTCGGGAGGCCCTTTCCGCGTCCGGCGAGGCTCCCGGTCGCCCGGGAGCCCGCTCACCATCAATACTTGTAGGTGAAGCCCATGAAGAACCGGCGGCCGAAGTAGCCCAGCTCGGTCAGGCGGATGTCGCCGGCCGTGGAGCGTTCCTCCTCCTTGGTCAGGTTCTTGCCTTCCACGAAGAAGGACAGGCCCTTGGGGCCCGGCTTCCAGGTGATCTTGCCGTCCAGATAGCCGGTCGGGTCGCGGAACACCGGCTGGCCCGAGGTGTCGGCGGCCGAGACCAGGTACTTGGAGCGGTAGTTGTAGGCCAGGCGCGCGTTGATCGGGCCCTTGTCGTACCAGACCGTGAAGTTGGCGCTGCTCTTGGACAGGCCCGGGAAGGGCAGGGGCGAGCCGTCGAGGGTGGAGTAGAGCTCGACGTCCTTGGCTTCCTGGTAGGTGTAGTTGGCGTCGATCCCCAGGCCCGACAGCGCCCCCGGCAGCCAGGTGAAGGCCGTCTTGCCGGTCAGCTCCAGGCCCGAGATCTTGGCCCCGTCGCCGTTGATGTAGGTGCTGTAGTTATAGAGCACCCCGTCGCCGTAGTAGTCGACCTTGCCGATCAGGGTGCGCGACGAGACGTAGAACGACTTGATGTCCTTGTAGAACAGCCCCAGCGAGATCTGGGTGTCGCTGTTGGGATAGTACTCGAACGACAGGTCGTACTGGTTGGCGCGGTAGGGCTTCAGCTCCGGGTTGCCGGCCGTGCAGCTGGGCTCGTCGAACTCGCCGTTGGCGTCGGGCGAGTTGTCGGTGGTGCAGCTGACCGTCGGCATCAGGTAGTCCATGCGCGGCCGGGCCATCAGCTGGGCGAAGCCGGCGCGGGCGGCCAGCTTGTTGGGCGCCAGCCACAGGCCCACGTTGAAGCTGGGCAGCCACACCGTGTAGTCCTTGGTCATGGTGGCGATGCTGTTGCTCAGCACATAGGTGGTCGAGGTGCCGCCGTTGGTCGCCGCATAGGTCTCGCTGCGGGTCTGGGCGCCGGTGCCTTGCGTCTTGGTGTGGACGCGGCGCCAGCCGAAGTTGCCGTTCACGTCGTAGCCCAGCAGCGGGAAGGCGTAGTTGAACTTGATGTACTGGGCGTCGGTCTGTTCCTGGATCCTGTAGGGGATCTGCTCGTAGGTATTGCCGTCGTTGCCCGTCGTGCTTTCCAGGTTGTTCAGGTTGAAGTGCGACGTGTCGAGATACTGGGCCACCGAGTTGAAGTTCGGATAGAGCCAGGTCGAGGGCAGGCCGTTTCCGCCGAAATAGAAGGCCGAGGGCAGCTGGGTCATGGCCTGGGCGAAGACGGCGTTGGAGAACGCCCGCGACCAGGTCTCGCTGGTCGACCAGTAGCCGGTGGTGTAGGCGGCCGAGGCGTTGGTCGGGCTGGTCTGGTCGGCCGTCTGGCTGGCCAGGATCGTCGCCGTCGAATTGACCGCGTTGCTGTAGATCACCGTGTCGTCGGTGGTCGAATAGGCGTTGGCGCCGCCGTCGATGATGTAGCCGCCATAGCCGTAGCCCGAGGTCGAGAAGTCGGTGGCGCGGCCGCCGAACTCGATCTTCTTCAGGAACGGCAGGTCGACCTCGTAGTCGAAGTCGAGCTTGTACTGCTTCTCTTCCGACTGGGAGTTCGACGGACGGTACTGGATCTGCCACTGGCGGATCGCCGAGGCGTCCGAGGGGCTGTACCCGTTGGCGAAGGTGAAGGACGGATTGCCGGTCGACGGGTCCAGCGTCACCGTCATGCCGGGCGTGTCGAAGCTGACGCTGACATTGTTGGTCTGCGAGACGGTCGAGGTCTCGGCGCTGGAGGCCTGGAACTCGATCTGCAGGCGGTCGCCGCGATAGTTGGCGCCGATGTTGTAGTAGTCGCTGGTGGACTCGTAGGCGAAGTCGCGGGCGCTGATGCCAAAGCCGTTGTAGCCGCCCGCGCCCGACGTGGTGAGGCAGTTGCCCAGGGTGTACTGGATGACGTTGTGGTTGGCGTCGGTGACCACCGAGCCGGCCGTGGTGTCGGTGCTTGAGCACGACGTGCCGTTGGCGGCGGTGTTGCGCAGACGGGTCGCCGAGGTGAAGTCGGTGCCGTAGTTGATGTCGTTCAGCCGCTGGCTGCGCTCATTGCGGTTGTAGCTGACCCAGGCGTCGATCTTGTCGGTGAACTTGTACTGGGCCGTGAACTCGGCCGAGACCCGCTCGTCGGTGCGGGTCCAGACGCCGTAGCGGGCCACGCGCGGGGCGTAGTCGTACCACTGGCTCTGGCAGGCGGTGCGCAGGTTGCTGGTCGAGATCTGGGTGGCGTCGGGCGTCACCAGCGACGAGCAGCCGGCATAGGTGGAAACGCCGCTGGCCAGGTCGACGATGTCCTGGCTGTAGGCGGTGGAATAGTAGTCGACGGTCTTGTCGGCCGAGTTGTCGAAGTCGGCGAACCGGCCCCACGACGAGTTGCGGACGTAGTCGCCGCGGGTGTCGACCTTGTCGTAGGTGACGTTGGCCATCAGGCCCAGGCGACCGTCGAACAGCTGGGTGGCGGCGAAGATGTTGCCGCGCGGCTTCCAGTTCTTGACCGTGTCGAGGTTCTGCATCGAGCCGGTGAACGACAGGGTCGGCTTCTTGAAGTCGAGCGGCTTGCGGGTGGTGACGCTGACCGTGCCGCCGACGCCGCCCTCGGTCATGTCGGCGGTGAAGCCCTTGAACACGTCGATCGACTTGACCAGCTCCGAGGCCAGTTCGCGGAAGTCGTTGGAGCGGCCGCCGCCGCCGTAGACCTGCAGGTTGCCGGCCGTCGACAGGGTGCTCATGCCGTTGATCTCGACCCGGTTGAGGTCGGGCTCGACGCCGCGGATCGACACCGCGTTGCCCTCGCCGAAGTCGCGGGCCAGCTGCACGCCGGTCACCCGGCCCAGGGCCTCGCCGACGTTCTTGTCGGGGAACTGGCTGATGTCCTCGGCGACGATGGAGTCCGAGATCGTGCCGGCCCGCTTCTTGCGGCCCATGGCGCTCTGCAGGCTGGCGCGGGTGCCGACGACGACGATCTCCTCGACCTTGTTCTCGACGGTGGTCGCGGGGGAGGGGGCGGTTTGGGCCAGGGCGGCGGGCGCGCCGACCCCGGCGATGGCGAGGGCCAGGCCCGTGGTCGCCAGCAGTTGGTGTTTCATGGGTTTCCTCCGATGAGAGACTGGCGGTGACCCGCCTTCTTTCGCCGTCGGGCCGCGGGGGCCCTCGGGCGTGTTGGTGGATGGCTGGAGGCAAGGCGCGGCGACGCGGCGGCCGCGACCGGCAGGGCGCGGCGGAACGGATGTCGATGCGGGCTTGCGTGGACGCCGGGGCTCGGGCGACGCGGCGGGGCGTCGGAGCGCTGGCCGGTCGCCGGATCTCCGGCGGCGGGCTTCGGCGTGTCGCGGTCGGGCGGGGGTTTTCGCGCCGTCGCGGATGTAGAGCGGTCTTCACGGTCGCCGCGGATCTCTTGATCTCTGCGACGGCGTCAAAAATCTTATCGGAGAGGCGCTGTTGTCAATCTCTGTTGTCTGAGTTTTGGCAACATAACCATGTATTCGTCAGTATTTGCGGCGATGAAAACTGGGAAACTGTTTTGATTTCGAATTGTTTCCACTTTGAAAATATCGATACACGCTATTCTCAATTTGTGGAACTACATCGCAGAAAGCGGGATTCGACTTGCCAGGTAGGCGGTGCGGGCCTAGGGAACTGGCTCAGGCGACGGGCTTAGACCGCAAGGCGGGCCTGTCTGGGAAGGGGAAACGGGAGGACCAGGATCACCGGCCTCGCAAGGCGCGCCAGGACGCGCGCGGCGGCGCCGGCGGACTTCACGGAAGGGATTGGAACTGCGCGTGGCGGGTTTTGTTTGTGCGCCACCGAACACCCCGTCGGGACGGGGCCGCCGGCTCAGGCCGGACGCCAGCGCATGGCGACGGCGATCTCGGTCTCCGACGGCGTCTCGACGAAGCCGGCCTTGCGATAGAGCGCCTGGGCCGGAGCGTTGTCGAACCCGACGTCCAGCGTGATCGACGCGGCGCCGGCCCGCGCGGCCGCGTCCTTTATCCACGCCATCAGGCCAGAGCCGAGGCCAAGGCCGCGAGCCTCGGGCGCCAGCAAGAGGTCGATCAGCCGCCAGTCGGCGTGGGCGCGGTCGAGCAGCAGCTGCCCGGCTGGCGCATCGCCCGCCAGCACCAGCCAGCGGTCGGCCTTGGGGTAGGCGCCGGCGACGTGGATCTGCTGCAGGCGCAGCTGGTCGGCCATCATCGCGGCCACCTGCTCGCGCGGCCAGCCCATCGCCAGGAAGGCCGCGCCGCGGAACTCGGCGTGCCATTGCGTCAGCAACGGCGCGTCGCCGTCCTCGATCGCACGGACGCTCACGTCGCGGGCCAGAAGCGCCGCGGGCAGGGACGGCATGTCGAACGGTGATTTCATCGCGACGACTCGCGGGTGAATGGGCTAGATCGACGCATAGGTTGCGCTCCGGGTTGGGCTCGGGGAGCGATCGGCCAAGACAAGTCCAGGACAGACGAGGGGGACGCCATGCTGCTGCTGAAGCCGGAAGATTTCGAACCGTGGGTGGGCAAGCAGGTCCGCGTCGCCACCATTCCGCATCCGGTCGAGATCACCCTGGCGGCCATCTTCCGTCCCGGCTTCGCGCACGACATCCGCGAGCCCTTCTCGCTGATGTTCGAGGCCCCGATGAACATCAACCTGATCGACGGCGCCTACGAGTTCGACTGCGGCAAGGGCGGCCCGCATACGATCGTGATCACCCAGCTGAAGCCGCTGCCGGGCGCCCGGGTCTACCAGGCCGTCTTCAACTGACGACGGCGGCTCGGCCGGAAAGATCAGGCTGAAATAGAAAACGCCGGCCCGTGGACAGCCACGGGCCGGCGTCTTCCGTTTCCGTCGATTAGTTGCGCGAGGGGAAGATGCCCGCGACGCAGATGATCGACTGCAGGCCCAGGTAGGGCTGCATGGAGTCGAAGGGCTGGCTGTTGCCGGCGACGCCGACGGTGACCGAGCCGGCGATGCCGGTGACGGAGCCGGCGGCCAGGTTGACGGCGGTGCCCGTGGCGGCGGCCGGGGCGTAGACGCCGGCTTCGGTCAGGTTGACGGGGTCATAGGCGTTGCAGAGGTGCGCGCCGGCGGTCGGCTGGACGATCTGCGAGCCGTTGGCGACATTGGCCAGGGCCGAGACGTTCACGGTCGGCGTGCCGGTCGGGGCGAACACGGCCGCGTGGGTGTGCGCGGGCATGTTGAGGATGCTCAGGGTGGTGGTCGGCGAACCGGCCATCTCGCCCTGGACGTAGGTCGGCAGGCCAGGGCCCTGGCCCGGGCCGACCATGGTGCGGCCGCGCAGGTCCGGCAGGCCGAAGGTGGTCTGGCCGTTGCCGCCGAAGGTGGTTCCCAGCAGCGAGAACAGCGCGGTGTTCTGCGCGATCGCGATCAGTTGTCCGTTGGTGTACATGAAGTTGCGCGGGGCGAAGTTACCCGCGAACTGCACGATCATAGCCATATAGAAGTCCATGGCGTCAGGCCCTCCCACAATGTTGAGTTGCCAGGCTACACAGCGACGCCCCTAGCGCGCAAGACGCTCGTTTCACGCGGCTGTCCCGGCTCCGATCAGGCGTGCGGCAAGCCCCGGAAATCCCTTGAAAACCGGTCACGCACATCGGTGTCTCAAATTTGGGACACACTCTTGACGCGCGATGTGACAATTCACACGGGAAACGCCTTGGGGCTGTGCATAATTTATAGTTACGTGTAATGGGCTGGTAATGCGCGCGGATGGAGAGTCCGGGGCGGACTACCGCGCGTGGATAATTGGGGTTTGGGGGAATTGATGTTCCAGGGGTGGCTGACCCGCGTTCTGCGGGGTAACGCGACTGCAGCGCAGTCCGGCGAAACGCAGGTTCTGCGTGGCCGTGAGCGCACGGTCATGCAGCGCGCGCGCTATCTGGTGATGGCCATGGTCGCCTTGCTGGCGGCCGCGGTCGGACCCTCGGCCGCCTTCGCCTCGGCGTTCTGCGACGCGGTCAACGCCGGCGCGCTGAACCAGAGCACGACCTACACCTCGGGCTCGCTGACCACCACCGACGCGCGGATGACGAGCTCGCTCACCACGCTGAACGGCTTGCTCACCGACGCCTCGACCCACGCGGCGAGAGCCAGTTGGTACAACGGCGGGGCCAAGTACAACGACAACACCGGCGAGACGATCACGCTCACCACCACGATCACAGGCACCGGGGTCGAGTCCCGGCTCTATCGCGGCGCCACCAGCGCCTCGATCGGAAACCTGGTCATCGGCAGCCAACTGCTCTCCAGCGGCAGCGTCACCTATACGATGACGGCCAACGAGTACGCGCTGGAGTCGCGCATCGTCGGCACGTCGGGCACGGCGAACGGTACGGTCACCGTCACGGGCGCCTGCGTGGTCGCACCCCCGGCGATCACCAACATCTTCCCGACCGAAGGGCCCACGGCTGGCGGGACCAGCGTCACCCTCACCGGTCTGAACTTCACGGGCTCGACCCTGACGGTCGACGGCGCCACCGTGACGCCGTCGTCCGTGACCGACAACCAGATCGTCTTCACCACCCCCGCCCACGCCGCCGGCGCGATCGTCGTCGCCGTCACCACGGCGGGCGGCACGGCCACCACCGGCTACACCTACGTCGCGGCCCCCACCGTGACGGCGGTGTCGCCGACCGCCGGCCCCACGGGCGGCGGTACGACGGTGATCATCACCGGCACGAACCTCTCGAACGCCACGGCGGTCACCTTCGGCGGCACGGCCGCGACCGGCTATACCGTCAACGGCTCCACCCAGATCACGGCCACCGCGCCGGCCGGCTCCCCCGGCACGGTCGACGTCCGCGTCACCACGGCGGGCGGCACCAGCGCCACCAGCGTCGCCGACCAGTACACCTATGTCGCCGCCCCGACCGTCAACGCGGTCACGCCGACGGCAGGTCCGACGGCCGGCGGCACGACGGTGGTGATCACCGGCACGGGCTTCGCGGCGGCGCCGGGCACGGGCGCGGTGAGGTTCGGCGCGGCCAACGCCACCTACACCATCAACAGCAACACCCAGATCACCGCCACCTCGCCGGCCAACTCGGCGGGCACCTACGACGTCACGGTGACCACGCCTGGCGGCACCAGCGCCACCAACGCCAACGACCAGTTCACCTATGTCTCGGCGCCGAGCGTGACGGCCATATCGCCGACCAGCGGCTCGACCAACGGCGGCCAGACGGTGGTGATCACCGGTACGAACCTGTCGGGCGCCACCAATGTGACCTTCGGCGGCACGTCGGCGACCGGCTACGTGGTCAACAGCGCCACCCAGATCACGGCGACCTCGCCGGCGGGGTCGTCGGGCACGGTCAACGTCCGCGTCACCACGGTGGGCGGCACCAGCCCCACGGCTGTCGCCAACCAGTACACCTATGTCGCGGCGCCGGTCTCCAGCTCGCAGACCTATGGCTCGATCGTCGCCTATAACGACGGCGCGAACCTGACGACGAACATCGACGTGTCGCTCTATCTTACTGGGGGCGACCCGGCGACCAGCTACGCGGTCGGTTCGGCCACCACGGCCCAGGGCGGCAGCGTCAGCGTCAACAGCAGCGGGATCGTGACCTACACGCCGCCCGTCGGCTATCGCAACGCCAACGACAGCTTCACCTATACGGCGACCAACACCGGCGGCGCCTCGGCGCCGGCCACGGTCACCGTCACGATCGGCAATCCGACGATCACGGTGACCCTGCCGTCGTCCACGGCCACGGTCGAGCGGGTCTACAACGCCGGCGGCAACCCGGTGACCTTCTCGGGCGGCCGCGCGACCTACACCGTCAACAGCATCAACGGTCTGCCGTCGGGCCTGACCTATTCCGGCGGCGTCATCAGCGGCACGCCAGCGGTCAACGGCGTCTTCACCGTCACCGTCAACGTCACCGACAGCTCGCTGGGCGCTGGTCCCTACAACGCCAACACCACGGCGAACCTGGTGGTCAGCCTGCCGCCGGCCCCGGTGGCCTCGTCCTTCTCGATCAGCGGCCTGACCTACAACTCCGGTTCGGCCACGGCCACGACCTTCAGCGCGGCTTCGCACGCCACCGAAAGCCCGACCGGCTACCAGGTCGGCGCCTCGTCCTACGGCGGCTCGGTCAGCGTCGATAGCGCCGGCCTGATGAGCTACACCCCGCCGGTCGGCTTCCGCGGGACGGACACCTTCAACTGGGTCGCCACCAACGCCGGCGGCACCTCGAACGTCGGCCAGGTCTTCGTGACCGTGAACGACCCGGTGTTCTCGATCACCCTGCCGGCCTCCACCGGCACGGTCGGCGTCGCCTACAACACCGGCGCCTCGGTCGTGACCGTCAGCGGCGGCAACCCGCCCTACAACAACTTCTCGGCCACGGGCCTGCCCGCCGGCCTGACCATGGACAGCTCGGGCGTCATCAGCGGCACCCCGACCACGGCGACCACCTCCACGGTCGTGGTCACCGTCACCGACAGCTCGGGCGGCAACGGCAGCTACACCAGCACGGCCTCGGCCACGCTGACCATCGGCGCGCCGACCATCACCCTGTCGCCGGCTTCGGGCGCCCTGCCGGGCGGCCAGGCGGGCGTCGCCTACAGCCAGACCATCACCAGCACGGGCGGCTACGCGCCGATCACCTTCGCCGTGACGTCCGGCGCTACGCCTCCGGGCACCGCGCTGATCGGCAGCTCGATTTCGGGTACGCCGACGGCCACGGGCACCTACAACTTCACGGTCACGGGCGCCGACAGCAGCGGCAACTCCTATACCGGCTCGGCCGCCTACAGCATCACGGTGGCCGCGCCCGCGATCAACGTGACGACGACGGCGCTGGCTTCCGGCACGGTCGGCGTCGCCTACAGCGACGACGTCGTCGCCAACGGCGGCAACACGCCCTACACCTTCTCTCTCGACACCGGCACGCTGCCGCTCGGCATCACCCTCAACACCGCCAACGGCCGGATCTCCGGCACGGCGACGCAGGCGGGCTCGTTCCCGATCACGATCCGGGTCACGGACGCGACCACCGGCGGCACCTATTCCGCCACCCAGTCCTACACCCTGGTCATGAACGCGCCGACGATCACCCTGTCGTCGACCACGCTGCCCAACGCCACGATCGCTCAAGCCTATAGCGCGAGCGGCGCGCCGATCACGGGCACGGGCGGCACCGCGCCGCTGAGCTACTCGGCGACCGGTCTGCCGACCGGCCTGACGATCAACGCCGCCAGCGGCGTCGTCTCGGGCACGCCGACGGCGGGCGGCAGCTTCACCTTCAACGTCACCGCCACCGACAGCTCGACGGGTACGGGCGCGCCGTTCACCGGCACGCAGAGCTACACCCTGGTCGTCGATGCGCCGGCGATCGTCGTCTCGCCGACCAACCCGACCCTCACGCCGGTCGCGGCCGGCGTGGCGGTGAACACCCAGTTCACCGCGGCTGACGGCGTCGGTCCCTACACCTACTCGGTGAGCTCGGGCCTGCCTCCGGGCGTCACCCTGTCGGGCGACAGCCTGACGGGCACGGCCACCGCCGTGGGCACCTACACCTTCACCATCACGGCTCAGGACTCGAGCACGGGCGCTGGTCCGTACACGGGGCAGCGCACCTACACCCTGGTCATCGGCGCGCCGGTGATCATGGTCGCGGGCTCGCTGCCCAACGGCCAGTCGGGCGTCGCCTACGGCAGCCACACGCTGACCGCCAGCGGCGGTACGGCGCCCTACACCTTCGCCGACTCGGGCAACCTGCCCGCCGGCCTGACCCTGTCGTCCACCGGCACGCTCTCGGGCACGCCGACGGAAGCGGGCACGTTCAACGTCACGATCTCGGCTACCGACTCGACGGCTGGCGGCTCCTTCCTGGGCAGCTCGGCCTTCACGATCACGATCGCGCCGCCGAGCCTGACCGTGACCACGACCACCCTGCCCGCCATGACGGCCGGTGCGCCCTATACGGCCACCCTGTCGGCCAGCGGCGGCGTGGCGCCCTATACCTACGAACTGACGACGGCTCCGGGGTCTCTGCCGACCGGCCTGACCCTGGCCGCCAACGGCCAGATCAGCGGTACGCCGACGGCTTCGGGCGCCTTCAACTTCTCGATCCGCGCCCAGGACTCCACCACGGGGACCGCCGCGCCGTTCTTCAGCGCGCCGCAGGCCTTCGGCGTCACCGTCGGGAATCCCGTCCTGGTGGTGAACCCGACCAGCCTGCCGGCGGGCACGCAGTACAGCCCCTATAGCCAGACGATCACCGGCAGCGGCGGCACGGCTCCGTACACCTATACGGTGGTCGGCGCTCCGGTCGCGGGCCTGACGCTGAACCCGACCACCGGGGTGCTTTCGGGCGCGCCGACGGCCGTGGGCTCGTTCAACCTCACCATCCGGGTCCAGGACTCCACGACCGGCGCCACGCACTCCATCGACCAGCCCTATACGCTGGCGGTGAACGTGCCGGCTCCGCCGACCCCGGGCGCGGTCTCCCAGACCGTGGCCGCCAACAGCAGCAACAACGTGGTCACCCCGTCGCTGAGCGGCGTCCCGGCGACCTCGGTGGCCGTCGCCGCCGTTCCGTCTCACGGGACCGCGACGGTCAACGGCATGGCCTTCGACTACACGCCGACGGCCGGCTTCTCGGGTACGGACACCTTCACCTACACCGCGTCGAACGCGGGCGGGGCCTCGGCTCCGGCCACGGTCACGATCACCGTCACCGCCCCGACCCTGGTGGTCGCCGGCACGCCGGTGGACGGCATCGTCGCGGTCGCCTACCCCGGCGCGACCTTCACGGCCTCGACCGGTACGGCGCCCTACACCTTCGCGGGGACCGCCCTGCCTCCGGGCCTGGTGATCAACGCCACGACCGGCGTCCTCTCGGGGACTCCGACCGCGGCGGGGACGTTCAACGCGGTGATCAGCGCCACTGACGCCTACGGCGCCACGGGCTCGGCCACCTTCCCGATCAACATCCTGGCCCCGCTGGTGACCATCACCAGCCCCGCCGCCGGCTCGCTGCCGACCGCGACGGCCTATGTCGCCTACAGCCAGATCTTCACGGCCACGGGCGGCGCCACGCCTCCCAGCTTCGCGGTCACCGCCGGCGCCCTGCCGCCCGGTCTGACCCTGAGCCCCGCGGGCGAGCTGTCGGGCCTGGCGACCACGGTGGGCACCTACAACTTCTCCGTCACGCCCAGCGACGGCTCGGCTTCGCCTGGTCCCTATCCGGGTCCGGCCGTCGCCTACAGCCTGGTGGTGGTCGCTCCGACCCTCACCCTGGGTCCGAACTCGCTGCCGGCCGCCGACTACGGCGTCGCCTACAGCCGGACCTTCCAGGCCGCCGGCGGCGTGCCGCCCTACGCCTACACGGTCACCGCCGGCGCCCTGCCGACCGGTGTGACGCTGAACGCCTCGACCGGCGAGCTCTCGGGCACGCCGATGGAGGAGGGGACCTTCCCGCTGACGGTGCGGGCCACCGACTCCGCCGGCGGTTCGGGTCCGTTCTCGGCCAGCGTCAACGTCACCCTGACGGTCAACCGCGCCCCGCCGCCGGTGGTCGAGCCGACCAGCACGACCACGCCGGCCGGTTCGCCGACGACCATCGACGTGTCGAACCTGATCGACGGCTTCTACGACTCGGTCGTGATCGTGGATCCGCCGCAGCACGGCACCGCCGTGGTCAACGGCGGGGCTGCCCGGATGCGCTCGCAGTCCGGCTCGGGCACGGTGACCATCACCTACACCCCGAACCCGGGCTACTACGGCCCCGACAGCTTCACCTACGCGGCCTCCGGGCCGGGCGGGACCTCGTCGCCGGCCGCCATCAGCGTGGCCGTCGCCGCCCCGGCTCCGGTCGTGGTCGCCGACGCCGCGAGCCTGAACGCCAACGCCCAGGTGGTCATCCCGGTGACCGCCAACGACACCGGCCCGATCTCGACCATCGCCATCGCCACGGCTCCGACCAACGGCACGGCGACGATCGCGGGCCTCGAAGTGACCTATGTTCCGGCCGCCAACTTCTTCGGTACGGACACCTTCACCTACACGGCCACCGGTCCCGGCGGCACGGGTGGTCCGGCGACGGTCACCGTCACGGTCAACCCGCTGGCGGTCCCGACCCAGACGGCCCAGACCCTCACCGTGCTGGCTGGCCAGTCGGTGACCCTGGCCGCCACCCAAGGCGCCACCGGCAGCCCCTTCACGGGCGTGACGGTGGTCACCGCTCCGGGCAAGGGCACGGCCGTCGTCAACGGCGAGACCATCGTCTACACCCCGGCCACCGGCTTCCAGGGCCCGTCGGACAGCTTCACCTACCGGATCAACAATCCGTTCGGTGCGTCCAACCCGGTTCCTGTGACCGTGACCGTCAACCCCGCGCCCCTGACGGCGCCGCCGATCACCGTCGAGATCCTCGCCGGTCAGAAGGCGGTCGTTAATCTGGTGGCCGGAGCCAGCGGCGGGCCGTTCACCGGCGCGGCGGTGGTCTCGACCGCCCCGGGCAACGCCGGCGCCTCGGTGATCACCAGCCCCTCGTCGGGCGCCTACACCCTGACCTTCACCCCCGACAACGCCTTCGCGGGCACGGCGGTGGTGAGCTACACCCTGAGCAACGCCTTCGCGACTTCGGCTCCCGGCCGGATCAACGTGATCGTCACCGCTCGTCCGGACCCGTCGAAGGATCCGGAAGTGAAGGGTCTGATCGCGGCCCAGGACGCAGCGGCCATCCGCTTCGCCGACGCCCAGATCAGCAACTTCAACCGTCGCCTCGAGCAGCTGCACAACGGCGGCGGCGCGGGTCGCGGGTTCGGGGTCAGCGTCAGCGGCGGTCGCACCGAGCGCGATGACGGCCTGGAAGCGCGCGAGCGGTTCCGCAAGTACGCCAGCCTCGGCATGAACGACGCGGCCGATCCGTCCAGCCCGCTGCTGCCTGCCGACACGGCCGGCTACACCGAGAAGGACGACGGCGAAGACGGCCAGGCCGGTCCCAAGCGCTGGGGCGTCTGGGCGGCGGGTTCGGCGGACTTCGGTATGCGTGACGCGGTCGGGTCGCAAAGCGGCTTCCGCTTCACCACCGACGGTCTGACCGGCGGCGTCGACTACCGGGTGAACGAAGACTTCGCCTTCGGCCTGGGTCTCGGCTACGGCCGCGACTCCAGCCGGGTCGGCAAGTCCGGCACCAAGAGCAAGGCCGAAAGCTACAGCGCCGGCTTCTACGCCAGCCTGAAGACGGGCGAGAAGACCTTCATCGACGGGGTCCTCGGCTACGGCACGCTCGACTTCGACACCCGCCGCTACGTCACCTCGACGGGCGAGCTGGTGAACGGCGAGCGTGACGGCGACCAGGTGTTCGCGGCTCTGACCTTCGGGATGGAGCAACGGACGCAGACCAGCCTGCTGTCGCCCTACGGCCGTGTCGCCTTCAGCCGCTCGAACCTGGACAAGTTCTCGGAAGACGGCGGCGGGCCCTTCGGCCTGACCTACCACGCGCAGACCGTGAAGAGCCTCACCGGCACCCTCGGCCTGCGTGGCGAGTTCCTCCGCAAGACGGCGGCCGGCCTGCTGGCTCCGCGCTTCCGGGTCGAGTACTCGCACGACTTCGAGAAGGCCAACGACGCCCTGCTCAACTACACCGACTGGGTGGGCGGGCCGACCTATCGCCTGACGGTGGATCCGATCGACCGCGACCAGCTGCGGCTGGAGCTCGGGGCCGACCTGACCATCAAGAACGGCATCCGGTTCGGCCTGGACTTCGACAACATGGTCACGAAGGACAGCGACAGTCAGGGCGTCAGGCTCTCGATCCAGTCGCCCTTCTGACCCAAGGCGAAGACCGAAACTAAGGAGGGCGGCGCCGGCGACGGCGCCGCCCTTTTCTTTGCTGACGCTCCTCCCTCGCGAAGCGGGGGAGGAGCCTGCGGCCCGCAAAAGAAAACGCCCGGCGGGTCGGTCCCGCCGGGCGTTTGCCGTGTCTGGCTGGAAGGTAGGGGCGGGGTCCCGCCCCGGAACCTTACCGGTCGAAGTTGCGGGCCAGCAGGAAGCCGAACACCGCGCCGGCCACGAAGGTGCCCAAGGCCAGGGCCAGCGGATGCTCCTCGGCGGCCTTGTGGGCGGCCTCGGCCTTGGGCTTGGACCAGGCGACGGCGGCGTCGGTCTTTTCGTGCACGTACTCACGGGCGACCTGGGTCTTCTCGACGGCGGTCTCGGCGACGGTGGTCGCGGCCTTCTTGACGGCCGCGGTGGCCTTGGCGGCGGTCTTCCTGGCGCTGGCCTTGGCCGTGCTGGCGCCGCCGGCGAGGTCGGTCTTGATGGTGGCGTCGGTCATCGGCGTCTCCCGGTGTGAAAGGACGTGGTCCCCAGGTGTGGGTCCCCAGAGGTAAGTTTCCGGGGGCGCGACGCGAGCGCGCCTCCAGGCGTCTGGAGACTAACACCTGGCGAGCCGGTTTGGTTCGGGCAAGAGGCGATCGCGCACGTTTTGCGCGAACCGGCCGCCTTGGCTCCAGGGATCGGGCTCCCGCAACCAGGCCCCGGCTAGTTGTCGCGCACGACCTTCAGCACCGCCTCGCCATAGCGGTCGAGCTTGCCCTGGCCCACGCCGCCGGACTTGCCCAGCGCCGCCAGGGTCAGCGGGCGGGCGGCAGCGATCTCGGCCAGGGTGGCGTCGTGGAAGATCACGTAGGGCGGCACGTGCTGGGCCGAGGCCTGGTCCTTGCGCCAGGCGCGCAGGGCCTCGAACAGCATCTGGTCGCCCGGCGGCACGGTCAGGGCCTGGCGCCGGCGCAGGCTCTTGCCGCCGCCGCTTGCGCCCTTGCCGCCCGCATCGCCGCCCGGGGCCTGGCGCAGCGACACCTGCCGCTCGCCGCGATAGACGGCCCGCACGCCCTCGCCGTCGCCCAGGCCGATCAGGGGGCGGCCCTCGTTGGGGTCCTCGCGCAGCAGGCCCTCGAACACCAGGGTGTCGAGCAGGTCGCGCCAGCCCTGGGGGCTGAACTCGCGGCCGATGCCGAAGGTCGACATCTGGGCCTCCTGCTGCGTGACGTCCTTGGTCTTGCCCAGCAGGTGGTCGATCAGCCGGCCGCGCCCGAACCGGCCGCCCAGGCGATGGGCGGCAGACAGGGCCTTCTGGGCCGCCTGGCTGGCATCTATTCCGGTCGGGGGCGAGATGCAGATGTCGCAGGTTCCGCAGCGCTCGACGCCCTCCTCGCCGAAATAGCGGCGGACGGCGGCGGCGCGGCAGGTCATGCCTTCCAGCATGGCGTAGAACTGCCGCAGCTTGCGGCTCTGCACCTGCTTGACCTCGTCGGGGGCCTCGCGGGCGTCGATGCGGCGGCCGGCCCAGGCGAGGTCGGCGCTGCTGTAGAGGGTGATGCCCTCGGCCGGCTGGCCGTCGCGCCCGGCGCGGCCGATCTCCTGCCAATAGGCCTCGATGGCGGCGGGCGGGTCGGCGTGGATCACGAAGCGGACGTCGGGCTTGTCGACCCCCATGCCGAAGGCGATGGTCGCCACCATCACCGCCTCGTCGGCCTCGAGGAACTGCTCGAGGCGGCGGGCGCGGACGGTCTTGTCGAGGCCGGCGTGATAGGCCAGGGCCGGCACGCCGTTGTCGATCAGCATCTGGGCCAGCTTTTCCGTCGAGTCCCGGCTGCCGGCATAGACGACGCCCGCGCGGCCCGGCCGCTCGGTGACCAGCTCGATGACCCGGTCGTGGCCCTTGCCACGCTTGCGCTCGGCGTTCAGCGCCAGTTCGGGGCGGGCGAAGCTGTCGACGAACTCGGCCGCGCCCTGCAGGCGCAGCTCCATGCGGATGTCGTCGCGGGTGCGGGCGTCGGCCGTGGCGGTCACCGCCAGGCGCGGGACGTTGGGGAACACCTCGGCGATGCGGCCCAGCATCCGGTATTCGGGCCGGAAGTCGTGGCCCCACTGGCTGACGCAGTGGGCCTCGTCGACGGCGACCAGCGAAAGATCCAGGCGCGACAGCCGCTCCAGCATCCAGCCCTGCATCAGGCCTTCGGGCGAGAGGTAGAGCAGATCCAGCTGCCCGGCCTCGATGCGCCGCCAGATCTCGGCGCGCTCCTCGGGCAGGGTGTTTGAGTCCAGGCGCTCGGCGGCGACGCCGGCCTGCTGCAGGCCCGCCACCTGGTCGGCCATCAGCGCGATCAGCGGCGAGACCACCAGGCCCAGGCCCGGACGGACCAGGGCGGGGATCTGGTAGCAGAGGCTCTTGCCGCCGCCGGTGGGCAGCACCGCCAGGGCGCTGCGGCCTTCCAGCAGCTCGCCGACCACCTGCGCCTGCAGGCCGCGGAAGTCCTGGTGGCCGAAGGTGCGGCGCAGGACATCGCGCGCGGCGTCGAGCGAGGGCGGGGAGGCGAGGGCGGTGGACACGGCGCTCTTTTGGCAGGGGCGAGACTCCGCGCCAAGGCCGGAAACAGCGGATTTTTCAGATCCGCCTCCTGGAGGGGCAGGCGGCCGAAGACCTTAGGCGCTTTCAGCTTTCGACGCACCTCGCTGAACCCTCTCCCAGGGGGAGAGGGAGGGGCCCGCGCACGGCGCG
>CBINOL010000076.1:0-23006 GCA_966252285.1 uncultured Caulobacter sp.
CGCCGCCGCGCGGCCGGCGAGGTGTCGGGCGCGGCCCTGCTGGACGTGATCCAGACCGTCGGCGGCTTCGCGCTTGGCCTGGTGCTGGCCCTGGTGGGCCTGGGCGGAGCCGCGCCTATCCTGGGCACGGGCGCGGTCGCCCTGCTGTGCCTGGTGTTCGTGCTGCCCACCGACCTGAAACGCCTGAAGGGCGGGGCCTTCGACAAGGCGATGGCCAAGACCTACGCCGCCTACGGCGTGCCGGTGGCCTTCTCGCTGATCCTGGCCCTGGTGCTGTCGACCACCGACCGCTTCCTGCTGGCCGCCTTCCTCGACGAGAGCGCGGTCGGCGTCTATCACGCCGGCTATTCGCTGGGCTCGCGGACACTGGACGTGGTGTTCATCTGGCTGGGCATGGCCGGCGGTCCGGCCATGGTCGCGGCCCTGGAGCGCGGCGGCCAGCCGGCGCTTGAGGACAGCGCCCGCGAGCAGGCCGACTTCATGGTGCTGCTGACCCTGCCGGCGGCCGTGGGCCTGGCCCTGGTCGCCCGGCCGCTGACCGAGGTGATGATCGGCCCGGCCCTGCGTGAAGGCGCGGCGGGCGTGACGCCATGGATCGCCGCCAGCGGCTGGCTGTCGGGGGTGACCACCTACTACCTGCTGCAGGCCTTCACGCTGGGCCGGCGAACGACGATGCTGAGCGCCTGCATGGCGATCCCGGCCGGCGCCAACCTGGCCTTGAACCTGATCCTGATCCCGCGCTTCGGTCTCTCCGGCGCGCTGTGGGCGACCACCGCCAGCTATGCGCTCGGCGCGATCGCCGCCGGGGTGCTGGGCCGCCGGGCCTGCGCCCTGCCGATCCCATGGGCCACCCTGGCCAGGACCGGCCTTGCCTGCGCCCTGATGGCGGCCGTGGTGCTGGCCCTGCCCGACCTTGGCGGCCTTTTCGAACTGATCCTCAAGGCCGGCCTCGGCGCTGCGACCTTCGGCGGCGCGGCCTTGCTGCTCGACGCCGGCGGCGCCCGCGCCCGGCTGGCCGTCCTTACCCGCAGGTTCCGTACCGCATGAGCGCCCCGATCACCGAAACCGTCATCGACAACGCCGCCTGGACGGATGCTGCGCCGCGCCTGTCGGTGCTAATCCCCACCTTCCGCGACGACCCGACCGCCCTGCTGCGCGCGCTGGACGGGAAGGACGCTTCCGCCGAGATCGTGGTGCTGGACGACGGCGGCGGCGACGAGGCCCTGGCCGCGCGGATCGGCAAGCTGATCGCGAGCCTGAAACGCCCCGCGCGTTTCGTCCGGCTGTCGCGCAACGCCGGCCGCGCCCAGGGCCGCAACCGCCTGGCCGCTCACGCCCGGGGCAAGCACCTGCTGTTCCTCGACAGCGACATGCTGCCCGACCCCAAGGACTTCCTGGCACGCTGGCTGGCGGTGGCGAGCGACGACGCGCCGGTGGCCTTCGGCGGCTTCACCCTGGACCAGACCCCGATCCGGCCCGAGCACGCCCTGCACCGGGCCATGGCGCTGAAAAGCGACTGCACGCCGGCTCCGCAACGCGCCCAGGCGCCGGAAAAGCACGTCTTCACCTCCAACCTGCTGGTGCGCCGCGACGTCTTCGAGGCCATCGCCTTCGACGAAGGCTTCGCCGGCTGGGGCTGGGAGGACGTGGAATGGGCCATGCGGGTCGCCCGCGCCCATCCGATCCTGCACATCGACAACACCGCCACGCACCTGGGCCTTGATCCCGCGCCGGTGATGGCCGCCAAGTACGAGCAATCTGCCGCCAACTTCGCCCGCGTGGTGGTCGCCCATCGCGACGTGGTCAGCGCCTATCCCAGCTACAAGGTCGCCAAAGCCCTGAAGGCCGTTCCCCTGCGCGGGACCTGGCGGCCGTGGCTGAAGGCCATAGCCCTGGCCGAGAGCCTGCCCACCCCGCTTCGCGCCTTTTCCATGCGGCTCTACCGGGCCGCCCTCTATTCGGACGCCGTGTGATGACCGCCCTCGAACAGACCTACGAGAAAGTCGACGCTTACGAGCCGGACCGCTCGCTGAAGGGCAAGGTCCGCCGCCGGCTGATCCGCCTGCAGCACCGCCGCCCGGCGCGGGTGAAGCTGGAGCGGCCGATGGTGTCGTTCAGCTTCGACGACGCGCCGGCCACCGCCTGCGAGGCGGGCGCCCGGGTGCTGGAGAGCCGCGGTTTTCGCGGCACCTATTACTTCGCCGCCGGCCTGACCGGGCGCGACGGGCCGATGGGCCGCTACGCCACGGGCGAGGACGCCGCCCGCCTGCACGCCGCCGGCCACGAGATCGGCTGCCACACCTTCAGCCACCTCGACTGCGGCCAGGCGACGACGCAGGTCGCCCTGGCCGACGTGGCGCAGAACACGGAAGCCCTGGCATCCTGGGGCGTGGGAAACGCGGTGAGCTTCGCCTACCCCTATGGTGACGTCGCCGCCCCGGCCAAGACGGCCCTGGCCGGCCGCTTCAAGACCCTGCGGGCCCTGCACCACGGCCTGATCGCCAACGGCGCCGACCTCAACCAGGCCCCGGCCGTCGGCATCGAGGGCGAGGACGGCGAGGACGTGGCCCTGCACTGGCTGGACCAGGCGCACCGTAGAAAGGCCTGGCTGATCCTCTACACCCATGACGTGGCCGAGCAGCCATCGGCCTGGGGCTGCACGGTGGAGGCGCTGGAGCGGCTGGTCGACGGCGCGGTCAACGCCGGCTTCGACGTGGTGACCGTGGCGGAAGGCTCGCGGCGGATCGGGCTGTAGCGACTACTGGCGGGTCCTGGACGTCATGCCGGCGGCTGCCGCGTCGTCGGCCATCTGCGGGTCGACCTCGGGCGCGGGCTTGGGCGTGGCGGGCGGCGCCTCGACCACCGGCGGCTTTTCGGGTTCGGGGGCGACGGCGGGCGCAGGGGCCGCAGCGGCGGGCGTGCGGACGGTGGCCGCGCTGGCGGCGTCATCCGCCGTGGTGCGGATTTCCGCGCCTTCTTCGTAGCCGGAGCTCTCGAAACCGACCCCGGCGCTGACCACCAGGATCACGCCCAGGGCGGCGACCGCCCCGACGACGAAACCCAGGACGATCCATCCCAAAGGATTGCCGCGACGTTCGGCCTTGGCCATCTGGAGCTCCCTAAGGGGAAGGCTCCGATCCTAGGAGCCGACCCAGCGTCGGACCGCGCCGACATCGACGTGAACGAAATTGCTGACGGGATAGTACCCGACGCCGCCCTGCTTCAGGTCGAGGGCCGCGGTCCTCAGCCGATCCAGGGAGACATCCTCCAGATAGAGATCGATCGCCTTGCCGTCCATGTGCAGGCTGCGTTTGGCGACCTCACCGCTGCGCGCGTGCAACATCGCGTTGGTCTTGGGCGAGCGATAGCCGGAGATGATCTGGAAGTGCGACTTGCTCTCGGTGCGCGCCGCCAGGCCCGCCATGATGTCGTAAAGCTTCGGGTTCATCGCCGAGACGTCGCCGGTGCGATAGTCGCGCAGCACCTTGTCGAGGGCCTCGACCGCGTCGGGCACGTACTCGCCCTTGTCGAAATAGACGGCTTCCAGCTTTTCCTGGGTGTGCACGTTGTGCAGCTTCACCCAGCGCGGTTCGGGGGAAATGATGCGTTTCGGCTCGGCGACGGGAACCGGCGCTTGCGGAAGGCCGTTCTCAGGCATGCCCTCGGCCGCATTGCCCAGGTCGCCCTGCTTCATCAGCAGGTCGGCGATGGGATCGGCCCCAGGGCCGAACTTGGACTGTGCGAAGGCCGCCATCGGCCCGACCGCACTGGCGCCCAGCACACCCAGGCCAAGGCCCAGGAGCTTGCGTCGTTCGATCATCGATACGCTTTCCCGACTGACTGCGTCAGGCCGCCAAAGAGGCCGCCCACGCCCACTTAGAACGCGATAAACTTTCCGGATCGGAAAGGCTTACGCACAAAAAGAGGCCTGACGAAGGCCGTCGGGTCAAGCCGGGCGGATGGACGCGCGACCGCTGAAAGCGTGAGCACTCCCGTTTCCGGCCACGCTTCAAATGCTGCAAAGACAGCGGCTTGAACGCCTGGGCGAAAGGCTCAGACGGTCTTGGATGCGGCGATACGCTGCACCAGCGCCTTGTCCCAGCCGTAGGGGTCGTCGCGGAAATTCACCTGCCCGTCCGGCGTCACATAAGCGGTCCAGTAGAGCAGATAAACGGCCATCGGCTTGGGCAGCTGGGCCCGCACGGTCTTGCCCGAGGCGATGGTGGCGTCGACGTTCTCGGCCGTCCATTCGGCGCTGCCGTCGAGCAGCTGCTTGGCCAGCGGAATGGGTTTTTCCAGGCGCACGCAGCCGTGGCTGGCCAGGCGGCTATAGCTGGCGAACTTCGCGCGCGACGGGGTGTCGTGCAGATAGACGCCGTAGGGATTGTTGAAGTCGAACTTCACCAGGCCCAGGGCGGCCTTGTCGCCGGCCTTCTGCTGCAGGCGCGTGCCGCCGCCCTCGGTCGGGATGACGATGAAGTCGTTGCGGGCCAGATAGCCGGGATTGGCGCGCTCCTTGGGCCACAGCTCCTTGGTCGCGATCGAGCTGGGCACGTTCCAGGGCGGATTGAGCACGATCGAGTGGATCTGCGACTGCAGCATCGGCGTCTCGTCGCCCGGACGGCCAGTGACGGCGCGCATGGTCAGGGTCGGGGCGTCGTGGTGGAAGACGCTCATGACGGCGGCGGCGATGTTGACCTGGATGCGGTCGGCCGGCAGCTCTTCGGGCAGCCAGCGCCAGCGCTCCATATTGGCGACGATCTGGTCGATGCGCAGCTGCACCGGCACGTTCAACGCCGCCAGCGTGCCCTTGCCCAGCACGCCGTCGGGATTGAGGCCGAAGCGCTTCTGGGCGCGCATCAGGGCCTGTTGCAGGGCCTCGTCGAAGACCGGAGCCTTGTCGACGGCGATGGTCGGATCCTCGACCGCCAGGCGGGCCTCAAGCTGGGCGATGCGCGGATCGCCCTTGTCGCCCAGCTTCAGCGGCGGCCCTTCGGGGATCACGGCCCAGCCGCCCTTGGCGGCGAGATCGCGATAGACGACCAGGCCCTTCTGCAGGGTCTGGTAGCCGGTATAGGGCGGCGACAGCTCTTCCAGCCAGCCGGCCAGGCGATCGTTCTGCACCGCCGCGGCGAAGCCGGGGGCCGGATCGTAGGCGGCAGGGCGCAGGCCCCAGTTGCCGTCGAAGTCGGCGGGCGCCAGGCGGCCGCTGTGCACGGCCTTGGCGTAGCGCATGGTCAGCGCCACGAGCTGGTTGACGCCGGCCTGGCGATCGGCGGCGTTGCGCGAGTCCAGCAGCGCCAGGGCGCGGTCGGGCGCAAAGGCGCCGGGCTCGAAGCCGTGCGAGGGCGCGTCGTTCAGCGCCTTGGCCAAGAGGTCGATCTGGTCGGCGCGCAGGGCCGGCGGCGCGGGCACCGCCACGGGCGCCTGCTGCGGCGCGCGGGCCGGCCGGACCTGAGCTTGAGCGAGCACGGCCGGAGCCGCCGACATCCACAGGGCCGCCCCGAGAAGGACGGTCGAAACTTTCAGGCTCTGGCTCACCGTCGACGGGTCTCGCACGCACGTTGCACGCGGCCCCTCCGCGCACTTCTCAAATGGCAATTCCGCGTCGGGGTCGTCAACGCGAGGATCGTGAAACTCCAACGGCCAAGGTCGCCATTTGGTTCTTTCTCACGTTGCGGAACCTTCCGGCCACACTCGCGGTTTGCAGTTCGACGACGGCGCCTTTGCGCCACAATCGTCCTTGTCAGGACAGCCCAGATGAGAATCGCCCAGGTTCCGCCCCTGTATGAAGCCGTGCCGCCACGGCTCTACGGGGGCACCGAAAGGGTGGTCGCGCACCTGACGGACGCGCTTGTCGACCTCGGCCACGAGGTCACCCTGTTCGCCTCCGCCGAAGCCAAGACCAAGGCCGACCTCGTGGTCGTCCGCGACCAGGCCATCCGCCTGGACCCCGCCCCGCTGAAATCGGATCTCGCCGCCCACGTCGCCATGCTGGCCGAGGTCCGCCGCCGCGCCGCCGAGTTCGACGTCATCCACTTCCACACCGACATGATCCACTTCCCCCTGTTCGAGGGCATGGCGGAGAAGACACTGACCACCCTGCACGGGCGACTGGACCTGAAGGATCTCCCGGGCGTCTACCGCCGCTGGCCGCAGTTCCCGCTGGTGTCGATCTCCGACAGCCAGCGCGCGCCCCTGCCCTTCGCCAACTGGGCCGGCACCGTGCTGCACGGCATGTGCGCCGAGATCTACGAATATCACCCCAGATCAGAGGGTTACCTGGCCTTCCTCGGACGGATATCGCCTGAGAAAGGACCCGAGCGGGCGATCGCCATCGCCAAGCGCATGGGCCGCAAACTGAAGATCGCCGCCAAGGTCGACGCCGCCGACCTCGAATACTTCCACACCGTCGTCGAGCCGCTGCTGGACCATCCGCTGATCGAGTTCGTGGGCGAGATAGGCGACGCCGAGAAGTCGGCCTTCCTGGGCGGCGCGGACGCCCTGCTCTTCCCCATCGCCTGGCCCGAGCCGTTCGGTCTGGTGATGATCGAGGCCATGGCCTGCGGCACGCCGGTGATCGCCTATCAGTGGGGCTCGGTGCCCGAGGTGATCGAGGAAGGCGTCACCGGCTTCATCGTCGACGACGAGGACGAGGCGGTGGCCGCGCTTCGCCGCCTGCCCGACCTGTCGCGTCAGACCGTGCGCGAGCGGTTCGAGCTGCGGTTCTCGGCTCACGCCATGGCTCGACGCTATCTCGACATCTACGCGCGCCTGTACGAGGCGGCCCAGCCGCCGCGCCTGACCCTGGCCCAGACCGCGTGACCTAAAGGCGGCCAAACCCCGCCGGGTTGAGGCCGCATTGTAGCTTTCAAGTTCAGCGACCGCGCCTCCCCTGGCGCGGCCGCTGATCGCGTTTAGACAAGGGGCATCGAAATGGACGACATGGCGCCGACCCCGGTGACGGCGGGCGAGCATGGCGAGACCGGCGAACCGCGCGTGCCCTACCGGCTGTTCGCCCTGAAGGACCGCGACACCTTCCTGGTGGCCGACGCGTTCGGCGACGTGCTGGGCGCGGCCGACGGCCTGTTTCACGACGACACCCGCCTGCTGTCGCGGCTGCGCCTCCTGATCGGCGGACGACCGCCGGCGCTGCTGAGCGCCAGCGTCTCGCAGGACAACGTCTTCTTCACCTCGCACTCGACCAACCAGACCCTGCCCTCGCTTGGCGGCGCCTCGGCGCCGCACGGCGCGATCCACGTCGAGCGCAAGCGCTTCCTGTGGTGCGAGCGCCTCTACGAGCGCCTGCGGTTCGTCAACTACAGCCGCGACATGGTCATCCTGCCGGTGGCCCTGGAGTACGACGCCGACTTCCACGACATGTTCGAGGTGCGCGGCTCCAAGCGCAAAGCCAGGGGCCGGGTGCTGCCGGCCGAGCTGAACGGCCGCTCCGTCCACTTCGCCTACCAGGGCCTGGACGAGCTGCGCCGCGACAGCGTGATCGCCTTCTCCGAACCGCCGGGCCGCCTGACGCCGCAACGGGCCGAGTTCATGTTCATGCTGACGCCGGAGACCCACTTCGACCTCTATCTCGAAGTGGGCCCAGTCCCGGACCATCCGCCGACCCGCGAGCGCTGGCGCGCCGCCGCCGCCCGGGCCCGGCTGGACATGCGCGGCCGCCGTCGGCGCGGAGCGCGGCTGAAGAGCTCGGGCCGCCTCTTCAACGACTGGCTGGAGAAGTCGCGGGCGGATCTGGCCTTGCTGACCACCGAATTCGAGACCGGTCCCTACCCCTATGCCGGCATCCCGTGGTTTTCGACGCCGTTCGGGCGCGACGCGATCATCACCGCCTGGCAGGTGCTGTGGATCGAGCCCCGGCTGGCCAAGGGCGTGCTCGGGTACCTGGCCGAGCACCAGGCCGAGGAGGTCAGCGCCTTCCGCGACAGCGCGCCCGGCAAGATCATGCACGAGACCCGCAAGGGCGAGATGACCCGTCTGGGGGAACTGCCCTTCGGCCGCTACTACGGCGGGGTCGACACCACGCCGCTGTTCGTGGCCCTGGCCTGCGCCTACGCCGAGCGCACCGGCGACCTGGCCTTCATCGACGGCCTGTGGGACGCCCTGCGCGCAGCGGTGGCCTGGATCGAGCAGTTCGGCGACAGCGACGGCGACGGCCTGATCGACTACGCCCGCGGCGCCGACACCGGCCTTTCCAACCAGAACTGGAAGGACAGCGAAGACAGCGTCTTCCACGCCGACGGCAAGTTCCCCGACGGCCCGATCGCCGTGGTCGAGGTGCAGGGCTACGCCTTCGCCGCCTTCAGGGGCATGGCCGACCTCGCCCGCCGCCGGGGCGAGGCCGCCGACGCCGAGCGCTGGGCGGCCAAGGCCGAGCACCTGCGGACGATGGTCGAGGAGCGGTTCTGGATGGAGGACAAGGGCTTCTACGCCATGGCCGTCGACGGCCACGGCAAGCCCTGCCGCGTGCGAGGCTCCAACCCCGGCCACCTGCTGTTCTGCGGCCTGCCATCGCCCGAGCGCGCGGCCAAGGTGGCCGACACCCTGCTGTCGGCGGCTTTCAACAACGGCTTCGGCGTGCGGACCCTGGCCGAGGGCGAGCCGCGCTTCAATCCGATGAGCTATCACAACGGCTCGGTCTGGCCCCACGACACGGCCATCTGCGCCATGGGCCTGGCCCGCTACGGCCACCGCGACGGCGTGGTGCGCATGACCTCGGGCCTGTTCGAGACCGCCGCCCATTACGAGATGCGGCTACCGGAGCTGTTCTGCGGCTTCCCCCGCCAGCCGGGCGAGCCGCCGGTGGCCTATCCGGTCGCCTGCCTGCCCCAGGCCTGGGCTGCCGGCTCGGCCTTCATGATGCTCCAGGCTTGCCTGGGCATCACCGTCGACGGCTGGGCCGGCGAGATCCGCATCCAGGAGCCACGCCTGCCGATCGGCATCGACAGCCTGTCGATCGAGAACCTGGGCGTCGGCGACCGCCTGACCGACCTCGCCTTCGAGCATGTCGGCCGGCACGTCACCGTCCAGGGCGGACGGCGCTCGACCGTGCCGATCCTGACCCGCTGCTGATTTTCCCAAAAGCGTAACAAGAACAAAGATCATGCCCCAGAACCTCGACCTGTTTCCGATCGGCAACTGCTCGGTCAGCGCCCTCATCGACCGCGACGGCCGCTTCGTGTGGGGATGCATGCCCCGCATCGACTCCGACCCGGTGTTCAGCACCCTGCTGGGGGGCCTCGAGCCGCCGTTCGAGGGCGGCAAGGGCCTGTGGGACATGGTCGTCGACGGGGCGGTGAAGGTCGAGCAGGCTTACCTGCGCAACACCCCGATCCTGCGCACCGTGGTCACCGACGCCGACGGGGCCAGCCTGGAGATCATCGACTTCGCGCCGCGCTTCCAGCAGTTCGGACGCATCTATCGCCCCACCGCCTTCATCCGCCTGGTGCGACCGATCAGCGGGGTGTGCCGCGCCACCATCCGCCTGCGCCCGACCGCCAACTGGGGCGGGCGCCTGGCCGAACACACCAATGGCTCCAACCACATCCGCTACCTGTGCTCGGACATGACGCTGCGGCTGACGACCGACTGCCCGGTCTCGCACATCCTGGAGGAGCGCACCTTCCGGGTGGAGCGGACGCTGGCGATGTTCCTCGGCGCCGACGAGGGCTTCGACGCCGACGTCGGCGCGACCTGCGCGCGGATGCTGCAGCAGACCGAGGACTACTGGCTGGGCTGGGTGCGAGGCCTGGCCGTGCCGCTGGACTGGCAGTCGGCGGTGATCCGTGCGGCCATCACCCTGAAGCTCTGCCAGCACGAGGAGACCGGGGCGATCGTGGCGGCCATGACCACCTCGATCCCCGAGCACGCCAACAGCGGCCGCAACTGGGACTATCGCTACTGCTGGCTGCGCGACGCCTATTACGTGGTGCAGGCGCTAAACCGGCTGGGCGCGGCCGACATCCTGGAGAACTACCTCTCGTACCTGCGCAACATCGTCGACCGGGCGGCGGGCGGCCACATCCAGCCGCTGTTCGGCGTCGGCTACGAGCCCGCCCTGGTCGAGCGCTTCGCCCCCGACCTGCCCGGTTATCGCGGCATGGGGCCGGTGCGGATCGGCAACCAGGCCTTCGAGCACCAGCAGCACGACGTCTACGGCCAGATCATCCTGTCCTCGACGCAAGCCTTCTTCGACGAGCGCCTGCTGCGGCCGGCGACGGTGGACGACTTCAAGGCCCTGGAACCCGTGGGCGAGCGGGCCTTCCAGCTGCACGACCAGCCCGACGCCAGCCTGTGGGAGTTCCGCGGCCGGGCCAACGTGCACACCTATTCCTCGGTGATGTGCTGGGCCGCCTGCGACCGCCTGGGCAATGTCGCCGAGAAGCTGGGCCTTACCGACCGCGCCAAGTTCTGGAACGACCGCGCGGCCAAGGTGCGCGAGGCTATCGACACCCATGCCTGGAACGAGACGCTTGGCCGGTTCGCCGCCACCTTCGGCGGCGAGGAGCTGGACGCCAGCCTGCTGCAACTCGTCGACCTGCGCTTCATCGCCGCCGATGACCCGCGCAACAAGGCCACGGTGGCGGCCATCGAGGCGGGCCTGCGCAAGGGATCCTACCTGCTGCGCTACGCCCTGCCCGACGATTTCGGCACGCCGCAGACAGCCTTCAACATCTGCACCTTCTGGCTGGTCGAGGCGCTTTATCTGGAGGGCCGGGTCGAGGAAGCCCGGGCCCTGTTCCAGGAAATGCTCGACCGCCGCACCTCCGCCGGCCTGCTGTCGGAGGACATTGGATTCGAGGACGGCGAGCTTTGGGGCAACTACCCGCAGACCTATTCGTTGGTAGGTCTGATCAACTGCGCGGCGCTGCTCAGCAGGCCCTGGACTTCGGTACGCTGAAGCTAGGTCAACCCCTTCGGCCTCACGTTTTGGTCAGTCAAACGTGACCCCCCGACCGCCATGTCGGGGGGATCGAACCCAGCCCCGGGGCGTTCTTGGCGGCTGAGTTCCATAGTGAAAGGGGCCTAACTGCATGACCACGTACGGGTCTGCCGCTCGGCTTGCGTCGTCGGATCTTCCGCCGCCGCCCACCAGTATTCCTGCCAATTCGGCGTTGTTCCTCGACCTCGACGGAACCCTTGCGCCCATCATGCCGCGTCCCGACGACGTCGGCCCGGACGCCGCGCGCGCGGCGCTGATCGCGCGCCTGCGCGAAGCCTTCGACGACCGCGTGGCCGTGATCAGCGGCCGCTCGCTGGACGACCTTTCCCGCATCCTGGGCGACGGCGCGCTGGCCTATATGGCCGGCGTCCACGGCCTGGAGCGCCGCACCCCCGAGGGCGTGTTCCGCGCCCAGCCGCACGAGGGCTTGGCCGAAGCGCGCGACGTGCTGGCCGATCTGGCTCGCTGCGATCGAGGCCTGATCTTCGAGGACAAGCACCTCAGCGTCGGCCTGCACTATCGCAACACACCGTCGGCCGCCGACGCGGTGATCGAGGCCGCCGAGCGCCTCAAGCGCCAGACAGGCCTCGTCCTGCAACTGGGCGACATGGTCGCCGAGCTGCGCACGCCCGGCCAGGACAAGGGCTCGTCGGTAGCCGCCCTGCTGCGCGAGCCGGCCTTCGACGGCGCCCTGCCGATCTTCATCGGCGATGACCTGACCGACGAGGACGGCTTCGAGGCCGCCCGCCGCCTGGGCGGCTACGGCGTGCTGGTCGGCCCCGAACGCCCGAGCGCGGCGAGCTATCGCCTCGACGGCCCCGAGGCGGTCCACGCCTGGCTGGACGCCGCCGCCAAGTCGGCCGCCCATAGCGAGGTGGTCCGATGAGCCGCCTGATCGTCGTTTCGAACCGCGTCAATCCGCCGTCCGGCAAGGGCGAGGAAAGCGTCGGGGGTCTGGCCATGGCCCTGGCCGCGGCCCTGCGCGAATATTCCGGCATCTGGTTCGGCTGGAGCGGCAAGACCACGCCCGAATTCACCGGCCAGCTGAACATGCAGCGCGTCGAAGGCGTGACCGTGGCCACGGTCGACCTCGAGGAAGGCGACTACCAGGAGTACTACAACGGCTACGCCAACAAGACGCTGTGGCCGCTGTTCCACTATCGCGTCGACCTGACGGCCTACGACCGCTCGTTCGGCGAGGGCTATGACCGGGTCAATAAGCGCTTCGCCGAGACCCTGCGCCCGCTGATCGAGCCGGACGACATCATCTGGGTACACGACTACCACCTGATCCCGATGGCGCGGGAGCTGCGGCGGTTGGGCGTGACCAACCGCATCGGCTTCTTCCTGCACATCCCGTGGCCGGCCCACCAGTTGGTGGTCACCCTGCCCCGCCACCGGCCGCTGGTGGAGGCGCTGTTCCATTACGACGTCGTCGGCTTCCAGACGGAAGAGAGCCTGCAGGCCTTCGAGGGCTACGTGTTCAACGAGGTCGGCGGCGAGAAAACCGAGGACGGCCGCCTGCGCGCCTTCGGCCAGATCACCGAGGCCGGGGCCTTCCCGATCGGCATCGACGCCGACGATTTCGCCCGCATCACCCGCAGCCCGCGGGCCATGCGGGTCTATGACCGGATGGCGGCCCACAGCGTGTTCCGCAAGATGGTCGTGGGCGTCGACCGCCTCGACTATTCCAAGGGCCTGGAAGAGCGCCTGCTCGGCTTCGAGCGGTTCCTGCACGACCACGAGGACGCCCGGCGCGAGGTGATGCTGCTGCAGATCGCCCCGCTGTCGCGCGACGAGGTCGAGGCCTACCAGGACATCCGCAGCCGCCTGGACGGCCTGATCGGCCGCATCAACGGCGCCTATGCCGATATGGACTTCACGCCGATCCGCTACCTCAACCGCTCCTATCGGCGCGACGAGCTGGCCGGGGTCTATCGCGCGGCCAAGGCGGCGCTGGTCACGCCCCTGCGCGACGGCATGAACCTGGTGGCCAAGGAGTACGTGGCCTCGCAGAACCCGGAGGATCCGGGCGTGTTGATCCTGTCGCGCTTCGCCGGCGCTGCGCGGCAGATGAAAGAGGCGCTGATCATCAACCCCAACAGCCCCGAGGAGATCTCGGACGCGCTGGCCCAGGCGCTCGCCATGGACGAGACCGAGCGCAAGCGCCGCTGGGAAGACCTGATGGACAACGTCACCCGCCAGGACGTCACTGCCTGGCGCGACGATTTCGTGGCCGCGCTGAAGGGCGATCCGACGGTCATGGCCGCCAACACCGAGACGCCGGACGAGCCGGCGGTGACCACGGTGAAGAAGGCGCTGGTCGGCGCCAAGAAGTAGGAGCAATACGCAGATGGCCCCGCGTCCCACATGGCAGGGCCATCTGCGGCTCTCGCTCGTCACCTGCCCGGTAGCGCTCTACACCGCCACCAACCCCGGCGGCGAGGTGCGCTTCAACCTGCTGCACCCCAAGACCCACAACCGCATCAGGATGGTGGCGACCGACCCGGACCTCGGGCCCGTCGAGCGGTCGGATCTCGTAAAGGGCTACGAGGTCGAGAAGGACCGCTACGTCATCGTCACGCCCGAAGAGATCGACAGCGTGCGGCTGGAAAGCACCCGCACCATCGATATCGAGCGCTTCGTCGACGTCGCCGACATCGACCGCCTGTATTGGGACAACCCGTACTTCCTGGTCCCCGACGGCAAGCTGGCGGTCGAGGCCTACAGCGTGATCCGCGACGCTATGGCCGGCGCGGGGCGCATCGCCCTGGGTCGCGTCGTCATGCACACCCGTGAGCGGCTGCTGGCCATCGAGCCGCGCGGCAAGGGGCTGGTGGCCTATTCGCTGCGGTCGTTCGACGAGGTGCGCGACCCGGCCAATCTGTTCGACGACATCCCGGCCAAGAAGGCCGATGCGTCGATGATCGCCATCGCCCGCAAGATCATCGAGCAGCAGGACGGCCCCTTCGAACCCAAGGCCTTCAGGGACCGCTACGAGGACGCCCTGCGCGACCTGATCAAGCGCAAGGAAAAGGGCGGCAAGGCCAAGGTCACGGCCGCCCCGCCCGAGGACACCAACGTCGTCGACCTGATGGAGGCCCTGCGCAAGAGCCTGGGCGGCAAGGCCCCGGCCGCCAAGGCGTCGGCGAAAAAGGCTGCGGCCAAGAGCACCGCCAAGACCAAGAAGGCCTCGTGAGCAATAATTCCGAGCATCCCCGCGAAGGCGGGGATCCAAGCTGAGGCCAGCTTCCTGGCGCAGCAATGCTGCAAGCTCGG
This sequence comes from uncultured Caulobacter sp., assembly GCA_966252285.1. Classification (GTDB taxonomy): domain Bacteria; phylum Pseudomonadota; class Alphaproteobacteria; order Caulobacterales; family Caulobacteraceae; genus Caulobacter. Next base: position 14,240 of record CBINOL010000076.1, read on the forward strand.
CTTGGACCCCCGCCTTCGCGGGGGAGATCGGCGTGGGTTCAGGCCTCCTGCCCCACCGGCGACCTGGCTTCCTTGAGCCGCAGATAGATGCAGCCCAGGCCGACCGCGGCGTTGAGGATGCCGACCAGCACGAACGGCGAGGCCGGGCTGATCACGTCGAACAGCACGCCGCCCAGGGTGCCCAGCACCAAGATGCCGAACGCGCCGCACAGGTTGAAGAAGCCGATGACGGCGCCCCGGCCCTCCTCCGGCGCTTCCTTGCCGATCAGGGCCTGGGAGCCGATGAAGGCGCTGATCTGGCCCACGCCCAGCAGCACGAACAGCGGCATGGCCGCCTTGCTCAGCGGGTCGTCGATGAACATCGTCGCCAGATAGCCGACCGCGCCCAGCAGCATGCAGGCGGCCAGGGCCGTCAGGCGGTGGGCCTTGTCGATCATCAAGGCGATGACCACCGGCCACAGCAGCGCCGCCGACTGGGCGACGATGAACGGGATGCGGCCCTGGTCGAGGGCGTCGGCCAGGCTGGCGCCGTCCTCCAGCGCCGCCTTCTTGCCCCAGGCGATGGCGTAGGCGCCGACGATGGCCAGGTCGCCCCGGGCCACGAAGGCCGAGGCATAGGCCAGCACGATGCGCGGATTGGACTTGGCCGCGGCGACGCCGACGCCCAGCTGGGTCGAGAGCTTGACCCGCTCCACCGAGCGCGTCGCCACGCCGGGCTTGAGACCCAGCCACATGACGGCGGCCGAGACCAGGCACAGGGCCGCGGCGATGGCCAGCGCGGCCTGGCCGGCAGTCTTCTCGTCCATGCCCTGGCCGACGAACACGGCGGGCAGCTTGCCGATGGCCAGCGCCAGCACCACCACGCCCAGGCCGTTGAGGATGCCCGACAGCGCGACGATCTTGCCCCGGTCGCGGGCCTTCACATAGTCGGCCAGGATGGTCGACAGCATGCCGGTCGTGGCCCCGATGCCGATGGCGTAGACCACCTTGTAGAGCGACAGGTCCCAGATGCTGGTGGCCAGCGGGAACAGCAGGTAGCCGGCGGCCGTGGCCAGGAAGCCGATGGCGTAGACCGCGCGGCGGCCCACCCGGTCGGCCAGCGCGCCGGCCAGGCCGAACACGAACAGCAGCGCCACCTCGTTGACGAGGTTGAGGATCCCCAGGACCGAGCCCTGGCGATCCAGCGGCACGCCCAGATTGGCGCTGAGCACATAGGGCGTCATCACCGCCACGGTCGTGGCCAGGCCGATGTTGACGAAGGCGGCGTAGAGCGCGGTCCACATGTGGCCGGCGCGCACGCCAGGCTCGATCGCCAGAATGCCGAACCGCTCGGGGTTCTTGGGCGCTGCCATCGGGAACTCCAGAAAGAAACTTGGGGGCAAGGAAAAGGCCCGGCGCGCAGGGGCGCCGGGCCTTGAAAGTCACGCGATCAGGAAGATCAGAAGGTCTTGCTGATGCGGATCGAGGCGGCGCGCTTCTCGGGCAGAGAAACCACGTAGGAGCGCGGCGGGGTATTGTTGTTCAGATCGAAGAAGCCGAAGTCGGTCGCCGCGATGGCGTTCTTCGGGGTGTCGTCGTCGAACAGGTTGGTGACGGCCACGTCGACGCCCCACGACCCGTCGGTGATCCCGGCCCGCAGATCCGAGACGAAGTAGCTCGGCAGCCAGGTCAGGTTGTTCTGGGTCATGTAGCGCTTGGACTGGTAGCGGCCCGACAGTTCGGCGGTCCACGACCAGTTCGACATCTTCGGCAGCTCGCCGGTGACCAGGGCCGAGATGTTGAAGCTGTGCTTGGGCGTCAGCGGAACGGCCTTGCCGGTGTAGTCGCCGTTGGTGGACTCGATCCGGTCGAAGTAGCCGGGGGTCGGGACCTTGTAGTCGGTGAACTCGGCGTCGGTGTAGGTGTAGTTGCCGCTCAGCGTCAGCCAGTGCGTGGCCCGCCAGTCGCTGGTCAGGTCGATGCCCTTGCTTTCGCTTTCACCGGCGTTCTCGACCGACGGCACCGAGGTGCCGCCGAGCACCTTGGTGGTGCCGATCTGCTGGTTCTTGTAGCGGTTGAAGAAGATCGCCCCGTTCAGGACCAGGTCGCCGTCCAGGAAGACGTTCTTCGAGCCGATTTCGAAGCTCTGCAGCTTCTCCGGCTTGAAGGTGGAGTCGACGCTGCCGCTGGTGCCGGTGGTGTCGACGCCGCCCGGCTTGAAGCCTTCGCCGTACGACGCATAGACCGAGTTGCGCGAGGTGATCTTGTAGTTGGCCACGAAGTTCGGCGTGAAGGCGTCCGCGCGGACGGTCTTCTTGTCGATCTGGGTGGTCTTGGCCAGCTGGGCGGCCCGCGCGGCGGCGGTGCCGGCCGGACCGGCGGCGCAGCCCAGTTGCTGCAGGCAGACCAGCTGCACGCCGAACAGGCGGTAGTACATCGGCTGGTACGGGCTGCCGCGATAGGCGACGCGTTCCTCGATGTAGCGACCGTCGAAGCGCAGGGTCAGGGCGTCGGTGACGTCGTACTCGACGCTGCCGGCCCAGGACAGCGAGTCCGTCTCGCGCGAGATCTTCAGCGGATAGTCCGCCGTGGCCTTCGCGGTCGTGGTCGGCGCCTGGAAGGCCCCGCTCGCCGTGGCGCCGCCGCCCATGAAGAGCGCCGTCAGGATGGTCAGGCGCGGGTCGGAACCCTCGCGCATCCAGAACTGGTCCTTGTTGATCTGGCTGGCGTTCTCGTGGAAGTACAGGCCTTCCAGCGAGGTGCGCAGCTTGCCGAAGTCCTTGCTCCAGCGCAGGGTCTGGCTCTGCTGCTTGGTGTCGAAGTCGTCGTCCAGCATCACCGAGAAGCCGATGGCCGGAAGGCCGCCGGTCGGCGCCACGGTCGAGTAGTTCAGGCCGTAGGCGCGCAGGAAGCCCAGGTACTGGTAGAGCGAGCCGTAGAACGGCGCCATGCCCGCATAGAGCGGAAGCACGTTGCCGCTGAGGCTGTTGTTGGAGTTGTCGAAGTCCTGGACCTGGGTGGTCTCGCCGCGGGTGATGCCGGTCAGCGAGGTGAACGTGCCCCAGTCGCTTTCATAGTTGACCTCGAACGAGGCGCGGGTCGCATCGGTGACCGTGCCCTTGAAGTCCTTGCCCGTGCGCGGATCCAGCGAATAGGCGACGGTCTGGCTCTTGACCACCGCGGCGTCGCTGAGGTCGCCCTTGACCGTGAAGCCGGGGCGATTGTTGCTGGGATCGGTGACCGCCACGCCGAGATTGGCGGTGTTGGCCGTGCCCGTCAGCGGGTTCACCGCCGTGATGTAGGCGCGGGCCATCTGGTCGTATTCTTCGTGCGAGCTCTGCACGCGGGCGAAGACGCTCAGCTTCTCGGTCGGCTTCATCAGCACGCTGAAAGCCGCGCCCTTGGCTTCACCGCCGCCGACGCGCTTGCCGCTGACGCTGTTGAGGTACTGGCCGTCGTTTTCCCAGGCCCCGGCGTTCAGGTTGATCGCCAGCTTGTCCTGCACCAGCGGCACCGAAACCGAGACCTTGCCCTCCTTCAGGCCGAAGTCGCCGGCCTCCAGGCTGAGCTTGCCCTCGAATTCGCTGAGGTTCGGACGCTTGGAGATGTAGTTGATCGCGCCCGAGAAGGCCGAACGGCCGTAGAGCACGCTCTGCGGGCCCTTCACGATCTCGATGCGCTCGGCGTCGACGAAGCGCAAGGACGCCAGGGCGCCGCCGCCGGCGGTGGCGAAGGCTTCCGACGACGTGTCGACCCCATCCACCAGGATGGCCACGTTCGGACGGCCGCGCACGGCTTGCACGCCGCGGATCGCCGGGCGCGTGTCGCTGGGCGTCAGGCCCTGGTCAAAAGTCAGGCCGGCGGTCGATTGAGCCACACGGCTGATGTCGGAAATATTGCGACGCTCGATCGTCTCGGCCGACACGGCGTTGATCGTGATCGGAACGTCCTGCAGAGATTCAGACTTGTTCCGCGCCGTTACGGTGATTTCCCCAATCACCGTCATATCTTCAGAAGTCGTCGTTTGCGCGAGGGCTTGCCCCGAACAAATCAGAAGCGTAAGAGCGCTCGCGCTCGCGCCATAGATACTCATTGCCGACTTGGTCATGACTCCCCTCTTCAAATCTTGACCACACCCCGCCGCGTTCCCCGCGACTGTTCCCCGACGGTCAAGATGATGGAGCCGGACCAATACAGGTCTTGCGATAAAGCGTTTGTCCGTCCATCGGATAGGAGTTCAGGAAAGTCCCGCCATGCTGACAGACGTAGCGCCCGCAACCAAGCCTCGGCAATCGCGCCGGATCGCCACCGAAGCAGCGATCGTAGAGGCGTTCGGGCGTCTTATGGAGCGCGGAAGCGTCCACGACGCGGGTGTGAACGCCCTAATCAAGGAAGCCGGCGTCGGCAAGAAACAAATATATGACTATTTCGGCGGCCTGGGCGGCGTCGCCGACGCCTGGGTGCGCCGCACCGGCATCTGGCCGCGCCTTTCCGACATGCTGGACGAGCCGCTGGAGACCTTCCACCAGCGCCCGCCGATGGAGCGCCTGCGGATGCTGGTGCGCACCTACGCCTCCTCGCTCCGCGCCCACCCGGCCGTCGCCACGATCATGGCCGGCGAGTTCGCGGGCCCGCCGGAACTGCGCGACGCCGTCACCGCCGTGCGCATCCGCATCTGGGAAGAGTACGAGCGCCTGTTCATCGGCCAGCGCAGCGAGGACAAGGAACTGCTGGCCATCGCCATGACCATGCTGTCGGCCGTGTCCTATGTGGGCATGCGGGCCAAGTTCGAGCCGAATTTCTTCGGTTTCGACCTGCATGACGACTTGGCGTGGGAGCGTGTCGTGGGCATGCTGGACCACGTGATGGGCCGCTACCAGACTGGCGTCGAGGCCGTCACTACTCGTCAGGCGGATAACGCCGACTAGAAAATTGACCGATCGGTCACCTTTTGAAAGTCTCCGAGCATCCCGCCGAGCGCGGGCCTGACCGCAAGCGGAGACCTTGATGTTCGGCGATCCCCTTTCTCTCCCCGTCAAACCCCAGGCGGGCGACCTCTGGGTAGCCGCGACCATGGTCACCGACGACAAGCTGAAGCTCGGGCTGTCCAGGATCCTCCTCCTGGGCCCCGATCTGCAGATCAAGGCGGCCTTGCATACGGGCGATTTCGGCATGGTTTCGGGCCTGGCGGTGAATCCCCGCACCGGCGAGCTCAACGCCCTCGACCCCTTCGCCCGCAACGTCACCCGCATCGACGCCGAAGGGCTTCGCGTGCCGGGCCAGGCTTCCCTCCTGCCTGGTCGCGGCCTCGGCTCGATGGTGTTCCTGCCCGATGGCGGCGCCCTGGCCGGCGAGCACCTGTCGGGCCTGGCCCCGCCCTTCACCGGCGAGGGTCGCCTGGTGCGCTTCGACGCCGACGGCCGCGTGACGCGCTTCTATCGCCCCGAGTATCATGGCGGCGTCATGGGCTTCCTGGGCGTCACCCACCTTACCGTGCTGTCGGACGGCAAGACCGTGGCCTATGTCTCCGAGACCGGCCACACCGTCTATCGCTACGACATCGACACCGACGCCCAGCTGTCGCCGCTCTATGTGCGCACCGATCCGCCGGGCATGGTGTTCGGGATCGCCGCCACGCCGAACGACGACGTGCTGGTCAGCTGCGGCAACGAAGTGCGTCGCGTGGCCCAGGACGGTTCGGTGCTGCGCACCTACGCCGTGCCGGAAGGCCGCGGCTGGTCGTTCCTGCGCGTGACCGACGACGGCGCCCACTTCTGGGCCGGCGACTTCTTCTCGGGCCAGCTGGCCAAGATCGCGCTGGACAGCGGCGAGCTGGTCGCCAGCGTCAAGCTCGACATCCCGTTCGGCGTGACCTCGATCATCGAAGCCAAGGTTGGCGTCGAAGCCAAGGCGGCCTGAAGGTGAAGAAGCGCAAGATCCTGCTGATCGGTCTCGGCGCCGTCGTCCTGGCGGGCGCGGCGACCTATGCGACCGCGCCCCTCTACTGGAGCCGCTATTTCCGCGCCCTCACCGTCAATCCGCTCGAGCCGCCGATCGACTGGTACAAGCCGGTCGCCGTGGTGAAGGGCGCCCCCGCCGCGCCCCTGCCCAAGACGACGCCGGAAGCGGCCGGGATCGATCCCGCCGCGCTGGAGGCCGCCGCCGACTACGCCGGCGCGCGCAAATCCGACGCCCTGATCGTCGTCAAGGACGGGGCCATCGTCTACGAGCGCTACTGGAACGGCGTCGGCCCGACCACCGTGATGAAGGCCCACTCCTTCACCAAGACCATGACCGGCATGCTGATCGGCGCGGCCATCGCCGACGGCAAGATCAAGTCGGTCGACCAGCCGGCCGCCGATTTCATCACCGAGTGGAAGAACGACGAGCGCTCGAAGATCACCATCCGCGACCTCCTGCAGATGTCGTCGGGCCTGGAGCCGCCGGACTATTCCTACGCCCCCTGGTCCAGCACCATCCGCACCTTCCTGTCGCCGGACCTGGCCAAGGACAACCTGGCCCTCAAGGCGGTCCACGCGCCGGGCACGGTGTTCGGCCACCACAACCCCGACCCCGTGGCGCTAAGCGTCATCGTCGAGCGGGCCACCGGCAAGACCTTCGCCGACTACATGTCGGAAAAGCTGTTCCAGCCGCTGGGCATGCACGACGGCTCGCTGTGGCTGGCCAAGGAAGGCGGCCTGGCGCACGGCGACTGCTGCATGATCTCGCAGGTCCAGGACTGGATGCGCATCGGGATCATGCTGGCCAATGGCGGATCATTCGAGGGCAAGCAGGTTCTGACCGCAGACTACGTCGCGGCCATGAGCGCGCCGGGCAAGGCCAATCCGGGCTACGGCTTCCAGATCTGGCGCGGCCGTCCGTTCGTTAAGAACCGCATCTACTCGCCCGAGCGTCCCGACAAGGCCAGCGTTTCGGCCGAGCCGATCGCCGCCGAGGACGCCATCTTCCTCGACGGCTGGGGCAAGCGGAGGCTCTGGATCGTGCCCTCGCAGAAGCTGGTCGTCCTGCGCGACGGCGTCGATCTCGACGACTGGGACGACACCAAGATACCCAATCTCATTCTTCGCGGTCTGGCGGCCCCCGCCGCCCCGCAGCCGGAGAAGGCGCCATGATCAAGAACCAGTGGTACGTCGCCGAGTACAGCGACGAAATTCCCAATGGCGGCCATAAGCGGGTGAAGATGCTGGGCCTGGAGTTCGTGGTGTTCCGCGACTCCAAGGGCAAGGTCAGCTGCCTGTCGGACGTCTGCATCCACCGCGGCGCGTCGCTGGGCAGCGGCATGGTCGTCGACGACGCCATCGAGTGCCCCTATCACGGCTGGCGCTTCAACGGCGGCGGCAAGTGCGTGAAGATCCCGTCGCAGGAGCCCGGCGTGAAGATCCCGCCGCGCGCCAAGGTCGACGCCTATCCGGTGCTGGAAAAGTACGGGATGATCTGGGTGTTCATGGGCGACCTGCCCGAGGCCGAGCGCCCGCCCCTGCCGCCCTTCCCCGAGTTCGAGGATCCGGCCTGGCGCTGCATCCGCGGCACCTACGAGTGGAAGGCCAACTACGCCCGCATCACCGAAAACGGCATCGACCCCTCGCACGCCGCCTTCGTCCACCCGAGCTTCGGCGACAAGGAGGCTCCGCAGGTCCACGAGTTCACGCTCGAGCAGGACGAGTGGTCGGCCTATGCCGAGCTGAAGTTCGTGCCGCCCGAGTACAAGGGCATGTGGAAGTTCTTCCGTAAGGCCAAGCGCAGCATGGTCACGGTGCGCAACGGCTTCCACGTCTCGGGCGCCCACGTGCGCATCCAGATCCGCCCGACGCCGACCTGGTCGACGGTGATCTTCGACGTCAACACGCCGATCGACGAGACCACCACGATTACCCGCTGGATCATGGCCCGCAACTTCCTGACCCAGAAGATCTGGGACGGCGACAGCCGCCGCCGCACCCTGCGCATTTTCGAGCAGGACCGCGTGATCATGGAGAAGGTCTGCCCCGAACTGCTGCCCGTCTACCTGCACGAGGAAGTCAGCGTGAAGTCGGACGGCATCATGGTGGCCTGGCGCAACAAGCGCCGCGAGCTGATCGAGAAGGGCTGGGCGCTGGACGTCGACGCCATGGAGCGCGACGTGCAGGGCAAGCGGGCGATGGTGATCCCCTCGCCCGACCGCGCCGATCCGAAGGAGGCCAAGGACTTCCTGCTCAAGACCGTGCCGCTGGTCGACGGCGAGCGGGTGCGGGCCGAGGCCCTGAAACAGCGCCACGGCGGCTCCGCGCCGGCCGCGGCCGAATAGCGGGAGCGACGCGCATGAGACCGAGCATCCTCGTCCTCGTCGCCGCGCTGGCCGTCACGGGGGCTGCGTACGCAGCCTCCGTGGAGGTCAAGGTTTCGGGGCTCCAGAACACCAAGGGCCAGGTCGTGGTGTCGGCCTGCGACAAGGCCACCTTCCTGAAGACCTGCCCCTACAACGTGAAGGTCCCGGCCGCCTCGGGCGGGGTGACCGCCAAGTTCGCCAGCCTGCCGGCCGGCCGCTGGTCGTTCCTGGCCTTCCACGACCAGGACGGCGACGGGGTGATGAAGAAGACCGCCCTTGGCCTGCCCGCCGACGGCGTTGGCCTGTCGCGCGATCCCAAGGCCAGGTTCGGCCCGCCGAAGTTCGAGGACTCGGCCGTGGACGTCGGCGCCGACGGCGCCAGTGTCGCGGTGGGGCTGAAGTACTAGGAAAGATCCTCCCCCTGAAGGGGGAGGTGTCGGCGAAGCCGACGGAGGGGGCAGT
>CBINOL010000077.1:0-22904 GCA_966252285.1 uncultured Caulobacter sp.
GGGGGAGGTGGCCCGAAGGGCCGGAGGGGGAAGCGGCTTCTGACCCGCCGCAACACCTTCCCCCTCAGTCGGCTTCGCCGACAGCTCCCCCTTCAGGGGGAGCATCTTGGCGCCGCTACCGCCCGTACACCGCGTCGCGCAGTTCGCGGGTCACCTGGCCGTTCATGCCTTCGAAGGCGGTGTTGGTCAGCAGCACGACGGTGAGCTTCGCCTTCGGGTCGACGAACCAGTTGTGGCCGTAGACCCCGCCCCAGGCCAGGGTCCCCGCGCCTTGCGGAGTCTTGGCGATCGCCGGATCGTCGAGCACGGCCCAGCCGTAGCCGAAGCCCCAGCCGGGGCCTTGGGTGGCGGCCTTGATCCCGGCCTGATCGGCGGTCATCGCCTGGACGCTGGCCGCCGACAGGATCGGACCGCCGCCGGTGCGCACCGCTTCCAGCAGGGCCAGCACGTCGCCGGCCGTGCCGACCATGCCCGCGCCGCCCGAGGGGAAGGCGGTCGGATCGACGGCGCGGCTTGGGGCCATGCGCACGGCGGTGGCGCCCAGAGAGACGTCCTGGTTGTCGGTGATCCTGGTCGGGGCCGGGCTGGCGTTGGCGTAGGGCGTGGCCAGGCGGGCCGGGTCGGTCGCCTGGAACCCGGCGTCCTTCAGCCCCAGGGGACCGGTGACGGTGCGCGCCACCACCTGCGGCAGCGGGTGGCCGTCGGCCTTTTCCGCCACCAGGCCCAGCACGTCGATGGCCAGCGAGTAGCGCCAGGCCGAGCCCGGCGCGAAGGCCAGCGGCCCCTTGCCGATGCGGGCGACGTCCTCGTCCAGCGTCAGGCCCGAGATGTCGAGGCCGTCCGAGACGCCCAGCTGGTGGTAGGGGTGGTCGGCCTTTTCGGCGAGGCCATAGGTCAGGCCGGCGGTGTGGCTGAGCAGCTGACCCAGGGTGATTTCGGGCGTCGAGCCGTCGGCCAGGGCCGGCTTGAAGTCGGGCAGCCACTTGGTCACCGGGTCGGCCAGCGACAGCTTGCCCTCTTCGGCCAGGCGCATGATCGCCACGCTGACGAAGGGCTTGGTCACCGAGGCCAGGCGGAAGACGGTGTTCTCGCGCATGGGCGCCTTGGCCTCGCGGTCGGCCAGGCCGGCGGCGCGGTGATAGACGAGCTTGCCGTCGCGGGCGACCAGCACCACCGCACCCACCAGCCGCTGGTCGGCGATCGCGCGGTCGACGACGGCGTCGATGCGGGCCTGCAGAGCCGCGTCCTGCGCCTGGGCGACGGCGGGGGCGGTCTGTGGGCGCGCCAGGGCCGCCGTCGGCGCGCCGGACAGGGCCGCCAGGATCGCCACGGGGGCAGCAAAGCCCGCAAGCCAAAGACGCATGTCCGCACTCCCTCGTCGCCGGGACCGCGTCCCCGGCCCTTAGGGAGTGGGCGCCTGCGCCGGCTTTCGCAAGACCGGCGAGGGAGTTTCCCACAGCCGCGGCGCGCCGTGTCTCGGTTCGGAAACGAAGGCGGCGAAATCCGGCGCCGGGCGGCCTTGCTTGCGCCACGCCCGGCGGTCAAGCTGCCGCTCCGACACTTCCGGTAACCGAACGGTCTCCATGATCTCTGTCTCGCGCCTGGCGCTCGTCGTTTCCGCCGGCCTGGCGCTCACCGCCTGCTCCACCCTCTCCTCGGTCCTGCCAGGCTCGGACAAGAAAGACGCCGCCCAGGCCAGCGCCGGCGCCGGCGCGCCGATCGCGCCCAAGGCGCCCCCGGCCCAGGCGCCGGCCAAGACCTCGGGACCCCAGTTTTCCGACCTCAAGCCTGGCCAGTGGCCGCACGAGGTCTCGGACGTCGCCGTCGACCCGGCCGTCCGCTTCGGCGTGCTGCCCAACGGCATGCGCTACGCCATCCGCAAGAACGCCACTCCGCCCGGCCAGGGCGCGCTGCGCCTGTGGTTCGACGCCGGCTCGCTGATGGAGGCCGACGACCAGCAGGGCCTGGCCCACTTCCTCGAGCACATGGCCTTCAACGGGTCGAAGAACGTGCCCGAAGGCGAGATGGTCAAGATCCTCGAGCGCCGGGGCCTGGCCTTCGGGGCCGACACCAACGCCTCGACCAGCTTCGACGAGACCACCTACACCCTCGACCTGCCCAAGACCGACGACGGCACGGTCGACGACGCCATGATGCTGCTGCGCGAGGCGGCCGGCGAGCTGACCATCGATCCGGCCGCCGTCGACCGCGAGCGCGGCGTGGTGCTGTCGGAGGAGCGCACCCGCGACACCCCCGGCTATCGCGTCTTCAAGCAGGGCTTCGCCTTCAACCTGGAAGGCCAGCGCCCGCCCTCGCGCCTGCCGATCGGCCAGACCGAGGTGATCTCCACCGCCCCGGCCCAGCGCATCCGCGACTTCTACCAGGCCTGGTATCGCCCCGAGAACGCGGTGTTCGTGGCCGTCGGCGACTTCGACGTCGACGCCATGGAGGCCAAGATCAAGGCCCGCTTCGGCGACTGGAAGGGCCAGGGCGAGCCGGGCAAGCGCCCTGACCTTGGCCCCATCGCCCAGCGCGGCCTGACCGCCAAGGTCATCGTCGAGCCGGGCTCGGGCGAGTCCGTCCAGCTAGGCTGGGTGCAGTCGCCCGACCTGCGCGTCGAGAGCAAGGCCTCCGACCGTGAATATATGCTGCAGTCGCTGGGCATGGCGGTGCTGAACCGCCGCCTGCGCGCCCTGACCCGCAGCGCCGAGCCGCCGTTCATCTCGGCCGGGGCCCTGCGCAACGACCAGTACCACGCCTCCCAGATCAACGGCCTGTTCGCCCAGGTGAAGCCGGGCGGCTGGAAGACCGCCCTGCAGGTGCTCGACCAGGAACAGCGCCGGCTGATGCAGTTCGGCGTGCGCCAGGACGAGCTGGACCGCGAGATCGCCGCCATGCGCGCCTCCTACGTGGCCGCCGCCGCCGGCGAGGCCACCCAGCGCACGCCCGCCCTGGCCGGCCAGATCGTCGGCACGCTGGGTGACCGCGAGGTGGTCACCAGCCCGTCGCAGAACCTGGCGGCCTTCGAGGCCATCACCAAGGACCTAAAGGCCGACACCGTCTCGGCCGCGGTCAAGTCGCTGTTCGCCGGCCAGGGTCCGCTGATCGTGCTGCCGACGCCCACGGCCATCGACGGCGGCGAGGCGGCGGTCACCGCCGCCTACCAGGAAGCCGGCAAGACGCCGGTCACGCCGCCGGCGGCGCCCGCGACCACCACCTGGCCCTATGCGGTGTTCGGCCCGACCGGCAAGGTGGTCGAGCAGAAGGACGTCACCGATTTGGACGCCGTCTTCGTGCGCTTCGAGAACGGCGTGCGCCTGACCGTCAAGCCGACCAAGTTCCGCGACGACCAGATCCTGGTGAAGGCCCGCATCGGCAACGGCCTGCTCGACCTGTCGAAGACCGGCCAGAGCCCGCTGTGGTCGGCCTCGTCGATGATCGAGGGCGGCCTCAAGCAGATCACCGCCCAGGACATGGAGCAGGTGCTGACCGGCAAGGTCTGGAACGCCGGCCTCGGCGTCGAGGACGACGCCTTCGTGCTGTCGGGCCGCACCCGGCCCGAGGACCTCTCCACCGAACTGCAGGTGCTGGCGGCCTATGCGTCGGACGCCGGCTGGCGGCCCGAGGCCTTCAACCGCGTGAAGACCTATTACGGCACGATCCACGACCAGCTGGAGCGCACCAGCAGCGGCGTGGTCGGCCGCGACCTGTCGTCCCTGATGCACCCCGGCGACGAACGCTTCGCCTTCCCTGACCGCAAGGAGATCGCCGATGGCGCGATCGACCAGCTGAAGGCCGCCGTGGGCGGTCCGCTGTCGACCGGCCAGATCGAGATCGTCGTCGTGGGCGACACCACGGTGGAAAAGGCCATCGCCGCCGTCGGCGAAACCTTCGGCGCCCTGCCCGTCCGCACCGGCGGCGCGGCGCCGGCCGATGCGGCCAAGATCGCCTTCCCCGCCCCGTCCAAGGTTCCGGTGGTGCGCCACCACAAGGGCCGCGCCGACCAGGGCCTGCTGTTCATGGCCTGGAAGACCGACGACCTGTTCGCCGACCTGCAGCGCTCGCGCAACACCCAGGTCCTGGCCTCGGTGATGCAGCTGCGCCTGACCGACGAACTGCGCGAGAAACAGGGCGCGACCTACTCGCCCTCGGTCTCGGCCACCCACAACGCCACCTTCCCCGGCTGGGGCTATATCGGCCTGTCGGTCGAGGTCCCGCCCGAGAAGATCGACCAGGTGGTCGCCAGCGTCCGCCAGATCGCCGCCGACCTGCGCGACAAGCCGGTCACCGCCGACGAACTGGAACGCGCCAAGCTGCCGCGCATCGACCAGCTGGAGAAGGCGCGCGAAACCAACGAGTACTGGCTGGGCGCGCTGTCGGGCGCCCAGACCGACCCGCGCCTGCTCGACGCCACCCGCTCGGTGATCGCCGGCCTGCAGCGCGTCACCGCCGCCGACGTCCAGAAGGCGGCCCGCACATTCCTGTCCGACGACAAGAGCTGGACCTTCGAAGTCAAGCCGGAGGGCAAGTAACCGCTTCTCGTCCCTTCTCCTCACGGCGAAGGGACGGGCGACCGGATCTGACGCAGCTCCGCCGCACATTGATATGCGTGAGGCTGGAGGACTGGATGGATATCAAACTGCCGCGCTGGCTGCTCAGGAAGCTCGTGAAGCGCAACCCCTGGCTGCTGTCGAACGAAGGAAACGTGCGCCGGGCCCTCGTGCTGGACTTCCTGGCCTTCGAACTCGAGATCGAGTCGAACCTGTCGCTCGATCCCAAAGTAAAGGCGCAGCTCCAGGCAGAGCGCGACGCCGCCGCCCCCCGAAACTGAACCAGCCACGAAAAAGGCCTCCGCCCTTTCGGACGGAGGCCTTCTTTTCTGGACCTTCGCTTTAGGAAAGCGCTGCTCTAGGCGATCAATAGACGACCCCGCCGACGCCGCCGTCGAGGCTGAGGCTCATGCTCGAGCTGGACTCGCGCACGGTCTCCTCGCGATAGGCGGTGTAGGTCTCGGTGGTCAGGATCGACAGGATCTTCACGCCGGCGCCGTAGCGGCGCAGCAGCGAGCGCTCGTTGCAGTCGCGGGCTGGGCGCTGCGGACGGCAGACCAGGGTCCCGCCTTCGCCGCCCCGCGCGCCGGGCGCGTGATACAGCGCCTCGTTCTTGGCGCAGATATAGGTCTGGCCGCCGGTGCTGGCGTCGATCAGGCCGGAATACTCGCCGACCACGTACTGCATGCGGCTGCCGGCGATGCAGCGATAGAGCTCGCCGTCATAGAGGTCGTCGATCTCACGGTCGGGGGTGACCTGCGAGGCCGGGTGCGGGATGTCCTTGTCGTCCAGGCAGACGGCGCGGACGACGACGCGCTTGAAGCGGGTGCGGGTGGCTTCATAGGCCGTGCGGCGCGCGGCTTCGCCGCCGATGACGTTCAGGCCCTGGATGTAGCCGGTGGGCTGCGGGCCCGAATAGTAGCCGCCATGGGCGCCGCCGCCGTAATAGACGGTCGCGCCGGCCGAGGCGTTCGACCCGGCGCGCACCGAGGCGTTGGCGCTCGCATTGGCGTTCACGTTGACGTTCACATTGACGTTGGTCTTGCCGCCGCCGCCCCAATGGCCGCCACCGCCGCCGCAGCCATTGTCGCAGCCGCTCGGCGGCTTGGGCGGGCGCGGGGGCGCGGGCGGAGGCGCGCAGCAGGTCGGAGGCGTGGGCGTGCAGCCGCTGTTGCATTGGGCGTAGGCGACACCGCCCACGAAGAGCCCGGCCACGGCCGCCCCGATGGCGACCCACAGCTTGGACACGGTCAGTTTCGGCGCCGTCATGGCGTCTCCCCTTCACACAGCGACGTCTTCCGGCCGGTTCTCCAGCAAGAAGCGCGCCATGGACCCTGTCACGCCCCGACTCTGTGCCAAGACGATACGACAGGGCCCCTGGCCCGGTTCTCCTAGCAAGCCCCATGCGGTCGAAATGGACCGCGAAAGGACCCGCAAGGGGACGACGATGTTCCATCCAAGCACGGAACGGTTGATAGACTATTGGCGAAACCGGGCTGGCGACGGCCGGATGCCGGCGCGCGCCAGCGTCGATCCGGGCGATTTCCTCGACCTCCTGCCCCAGGTGTTCATCCTCGGGCGCGGGAACGGGCGCTATCCCTTCCGCCTGGCCGGCGGCTTCGTCACCGACCTGCACGCCCGCGACCTGCGCGGCGAGGACCAGCTGTCGATGTGGGCGCTGTCGCACCGGCTGGAGGTGAAGTCGGCGCTGGAAGTGGCCCGTCGTCGCGGCGAGCCGGTGGTCGTCACCGCCGACATCCGCGCCCACGGCGTGGCCTCGGTGGGCATGGAGGTGCTGCTGGCCCCCATGACCGGATCCAGCGGCGAAGCCGACCGGTTCCTTGGCCTCTACCAGCCGATCGCCATGATGCAGCGCCTGATGGGTCGTCCGGCCTACGAGCTGGGCGTGCGCCGGATCCAGGCCCTGGCCCCCACCAACGCCGAGGCCCCGCGCCTGCGCCTGGCCAGCCTCGACGGCCGCCTGATCGCCTGATCGCCTGAGGCGGCGCCATACAAGTTTCCTCCCGTGCTCTGGCGGGAGGTTTTGCGTCGGCTTGCCGGAGACGACGCCGGAAGGACGGAGGGGCGCTCGGGAGAGCGCCGCTGCGGCGGGAGCGCCCCTCCGTCCGACCCCTACGCGGCGCCGTTCCGGGCCGTGACCACCCAGCCCGCGCCCTCGATCACCACCGCCTCGCCGACCGCCTTGGCCGCGAAGGCCTCGCGCACCAGCGGGATGGCCTGCGCTCGCACCGCGTCGGGCTGATCGGCCAGGGCCCGGGTCAGCGGGCCGACCTGGAAGGCCAGGTCCACCGCGTCCGCGATCGCCGCCTGCCGGGTCTCGCCCTCGCCGAAGGTGATCGGGTGGTCGATGGCGGTGAAGGCGATGTCGACGAAGCCGGCCTCGCCCAGGATCCGTTCCACCCGCGCCCGGTCGCCGAACGAGAACGGCCCCGGCGCCTCGGGCGGCGGCGGCGCGGACGGACCCACGATCGGCGCGATGGCCTTCATCGGCAGCCGCACCCAGTCGTTCTCGCCCGCCCCGCGCCAGCAGACGAACGCCAGGCGCCCGCCCGGCTTCAGCGCCCGCCGCATGTGAGAGAACGCCGCTGCGGGTTCGTCGAAGAACATCACGCCAAAGCGCGAGAACAAGAGGTCGAACTGCTCGACCGGCAGCAGGGCGCGGCCGGCGTCGGCCACCTGGAACTTCACATTGGCCGCCTCGGCCGCCAGTTCGCGCGCCCGGGCGACCAGCGGCTCGGAGACGTCGACGCCCAGCACCGCGCCCGATGGCCCGACCAGGGCGGCGACCTCCAGGCTGCCCGCCCCGGCCCCGCAGCCGATGTCCAGCACCTGCTCGCCGGCGGCCGGAGCAGCGGCGGCGATCGCCGCCTGGCCATAGTCCTTGAGCATGCGGTCCAGCCGCGCCTGGTTGGCCACCCAGCGCTCGCCGGTGCGGCCGTTCCAGTCGGAGATCTGGTTGACGTTGCGCTCGGTCATCGGCGGCGACTCCAAATTTGAGAATTATTCTCAATTAGCATTACCTCGCTGGGCTGCGCCTGTCGACCTTGCGGCTCGTCGCCATAGGCCAGCGGCCAACGGCCCGTTTGGGCCGCCTCGATCAGGTTGCCGACGGTGACCGGCAGGTGCGGAACCCGCCGACGCGCGCCCCATCGACCAAGGCCTACGACCAGGGCCAGAAACCCGCCGCTGGTCAGGCCAAGCCAGACCAGCCCCGCGATGATCGAAACGACGACCAGAGACAAAGCGACGATCGCTCCGACGACCAGGAAGAACGCGAGAGGGCTGATCCCTTCCGGACCGAAGTGCCTGTCCCAGTGTTCCCCGAGCGGCGTCAGGTTCATGCCGAACCGCTCGCCGAAAGCCTCGAAGAACTCGACCGCGTCGTCGCCATCCATCCCCAGGTCGTCGAGCAGACGCTTGTCAGGGGTGATTTTCGAGACGGGCAGCCCGCGATCCTCGGCCACCATCGCGATCACGCGCTCTTCCAGGCTGTTCATCGCTCCAGCCTAGAGCGCGCCGCCGCCGTGGACTACCGCCCGGCCGCGTCCAGCGCCGCGATGACCTCGGCCGGCAGGGTCAGGCGCACCCCGGCCAGCAGTTCCTCCAGCTGCGCGACGCTGGTGGCGCTGGCGATCGGGGCGGTGATGGCCGGGTGGGCGACGATCCAGGCCAGGGCCACCTGGGCCTGGGTGGCGCCGGTCGCTTCGGCCGCCTCATCGAGGGCGGCCAGGATGCGCAGGCCCTTGTCGTTGAGATAGCCCTTCACCGTGCGCCCGCGCGCCTTGCCCTCCAGGTCGGCCTCGCTGCGATACTTGCCGGTCAGGAAGCCGGCGGCCAGGCCGTAGAACGGAATGATCCCCACCCCCTCCCGCGCCGTCAGCTGCGCCAGCGCCCCTTCCACCTCGTCGCGGTCGTAGAGATTGAACTTCGGCTGGATCGACTCGTAGCGCACCAGGCCCTTGTCGGCCGAGGTCTTCAGCGAGGCCTCCAGGCGCTCGGGCGTGAAGTTCGAAGCGCCGATCGCCCGCACCTTGCCGGCCTTCACCAGCCGGTCGAAGGCCTCCAGCGTCTCGTCGATCGGCGTGGCCGCATCGTCCTCGTGCGACTGGTAGAGGTCGACATAATCGGTGTTCAGCCGGCGCAGCGAGTCTTCCAGCGCCGCGACGATGTTGGCCGCCGACAGGCCCGGGCGCTTGGGCCACTTGGCCACCTTGGTCAGGATCTTGATACGCTCGCGCTTGCCGCCAGCCGCCAGCCAGCGGCCGATGGTCGCCTCGGACTCGCCGCCCTCGTGGCCCGGAACCCAGGCCGAATAGACGTCGGCGGTGTCGATCGCGTCGAAGCCGCCGTCGACAAAGGCGTCGATCAGGCGAAACGAGGTCGCCTCGTCCGCCGTCCAGCCGAAGACGTTGCCCCCGAACACCAGCGGGGCGATCGAAAGGCCGGAGCGGCCGAGAGGACTTTGGCTCATAAAGCGGATCCTTGTTCGCAAGACGACTGGAACTGTGCGCGGGTTCAGGTCCCGTCGCCCAATCAAACTTCGAAATAAGGCCTATTGGGCTTTCGTGACGGATCTATCCGAAACGGAATGCCCCCCCCACATCCGTAAAACCCCCGCGAAAGCGGGGGCCCAGGTGTTCTATCGTCGAGCGCCGTCGGCTTCAGAGAAAGCCTGGGTCCCCGCTTTCGCGGGGATTTTACGGGACAGGGGGCCTCAGGCCGCCGCTGCGGGCGCCCCGTCGAATACCGGCGCGTCCTGCGGCGCCAGGGTCGCCTTGCCGCGCAGCAGGTCGGCGGCGCGCTCGGCGATCATGATGGTCGGCGCGTTGGTGTTGCCGCCGATCAGGGTGGGCATCACCGAGGCGTCGATCACCCGCAGGCCCGAAAGCCCCTGCACGCGCAGCTGGTCGTCGACCACCGCCAGCGGATCGCCGGCCGCGCCCATCCGGCAGGTGCCGACCGGGTGGTAGATCGTCTCGGCCTTGGCGCGGATCCAGGCGTCGATCTCCTGGTCGCTCCTGACGTCCGCGCCCGGCGCGTACTCGCTGTCGCGATAGGGATCCAGCGCGGCCTGGGCGGCGACGTCACGGCCGATCCGGACGCCCTCGCGCATCGCCCGGCGATCCTCCTCGGCGGCCAGGTAGTTGGCCAGGATCTTCGGATCGGCGAACGGATCCGAAGACTGCAGCCCCACCGAGCCCCGGCTTTCCGGCCGCAGCTGGCAGACGTGCAGCGTAAAGCCGTCCTTCTCGACCAGCACCTTGCCGTGGTCCTGCATGATCGCCAGCACGGCGTGGATCTGCAGGTCGGGCCGGTCGAGATCGGGCCTCGAGCGCAGGAAGGCGCCCGACTCCAGGAAGTTCTGCCGCCCGATGCCCTTGCCCATCAGCAGGTAGGACAAGCCGACGCCCAGCTTGTTCAGGCCCTTGTTGGCCGAATAGGCGGTCTTCAGCCCCTTGGTCGTCCACGACAAGCAGACGTCCAGGTGATCCTGCAGGTTCTGGCCGACGCCGCGCGCCTCGTGCACGGGCGTCACCCCGGCGACCTTCAGCGCATCCGGATCGCCGATCCCCGACAGTTGCAGGATCTGCGGCGACTGCACCGCTCCGGCGCTCAGCAGCACCTCGGCGTCGGCATAGGCTGTCGCCTTCTCGGCCCCCTTGCCGACCACGTACTCGACGCCGACCGCCTTGCCGTTCTCGACGACGATGCGGGTGGTGCGCGCCTCGGTCAGGCAGGTCAGGTTGGGCCGCGACAGGGCCTGGGCCAGGTAGGCCGCCGCCGCGCTCCAGCGCTTGCCGTCGCGGATGGTCAGGTCGTAGGGGCCAAAGCCCTCCTGCTGGAAGCCGTTGAAGTCCTTGGTCACCGGATGGCCCGCCTGGCGGCCGGCCTCGATCACCGCCTTGTAGAACGGGCTGTCGGACTCGCCGGCCGAGACGTGCAGCGGCCCGTCGCCGCCGTGATAGGCGCAGCCGCCGCCGTGGAAGGTCTCCGAGCGTTTGAAGTAGGGCAGCACCTCGGCGTAGGACCAGCCCGACAGGCCCATCTGCCGCCACTGGTCGTAGTCGCGCGCGTGGCCGCGGATGTAGATCATGCCGTTGATCGCAGAGCTGCCGCCCAGGCCCCGGCCGCGCGGCCACCACAGCTTGCGATCGTTGAGATGCGGCTCGGCCTCGGTCCAGAAGCCCCAGTTGCTCTCGCCCTTGGCCTTGATCAGCTCGCCCACGCCGGCGGGCATGCGCACCAGCACCGAGCCGTTCCTGCCCCCGGCCTCCAGCAGCAGCACCTTCACCGCCGGATCCTCGCTCAGCCGCGCGGCCAGCACGCAACCCGCCGAGCCGGCGCCGATGATGACGTAGTCGTAGCGCGTGCCCGACATGGCGTCCCTCCCACAATGTTATCGTTGTTAAGACAGAGAGTGACCCGGTCGGGCGATGGGGGCAAGAGGCTGCGTAACGGTGTCGGTACAGGTTAGAGCTGTCCCTAAAACAGGCTTGGCCCGTCAACAATGCGAGGCGGTCACGCATCTACAATCAGCGTCTTTCGGACCTCGCGTACGAAGCGCCGGCCTCAAATTCCCCGCGACGGCGGCCCGCCCAGGGCTTAAGCAGCCGCCTCGTTCGAAAGGCCCGACCATGTCCCTCCACATCGCCCTGCTGCGCGGCGTCAACGCCGCCGGCGGCCGTCTGATCACCGCCGACGAGCTGACCGGCCTGCTGACCGATCTCGGCTACACCGAAATCCGCATGGGCCCCAAGCTCGGCGACCTGGTGTTCGAGAGCGGCGAGCGCACCGGCGCGGAACTTCAGACCCAGATCGAAACCGAGCTGATGGCGCGCCTGGGCCTGCGCACCGATGTCTATGTCCGCACAGCCGAGGCCTGGCGGGCCCTGGTCGCGGCCAACCCGTTCCCCGACTTCGCGGCGGCCGATCCGGGCTGGCTGATGACCCTGTTCTGCAAGGACACCCCCGACAAGAAGGCCATGGGCGCCCTGCGCGCGGCGATCCGCGGGACCGAGCAGGCGCGGGCCGAAAGCCGCCAGATCTATGCGATCTATCCCGACGGCCTCGGCGGCTCGAAGCTGACCACCAGCCTGGTCGAGAAGACCCTCGGCACGCGGATCACGGGGCGGACGTGGACGGCGGTGCTGGCGCTCGCCGAGATGCTCTAGCCCGGCCAGCCTCCACGCCGCGACCGATCGAGGCTCAGCCATGCGGTCGAGACCGGCCGGCCGCGCCCAACCAGCGCCGATGGAGACTTTGCGAAGACGGCCTGCACCGCGTCGAACCGGAACGCGAGGGGACGAGGCGGGGCGCGCGTATCAGGCTCATCGTCTGACGCCTGAATGAGGCCCGCCATGTCGCCCCGCGCTCTCCTGCTGACCTTTGCCCTGTCGACGGCTCTCTTCGCCCGATCCGAGGCCAGCGCCCACGCCAAGCTGACGGCGTCGGATCCGCCGGCCGGCGCCGTGGTCGCCTCGCCCGGAACGATCAGCCTGACCTTCAGCGAGAAACTCGCCCCGGCCTTCTCGACCTTCGAGGTGGTGGCGGCCGACGGCCGCAGGGTCCCGGTGAAGACCAAGGTCGCCGCCGACCGCAGGACGATCAGCGCCGCCGTCCAGGGCAGGCTCGCGCCCGGCGGCTACAAGGTCGTCTGGCACGCCGCCTCGACCACCGACGGCCACCGGATGGACGGCGCCGTCGCCTTTTCGGTGAAGTAGGCCATGGAAGCGACGGTCGTCGTCCTGCGCTGGACGCAGTACGTCTCGGCGTTCGTCCTGATGGGCGGGGGTCTGTTCGCGCTCTTGGCCCTGCCCGCGACCGGAACCGCCAGCGCCCGCGCGCTGGGCTGGCCCCGCCGGCTGCTGGCGGCGTGCGCGATCGTGCTGGCCGGGACCAGCCTGCTGGGGCTTCTCGCCCAGACCGCGGTCGTGGCCGGCGAGCCGGCCGCCGCGCTGGATCGCGCCCTGCTGGCCTCGGTCGTCACCGAGATGGCCATGGGTCCGTCGAGCCTCGCGCGCGTGGTCGCCGGGCTCGCGGCGCTGGCGGTGCTGGGCCTTGCCCGTTCCGCTCGGTCGCCCTGGGCCTGCGCGGCGTTCCTTGGCGCGGCCGCCACGGCGAGCCTGGCCTGGATGGGACACGGCGCGGCGAGCGAGGGCGCCCTGGGGCTGGTCCACCTGGCGGCCGACCTCGTGCATATTTGGGCCGCCGCGACCTGGATCGGCGCCCTGGCCTTCTTTCTCGGCCTGACCCTCGCCCCGCCGAAGGACACGCAGGGCCTGCGCGCGCTGCATTCGGCGCTGGCCGGATTTTCCGGCGGCGGCTCGGTCCTGGTGGCGCTGCTCATCGCCACGGGGCTCGTCAACGGCGCCTTCCTGGTCGGCCCGGGCGGCCTGGGCGCCCTGTTCGTCACCACCTACGGACAGCTGCTGCTGGCCAAGCTGGCGCTGTTCGGACTGATGCTGGCCCTGGCGGCGACCAACCGCTTTCGTCTGACGCCAGCCCTCGAGCGGCGCCTCGCTTACCGCCAGGACGCCCGGGCGGCGGTCGCGGCGCTGCGCCGCAGCCTGCTGGCCGAGACGGCCGCCGCCCTTGCGGTCATCGCCCTGGTCGCCTGGCTCGGCCGGCTGGCGCCGATCGCCGCGCCCTAGACGCAAAAAGGTCCCGCCCTCACGAGGAGGACGGGACCCGTCTTGCGCCGCCGCTGCGGCCTAGAGCGCGGTCAGGCCGGTGATCGTCTGGCCGTCCAGCGTGAAGCGGACCTTGGTCCCGACGGCGAGATCCTTCAGCAGGGCCGGGTCGGAAACCTTGAAGGCCATGGTCATCGGCGGCCACTTGCGGGCCGGGATCGCCTCGTGCGCCAGGGTGACCTTGCCGGACTTGGCGTCGATGGCCCGCACCACGCCGACGGCCTCGATCGCCGATGCGGCGGCAGGGGCGGCGGCGGGGGCGGCATGGCCCGCATGACCGGCGTGATCGTCCTGGGCCGCGGCCGGTTGGGCGAGAAGAGCCAGGGCGACAAAGCCACCCGCGATGGCGAGAACTTTCATGAGCTTACTCCGTGAACCAATGACTGTGGGGCGCTAGAACCAGGCCCGCAGGCCCAGCACCAGGCTGGTGTCGGAAACCTCTTCCCCGGCGGCCCGGGCATAGTCGGCGGTGCGCCCGAAGCGCCGCCCCCAGGTGACGCCGACATAGGGGGCGAACTCGCGCCGGATCTCGTAGCGCAGGCGAAGGCCAAGCTCGGCGTCCGACAGGCCCGAGCCCGTGCCGGTCTCGGCCACATCCTGGGCGGCGAAGTTGAGCTCGGCGCGCGGCTGCAGGATCAGGCGCTGGGTCAGGCGCCAGTCGATCGCGCCTTCGGCCCTCGCCAGGACGTCGCCCTTGCTGGACACGAACACCGCGCCCTCGGCCTCGATCCAGTACGGCAGCAGGGTCTCGAACCCGACGGCGGCATAGGTGCGCGACTTGGGCTTGAAGTCCTGACGGACGCCGACCTGCAGGTCGGTATAGAGGCCCATCGCCCGCGAATAGAGCGCCTGCACCTCGCCGCTTTCGACGCCGTGACGGTCGCCCTCCCCTTCCGACTTGATGACCAGCCGGTCGATGTCGCCGCCGAACCAGGCCTCGCCGGCCCAGTGATAGCCGTCGCCGCCCGAGCGGGCCTGGTGTTCGAAGAGGTTCAGCATCACCTGCGAGGCCTGGGCCCCGCCGTGCTCCTGGCGCAGCACCGCGCGCGCCCGCTCCATGGCGGCGGGATCGAAGACCCGGTCGGCCAGGTGGTCGCTCGGCGGCGGCGGCGCGGCGGTCTCGCGGTCGGGCAGCGGCGGCGGCTCGGTCGACGGCTCAGGCGACGGTTCGGCCGCCATCGCGCCCATGTCGTGGCCGGCGTGGGGATCGGGCGCGGCCTGGGGAGCCGCCGGCGTCGCGCTCATGTCGTGACCCGCGTGCGGATCGGCCGGCGCCGACGCGTGGTGGTCGTGCTGCGCCAGGGCCGGGCCGGCCCAGAGCACCGGCAGCAGGGCGATCAGGGAGGCCTTCATCACGCGCCCTCCCCCTGGTCGTCCCGCACGCTGAACACCTGAAACATCCCGGCGTGCATGTGGTAGAGCATGTGGCAGTGGAAGGCCCAGTCGCCGGTCTCGGCGGTAAAGTCAAAAGCCACCCGGCCGCCCGGCAGCACGATCACCGTGTGCTTGCGCGGCATGTGCCCGGCGGGACCGAAGGCCAGCTCGAAATAGTGGCCGTGCAGGTGGATCGGGTGGGCCATCATGGTGTCGTTGACCAGCACGACCCGCACCCGCTCGCCGTGCCGGAACGCATAGGGCGGCGGCTTGTCGCTGAACTTGCGGCCGTCGAAGCCCCACATGAAGCGTTCCATGTTGCCGGTCAGGTGGATCTCCAGCGACCGTTCCGGCGCGCGCTGGTCGGGATTGGGCTCCAGCGCCACCAGGTCGCGATAGACCAGCACCCGGTGGCCCACGCTCTCCAGCCCCTGGCCGGGCTCGG
This sequence comes from uncultured Caulobacter sp., assembly GCA_966252285.1. Lineage (GTDB taxonomy): Bacteria > Pseudomonadota > Alphaproteobacteria > Caulobacterales > Caulobacteraceae > Caulobacter. The sequence continues at coordinate 15,081 of CBINOL010000077.1, forward strand.
CCGTGCGGTCCACCGACATCGGCGAGAGCATCTGCACGCCCGGACCGAGCGGCACCTGCGGGGCGTTGTGGGGATTGCGCATGGACATGTCCATGCCGCCCATGTCGCCCTTGGCCATCACGTCGCCGCCCCGGGCGCGCGGCGGAGCCATGCCGGGAGCGGACGCCGCGGGCATGGCGTGGCCCATGGCCGCGTGGTCCATGCCCGACATGTCCATACCGCCGTGGTCCATGCCGCTCATGTCCATGCCCATGTCGCGCATGTTGGCCAGCGGCCGCGACCGCACGGGCGGGACCTCGGCGGTCATGCCCGGCCGGGGCGCCAGCGTGGCGCGGCCCAGGCCCGAGCGGTCGACCGACTCCGAGACGATGGTGAAGGCCTTGTCCTCGACCGGCCGGACGATGACGTCGTAGGTCTCGGCGTTGCCGATCTGGAACTCGTCGACCTCGACGGGCCGCACGTGCTGGCCGTCGGCGGCGACCACGGTCAGCTTCAGCCCCGGGATGCGGACGTTGAACACCGACTGGGCGGCGGCGTTGATGAACCGCAGCCGCACCCGCTCGCCGGGCGTGAACAGGCCCGTCCAGTTGTCCTGCGGACCCCGGCCGTTGATCAGGAAGGTGTAGGCCGCGCCGGTGACGTCGGAGATGTCGGTCGGATCCATCAGCATCCGGCCCCATTCCAGGCGCTCGGCCAGGGTCTGGTCCTTGCCCTTCAGCAGGCCGGCGATGGTCTGGCGCTGGAAGTTGAAGGCGCCGCTCTGCTGCTTGAGCCGGCGGAAGATCTGGTGGGGATGGACGCGGGTGTGGTCCGACAGCACCACGACGTGCTCGCGGTCGAAAGCGACCGGATCCTCGCCGGCTGGGTCTATGATCATCGGGCCGTAGTGGCCGACCTGCTCCTGCAGGCCCGAGTGGCTGTGGTACCAGAAGGTGCCCGACTGCTTGACCTTGAACTCGTAGACGAAGGTCTCGCCAGGCTTGACGCCCGGAAAGCTGACGCCCGGCACGCCGTCCATCTCGAACGGCACCAGCAGGCCGTGCCAGTGGATCGAGGTCTCCTCCTCCAGGCCGTTGCTGACATGCAGGCGGACGGTCTGGCCTTCCTTCAGCCGGATCAGCGGCCCGGGCACGGTTCCGTTGATCGTCACCGCGTGGCTGGCGCGGCCGTCCACCGAAATCGACGCGTGGCCGATCTTTAGATGAATGTCCTCGCCGCTCAGCGCCGCGGGCGAGCGCTCGCCCGCCTGCGCAGGAAGCGCCCAGGCGGGCAACAGGTCGGCCAGCGCCGCGCCGCCGCCCAGGATCGCCAGGGAGCGCAGGAAACGGCGGCGGTCCAGGGCCCCGCGGGAGATACGCATGTCAGTCCTTCGTACGGCGCGCCGGGGGAGCGCCCTTTCGGACGCGACGCGGTCTTGCCCCATGCTACGCGGCCCGCGCGCCCTTCCCTCAACCGCCCGGGAAAATGTTTCAGGCCTCGGCCAGCCATTCGGCCAGCCGCCGGCGGGCCCGGTAGACGCGGGTCTCCACGGCCTTGGCGCTGACCTTCAGCAGATCGGCCGCCTCCTGCTGCGACAGGCCCTCCAGGCTGGTCAGGATCAGCGGCTCCTTCAACTGGTCGGGAAGCCGGGCGATCGCCCGCTCCAGCCGCGCCATCTGCTCGGCGCGCAGGGCCTGCGTCTCGGGCCCCGCCGCCGGATCGGCGTAGTCCGGCGTTCCCGGGGCGTCGATCGAGCGCTCGCCGAGGATCAGCCGCCGCACCTTCAGGCGGCGGCCGCGATCACGGCACTTGTTCAGGGCGATGGCGGCCAGCCAGGTCGAGAACGGGCGCGCGGAATCGTAGCGGTCCAGCGCCTTCCAGGCGGCGACAAAGCTTTCCTGCACCACGTCCAGGGCCGCGTCGGCGTCGCCCAGATGCCGTCGCGCGAAGGCGTGCAGCCGGCCCTTGTGACGACGCATGAGCAGGCTGAAGGCGAGGTCGTCGCCCCGCGCCGCCCTGCGGGCCAGCGCGCCATCGTCGTCGTCCCCCGCGGGCCGGGTCACGGGGTCTCGGGCGTGAGCGCTTCGCTGACGCGACGATCGAACTTGGCCGCCTGCGCCGGGGTCAGCTCCTTGCGCATGGCCAGCACGTGCTCGACGGTCTCCTTCTGCAGGGTCCCCATCGCCACGTGGAAGCGTTCGACCGCCGCGGCGACCTCGGGCGTGTACTCGTGTCGGGCCTGGATGGCGGCGGCCAGCTGGGCGTTGGCGGCCCTAAGCTCGGCCTCCCGCGCGCGCCGGCGCACGGCGAAGTCCTGCTCCAGCGCCTCGATGCGGCGGTCCTGCTCGGCGGTCAGCTTCAGTTCGTTGTGGACGACGTCGTGCAGCGACGGCGCCTCACGTCTGGGGATCAGGTGGCCCGAGCCGAGCCAGCCGCCGCCGATCCCGGCCGCCAGGGCCAGCACCACGGTCAGCACCGCGCCGCGCGAGATCGCCATCACCGACCGTCCAGCAGGGTCGACGGCGCCAGGTGAGCGTCGACCGAGAAGGCCGCGATCTCCACCGGCTTGCTGGTCGTCGAGGCCGTGGCCAGATTGCCGCCGATCATGCCGATCCCTAGGGCGGCCACCACCGCGGCCGCGCGCAGCGGCGTCAGCAGCATGCCCGAGGGCTGCCGCAGGGCGTCGATCCGCGCCCAGACGCGCCCTTCCAGGCCGTCCAGCCGGGCCTGCGGCTGGCGCCGCATCGCTTCGATCAAGTGGTCGAGCTCTTCGCTCATGTCGGTTTCCCTGGCTCTCGCCAGGACAATACGCCCGGCGCGGCCCAATCCCTCAACAAATGGCCAGACCGCTTCTCGGGCCTTTCAAAGCCCCGGCGGCCCACCGGTCATATTGCCGCAGGCCGGGCCTTTGAAAGGCTCGAGCGATCCGTGGAGATGGCGAAACGCCCCCGGCCGACCTCGTTCTATCCGGAAAATACGAGGACGGCTCGCCCTTAAGGCGAGCCCTGCGGGTCCAGGCTTGGATGACGGGGTTTCCGCCCGCGCATCGCCCCGGAAAACCGCAGAACATCGTTACTGATTTTGCGCGAACTCAACCTTAATCCGATCGGAAGAGCCGGCCGCCATCATGCCGGCCATCAGATCGACCGGCGGCTTCGTGGAGAGCGCCTTCCCGGTCCATCCGACTTCCACGCCGGCGACAGTCCCGCCGCCGTCGTGAGAAGGCCCCGCGCTCAAGCCCCTTGCGCGGGTCTGACAGGAGCGCCGCCCATCCCCCCTCCGGGCGGCGCTCCTGCGCTTTTCCTCTGTCAAAGCGCCTTCAGGCCGGCGCGATAGCGCTTCCAGTTCTGCACATAGTGCAGGGCCGAAGCCTGCAGGATCATCGCCTGGTGCTCGCTGACCTCGCGGATGATCTTGCCCGGCGCGCCGACCACCATCGAGTTGTCGGGGATCTCCTTGCCCTCGGTGATCAGGGCGCCGGCGCCGATCAGGCAGTTCTTCCCGATCTTCGCCCCGTTGAGGATGATCGAGCCGATGCCGATCAGCGAGCCGTCGCCGATCGTGCAGCCGTGCAGCATCACCATGTGGCCCACCGTGACATTGGCGCCGATGGTCAGCGGGATCCCCGCGTCGGTGTGCAGCACCGAGCCGTCCTGGATGTTGCTGTTTTCACCGATGGTGATCGGATCGTTGTCGCCGCGCACCACCGCGCCCCACCAGACGCTGGCGTTCTGCTTGAGCACGACATTGCCCATCACGCTGGCGGTCGGGGCGATCCAGTATTCGTCCTGCGGCGGAAGATCCGGCGCGATATCGCCCAACGAATAGACAGTCATCCGTACACCCCGTGTTCTTCCAAGGCTGCGACCTTTAATCGCTCATAAACCATAAAAGCCCCTATTGTAGATCCGGTGATTCGGGGTGGAACATCCTCTCATCGGGGGACTTTCCTTCCGTATCCGCCGCGGTCCATACCGTCCGCGGCCTCCTGATGACGGAGAACAGGGTCTTGCGTTCGGCGTTCCGGCGTACAGCACCGCCTTCCTGGGGCTCCACCGAGCCGCCCGGCCGCGCCTGCGGCTCCGTCTTCTGCTCCTCTCATCGACCCAAGGACGACGCCTCACGGCCTCGTCCTTTTTTCATGCCTGAATGGAGGCTTTGATGACCAAGCGAGCCCTGAAGCGGATGGTGCGCGAAGGCGCTGACGGCCGCTACGACGACGACGCCAAGGTGCGTCGCCTGCCGGTGGAGCATCGCGGCGGCTGGTCGCCGCTGGGCGAAGCGGACAACGCGCCCCGTGATCAGAGCTACATCAAGACGATAAAACCGAAATCGCCAGGTCAGGCCCAGCTGATGGAGGCGATGGACAGCAAGAACCTGGTCATGGCGCTCGGCCCGGCGGGCACCGGCAAGACCTATCTCGCCATCGCCAAGGCCGTGGAGGCGCTGGAGGCCGGCCGGGTCAACCGCATCGTCCTCTCCCGCCCCGCCGTCGAGGCCGGGGAGTCGATCGGCTACCTGCCGGGCGACATGGAAGACAAGCTGGCTCCCTATCTGCGGCCGCTCTACGACGCCCTGACCGACCGCCTTTCGGTCAAGCGCATGCGGGCCCTGATGGCCGAGGGCGCCATCGAGATCGCCCCGGTCGGCTTCATGCGCGGCCGCACGCTGAACAACGCCTTCGTGGTCATCGACGAGGCCCAGAACTGCACCTACATGCAGCTGAAGATGCTGCTGACGCGCCTGGGCTGGCATTCGACCATGGTGGTCACCGGCGATCCGAACCAGTCGGACCTGCTGCCGGGCATCTCGGGCCTGGGCGACGTGGCCGACCGCTTCGAGCAGATGTCCAACATCGCCGTCGTCCGCCTGGAAGACCGCGACATCGTCCGCCATCCCCTGGTGGCCGAGATGCTGGGCGTTTTGTGACCCTGAATCTGTGATTTTGTAACAGTTCAAACCTCGAAAGGCTTGAGTATGAAGCGGCCGGACGGCAAGGTCCGGCCGCTTTAACTGTTTGCGGAACCCGCATGTCCGATATCACCGCCGCCCCGCGCTCGGAGTTCACGCTCCGCGGCGTGATACTGGGCATCCTCATCACCGTCGTCTTCACGGCCGCCCAGGTCTATCTGGGCCTGAAGGTCGGCCTGACCTTCGCCACCTCGATCCCGGCCGCGGTGATCTCGATGGCCCTGCTGCGGTTCTTCCGCACCTCGACCATTCAGGAAAACAACATCGTCCAGACGATCGCCTCGGCCGCGGGCACGCTGTCGTCGGTGATCTTCGTGCTGCCGGGCCTGCTGATGATCGGCTGGTGGTCGAACATCCCGTTCGTGGCCACCTTCGGCATCTGCGCCGTCGGCGGCATCCTGGGCGTGATGTACACGATCCCGCTGCGCCGGGCGCTGGTGACCAACTCGCCGCTGCCGTACCCGGAAGGCGTCGCCGCCGCCGAGGTGCTGAAGGTCGGTTCGGGCTCGCGTGAAGGCGCGGCCGAGGGCAAGGCGGGCCTGTGGGCCGTGATCGCCGGCACCCTGGCCTCGGCCGCCTTCGCCGCGCTCGGCGCGGCCAAGATCTTCGCCGCCGAGGTCGCCGCCTTCGTCAAGGTCGGCAAGGGCGCGACCGGCATCGGCGCGTCCAGCTCGCTGGCCCTGATGGGCGCGGGCCACCTGATGGGCATCACCGTCGGCATCGCCATGTTCACCGGCCTGTTCATCGCCTGGGCCGTGCTCGTGCCGATCCTGACCGGCGTGTTCCCGGCCGAGGCCGGCGCCAGCGTCGCCGACCACGCCCTGACCGTCTGGGCCACCAAGGTGCGCTTCCTGGGCGCCGGCGTCATCGGCGCGGCCGCCATCTGGACCCTGGGCAAGCTGGTCGTGCCGATCTGGCGCGGACTGGTGTCGGCCTTCGAGGCCGGCAAGGCCCGCCGCTCGGGCGGCGGCGACCTGCCCCGCGTCGAGCAGGACATCCCGCTGTTCGTCGTCGGCCTGGTGTCGGTGGCCCTGCTGGCCCCGGCCGGCTGGCTGCTGGCCGCCTTCGCCCTGGGCGGTCCGGCCGGCGCCCTGGCCCTGCCGCTGACCATCGCCGCCGTCGCCTACCTGGTGTTCGCCGGCCTGTTGGCCGCCGCCGTCTGCGGCTACATGGCCGGCCTGATCGGCTCGTCCAACAGCCCGGTCTCGGGCATCGCCATCCTGACGGTGCTGGGAGCCTCGCTGCTGGTCGGGGCCATCGGCCGCGGCCTGATCGGCCCCGACGCCGCCAAGGCCCTGGTCGCCTTCGCCCTCTACGTCACCGCCACCGTCCTGGCCGTGGCCGTGGTGGCCAACGACAACCTGCAGGACCTCAAGACCGGCCAGCTGGTCGACGCCACCCCGTGGAAGCAGCAGTCGGCCCTGGTGATCGGCGTGCTGTCGGGCGCGACCGTCATCCCGTTCGTGCTCGACCTGCTGGCCAAGTCGAACGGCTTCGTCGGCGCGCCGAACCTCAACGTCGTGCCCGGCGCCGAGCCCCTGGCCGCGCCTCAGGCGACGCTGATCTCGACGCTGGCCAAGGGCGTCATCGGCCATAACCTGCAATGGGACCTGCTGGGCGTCGGCGCCCTGATCGGCCTGGCGTTGGTCGTGGTCGACATCGTGCTGCGCCGCGCCAGCAAGGACCGCTTCAGCCTGCCGCCCCTGGGCGTGGGCCTGGCCATCTACCTGCCCAGCGCCGTGACCGCCCCAGTGGTCGTCGGCGCCGTCGCCGGCTGGATCTTCGAGCGCGTGGTCTCCAAGGACCGCAAGGCCGAGATCGCCAAGCGCCTGGGCGTGCTGATCGCCTCGGGCTTCATCGTTGGCGAGAGCCTGTTCAACGTGGCCCTGGCCCTGCTGATCGTCTCGACCAACAAGGGCGCGCCGCTGGCCATCGCCAACCCGCCGCCAGAACACCTGGGCATGATCATCGCCATCATCGTCGCGGCGGTCGTGGTCGCCGGCCTCTACGGCTGGTGCCGAATCCAGGCGCGGAAGATTGAAGAGGCCTGATCGGCCCCTCTCCATTGAACGACGAAGACCCCGGACGGCCAGCGCCCTCCGGGGTCTTTTCGTTTGGGGACGAAAACTCTGGCCTACTCCGGCGCCAGCACCGTGAACCAGACGTCCGCCCGGCGCTCGAACCCCAGGGCCTGATAGAGCGCGTTGGCCCCGGCGTTGTCGGCGTAGCTGTGCAGGAACGGCGTCTCGCCCCGCGCCAGGATCGCGCCGGCCACGTGCGCCATCAGCCCGGCGGCGTAGCCCTTGCCGCGAAACTCGGGCCGGGTGCAGACGCCGCTGACCTCGGTAAAGCCGTCTGGCCGCATCCGCTCGCCGGCCATGGCCGCCAGCTCGCCGCCGACCTTCACGCCGACGAACGCGCCCAGTTGGTGAGTGCGCGTGAAGAACGGCCCAGGCTTGGTCAGGGTCGCCAGGGCCAGCATCTCGGGCCCGTCGGCGTCGGTCAGAGCGACGATCTCGAATTCCAGCGGCTTCAGCGGCGTGACCGCCCTGGCCGCCATCTGCCAGCACAGGGCGCTGGATCGCACGCTCGTCCCCGGGATTGACGGCGGCGGGGCCAGTTCGACGAAGCCGGACGGGCCGTGCTCGCGCACCAGCTCACCCGCGGCGGCCAGGCTGGCCGGCGCATCGTCGGCCAAAGCGATGAACAGGCCGAACTCGGGATGCATTCGCAGCGCCCCGCCCCGCGCCAGCGCCAACTCGGCCTTTACCTCGGCCTATGGCGCGACCCGCGAAGTGTCCTTCCCCATCGCCCATCATGACGGGAACTACTACGCCGACGAAGGCTCACGCTCGCGTGCGAAGCGCGTCGCGC
>CBINOL010000078.1:0-22816 GCA_966252285.1 uncultured Caulobacter sp.
CGAGACCCCGCACCTGGGCATGGAGCATCAGACGCTGAACGCATACGGCGCCGGCTACGCCAAGGAGATCTACGGCTTCGACTGGCTGCTCGAGCACGAACTGGCCCACGAATGGTTCGGCAACCAGATGACCAATGTCGACTGGGACGACATGTGGCTGCACGAGGCCTTCGGCACCTACATGCAGCCGCTCTATTCCCAGTGGCTGCACGGCGACATGGAATACATGGTCCGCCTCAACGAGATGAGGGTGAAGAGCTTCAACAAGTTCCCCATCGTCTCGGGCAAGCCGATGGAGGAGGAAGCCGTCTACGACGCCAAGGTCGGGCCGGGGACCGACATCTACTACAAGGGCGCCAACATGCTGCACACGTTGCGCGGCCTGATCGGCGACGAGGCCTTCTTCACCGCCACCCGGGTGCTGGTCTACGGCCGCCCCGATCCCAAGCCCGGCAACTTCGCCCCGCGCTACGCGCTGACCGACGACTTCATCAAGGCGGTCAACGACGCCACCGGCGCCGACTACCGTTGGTTCTTCGACGCCTATCTGCGCCACGCCGCCCTGCCGGAGCTCGTCGAAACCCGCGAGGGCGAGGACCTGGTTCTGGCCTGGAAGACGCCCGCCGGGCGCTTCCCCATGCCCGTCGAGGTCAAGGTCGGCGGCAAGCTGGTAACCCTGCCGATGGTCGACGGTACGGGCCGGGTGCGCGTCGGCGACGCGGTTCCGATCATCGTCGACCCGGGCTCGAAGATCCTGCGCCGGCAACCGTATCTGGAGGCCTATCACGCCTGGAAAACCGCCAAGGACGCGGCCGACAAGGCCAAGACCCGGCCGGTCAGTCCCAAAAAATAGTCATCTTCCGTTGACCGTGTTCCTTCACGGTTTGCGAGGCATGCGGCCTTAGGACTCAAGGCTCCACCGCGAGCCGAGCCCATGCTGACGCCCAACCATGTCGTTATCGCCGCCAAGGCCGTGCTGTTCGTCGGGGCGGCCAGCGCCGTAACCCTGATGCTCGGCCCGTTCCAGGGCCTGGAACAGGCCTTCGGGCTCAGCGACAAGGCCGCGCACGCCCTGGCGTTCGGCGGCCTGACCGCCATGGCCTTCCTGGCCTTCCCGAAGATGCGCCGCAACGACCTGGCGATCGCCGCGATCCTGCTGGGCGCCAGCGCCGAGATCGCCCAGTTGTTCGCCCATCGTAGCGCCAGCTTCACCGATTTCGCCGCTGACGTGGCCGGCATCGCCGTCGTCTACCTGGCCAGCCATATCGAAGCCGTCCGCCGCGACGCCCGCGAGCGCGGCGCCATGCGCTTCTCCGACATCTCGGCCCAGCGCCAGCGCCGCCGTCGCCGCAAGAGCAGCGTCGTCATGCCGGCCGCCTCAATCGCCGCCGAAAGCGAAGCCGCCCACGGCAGCTTCGCCTCCCGCGCCGCCGCGCGCTTCCCGCGCGAAGCCTGATCCTTCGTCAGGTGATCCGCTTGACGCTGACCGGGTCGCTGCCCGGGAAGCTTTCTTCCAGGCCCTCGTCCAGCAGGGCTTCCTGACGGCTTTCCGAGCACTCGACCTTCTCGGCCAGCTGATCGTGCTTTTCGTTGTGCGCCAGCGGCCTGTCGGCCGGCTTGGCGTGAGGCGCATCGATATGGCGATCCTCCGGCCGCAGCTTGCCCTCGGCCGCACAGTCGGCGGTCGTCGACGAGGTGCCGTGCGTGAAGTGGCGGCCGTCTTCCTGATGATGCCTGTGACCGATCATGACCGGTTTCTCCCGTGCTTCGCCCGCAGGGGCGTCGGGAGATAAACCCGCAGGCTGCGGCCGGGGTTGCTCCGCCTCCAGACAAGCGGCGCGAAGCAGGTTATGCAAACGCCATGCAAAAGCCGCTCACGTTGCTCGCCTGCCTTTTGCTGGGCGCCTGCGCTTCGACGCCCTCGGAGGCGCCCGCCCCCGCGCCGGCCCCCAAGCTCGCGGTCGAGACGCGCAACTACGCGACCACGCCCCTGACGCCGACGCCGTCCGACCTGCCGCCGGCCGAGGCCTTCACCGCCGCCAGCTTCACCGCGCCGAACGGCGTGCGGCTGCCCTATCGGCTGCTGTCGCCGGCGACCAAGGAGAAGCTGCCGCTGGTGGTGATGCTGCACGGCTCGGGCGCCGTGGGCCACGACAACAAGGCCCAGATGGGTCCGTTCGTGCGCAGCTGGGCCCGCCCCGGCACGGCCAAGACCTTCCCCGCGTTCGTGCTGGCGCCCCAGGCCCCGGTCCGCACCGCCAACTACGCCAAGGGCGCCGACCGGCTGCTGGCCTCGCGTCCCGGAACCAGCCTGCCGGCGATCCTGGCCCTGATCGACGACCTGTCGGCCCGCCTGCCGATCGACACCGACCGGATCTACCTCGTCGGCTTCTCGATGGGCGGCTCGGCGGCGATGAACGCCGCGGCCCTGTCGCCCGGCAAGTTCGCCGCCGTCGCGGCCTTCTCCGGCGTGCCGCCCGAGCGCGCCCTGGCCGCCAAGGTCGCGCCGACCCCGGTGATGATCGTGCACGGCGACAAGGACCGCGAGAACCCCTACGCCCCTGATCTGGCCTGGGCGGGCGCCCTGGCGGACGCCGGCGGCGACGTGCGCTTCGTCTCCTATTCGGGCATGGCCCACGTGGTGCCGCCCGACATGATGCACGACGACGCCTGGCGGGCCTGGCTGTTCTCGCAGAAGCGCAAGAAAGGCTAGAGGGCCGATCAGCTCTTCCAGGTCTCGGCGAAGACCCGCTGGAAGTTACCGCCCAGCACCTTGTCGACCACCAGCGCCGAATAGCCCCGCCGCTTCAGCTCGTCAGCGATGACGGCGCAGCGGTCGGGACGATTCAGCCCGGCCACGAACGGCGGCGGCCCCTCGCCGGGCGCGGCCACGCCGGCGGCCTTGCGCTCTTCCAGGCTCTTGTTCCACTGAGCCATGCTCTCGGGCGAGGTGTCGAACGGCCACAGCAGGGCGTCGCTGCCTATGCCGACATGGTCCTCGCCGCACACCTTCAGGGCGTGGGTCAGATGGGCGAAATAGACGTCCAGAGAGGGCTGGGCCGGCGCGGTCGTCAGATAGCTCAGTTCGTAGATCCCCATGACCCCGCCACGATCGGCCATGGCCTTCATCAGCCGGTCGGACTTGTTGCGCGGATGGGCGTGGACGGCGGCGGCCCCGGCGTGGGTGATCAGCACGGGCTTTACGGACGCGGCGATGGCGCCCAGGCTGGACGGCTCGTCGCTGTGGCTGACGTCGACCGTCACGCCCTTCGCGTTCATGCGCTCCACCGCGCGCCGCCCCAGTTCGGTCAAGCCGGTGGGCGGCGACGACATCGTGCCCGAGGCGAACGGCGTGGTCCGGTTGTAGCTCAGCCCCATGACCAGCACGCCGGCGGCGCGGAACTGGTCGATGGCGGCGAGATCGCCCTCCAGCATCTCGGCGGCCTCGAACGAATAGATGATCCCCAGGCGCCCGCTCGCCTTGGCGCGGGCGAAGTCGGCCACGGACGCGACCTTGAGATAGAGGTCGGGATTGAGAGCCACGACCTTGTCGATGTCGACGATGGAGGCGGCGGTCTCGGCCCTGGTTTCCGTGCCCGGTCCGCCGATCGTCAGCTTGGCCGCCGTCAGGCCCGACGCCTTGACGAGGTCGCGGGCCTCCTGGTCCAGGGGCTTCTCGCTATCCAGGGGCAGGAGCAGATTGCCGTTGATCACGACGCCGGCGGTCCGCGCGGTCGCGGCCGAAGCGGTCGCGCAGGCGGCCAGCGAGGCGGCGGCCGCGCCCAGGAAGATGCGTCGCGTGGTGCTCATGGTGCCCTCCGAGTAATTATGTAGGCACCTACATAACTTCGTTACTCGCGGGGTCGTCCAATGAAATTCCATCCATGATCCGGTCAAACATCGACCGGCGGTCCAGGGCGTCGTCCAGCTGGTCGAGCCAGCGGACAAGGTCGCCGACCTCGGCGTCCAGTTCCCGCGCGGCGGTGTTGAAGGCGTCCCAGACCGGGCCCAGCCTGGCGACCATCGCCCGCCCCTCATCGGTCAGGGCGATCAGACGGCGGCGCCCATCTTCGGCCGAGGCCTGCGAGGCGATCAGCCCGGCTTTCTCCATCGACCGGCTGGCCTCGCTGACCGAGACGTGGGTGATGCGCAGGATCGCGGCGATCTCGCCAACGCCCATCGGCCGATCATGCTCCACCAACTGGCGCAGGACGCCATACCAGCGCTGCTCGAACCTGACGCCGCGGGCCGCATAGACGCGCGAGCCGTCACGGTCGATCCGCTCGGAGACGCGCCGCAGGCGGGCCGCCAGCGCCTCGCCGCCGAAGCCGCGGCTGTAGTCTTCGGGATCGGACATGGCGGAATCCGCTGACGGAGGAAGCTAGCCTCCTTCTGGGCCATCCGCGTCCGGCAGCCTAGAGGCCAGCGCGCGTCAGGGCCTCGCGAACCACGTCGGGCGCGTGGTCGATGACCCGCAGATAGGCCAGCATGGCCGCGTCGGGACGGGCCTCGCCGTGCTCCAACTCGCTCAGCACCGGCAGGGGAATGGCGAAGGCGCGAGAGAACTCGGCCTGCGACAGGCCGCTGCGCCAGCGCACCGCCTGCACGAGCGCGCGGGAGGAGCGCACCTCGCTTGGCGCGACCCTGTCGTCGATGGCGATATCGGTCGTGGTCAGGCGCGCTGCGGCCATAGGATCTCTCCCTTCGCTGCTCTTCTCCCCGACCGCTCCTCTATACGCGTTCGATTGCACAAATTCGACGGCCCCACGTCGCCAATACGACGGTTCGGGGGCGGCTTGGCCAGGCGGTCAGCTCTGGGGCTTGGCCAGCAGGGCGCGCGCCTTGAGCTCGACCGCCTCGACGCCCTTCAGCGGGTCGCCGGCGTCGTCGAGGATGTTGGAGAAGCGCTTGAGGTCCTGGGTGCTGATCCGCTTGATGCGGCGATCGCGCGCCCACTCCATGCCGATCAGCTGGCCCAGGCGGCAGGCCTTGGGCAGCAGGGCCGGCTTCTCGGCCGGGCCGCCCTTGACCAGCAGCTTGCTGACGATGTCGTTCCAGTTGGGCGAGCCCGGGAAGCACAGGTTCAGGTCCTGGCAGTTGCCGGTCCAGAACCGCTTGTACCAGCGGGCGTGGTCGTCGTTCTCGAAACGCAGGCCGCGCGTGGGCTGAACCACATTGAGGCAGTCGCCCCGCACGAACTCCTGCGCGGACGCGGAACCGGCCAGCAGGCCGGCGAGCAGCAGGGCCGTCGCCCCCGAACGAAACGCCAAGTCTTCCTCCTAGAATCCTCCCCCCACGGAGGATGCTCACGGCTCGTTTAATCGCGCGCTTCGGACAGAAATGCGGCCGTCGCTTCAATGACTTCCACGAGCGTGAGTCGCTCGATGGTCACCCCTTCCGGCAGACTTGAAAAGAGCCTCGTGGGCGCGGCCGCATCCAGCATGACGAAGACGCCCCGATCCTCGGCCCGGCGGATCAGGCGCCCGAAGGCCTGGCTGATGCGGGCGCGGGCGATGGAGTCGTCATAGCCCTTGCCGCCGAACTTGCTGCGACGGGCCTTGTGCAGGATGTCGGGGCGCGGCCAGGGCACGCGGTCGAAGACCAGCAGGCGCAGGGAGCGGCCCGGCACGTCGACGCCGTCCCGGATCGCGTCGGTGCCCAGCAGGCACGCGTCCTCCTCCGCGCGGAAGATGTCGACCAGTGCGCCGGCCTCCAGCGGATCGACGTGCTGGGCGTAGAGCGGCAGGCCCTTGTCGGCCAGCGGGGCGGCGATGCGCTCGTGCACGGCTTTCAGCCGGCGGATGGCGGTGAACAGGCCCAGCGCCCCGCCATTGGCCGCCAGGAACAGCTCGCGCATGGCCGCCGAGACCTGGCGCGCGTCCTCCTTGTTGACGTCGGTGACGACGAAGGCGCGGGCGTTCTTCTCGTAGTCGAAGGGCGAAACCAGGCGCAGCACCTTGGGCGGCTGAGGCAGGCGGGCCGCGCCCGTGCGCATCTCGGCCAGGGCGAAGGGGTCCTCCAGCGCCGGATCGACCAGGGTGGCGCTGGTCACCAGCACGCCATGGGCGGGCGAGAGGACCGCCGCGCGCAACGGCTCGGTCGGGTCCACCCAGTGACGGCGGCAGGCCGCATCCACGACGCGGCCATAAAGGAAGGTGGCTTCGAACCAGTCGACGAAATCCGGATCATCTTCCGCGTCCTCGTCGATGGCCTTGAGGATCGAGCGCCAGGCCGGCAGGGTCATGCGCGCCCGGCGGTCCAGGCCTCGCAGCGCGCCCTCGATGCGCGCGCGCTCGGACGGCCCCAGGTGCTCGGCGTCCTCGTCGAGCACGTCCTCCAGCTGGCGGGCCAGAGCCAGCAGCGGGGCCTCGACCCCGGCCAGGGCCCGGGCGGCCTCGCCGGCCCGCTCGCGCACCAAGTCGACGGCCGGACGGGCGGCGCACTGCAGGCCCTGCTCGGCTCCGCCGCGCTCGCTGGACCGCGCGCGCAGCTGCTCGATGACGGCCACGAGGTAGTTCTCGATCGGCCCGATCGGATTGACCTGACCGTCCGGCGGCGCGATGCGGCCCGACCAGCCTTCGCCCGGCAGGGCCGCGGCCGCCTGGATCACGGCGCTCAGCGCCTGGCGGGCGCTTTCCTTGTCGCCCAGGATGTCGAGCAGCCGGTTTTCCAGCCCCCTGCCCCGCCGGCCGCGACCTTCGGGGCCGCGGATCCAGCGGCGCAGTTCGGCCGCCTCGGCGCCCGACAGGGCGGCGGAAAAGGCGCTGTCGGCGGCGTCGAACAGGTGGTGGCCCTCGTCGAACACCACCCGCTTGACCGCCGTGGTCTCGTTGTCGCCCTTCAGGCCGCGCGCCGTGCGCGCGCCGTCGAAGGCCGCCTGGGTCATGACCAGGGCGTGGTTGGCGATGACGATGTCGGCGCGCTTGGAGGCCCGCACGGCCTTTTCGATGAAGCAGACGCGATAGTGCTGGCAGCCGGCGTGGATGCACTCGCCCCGGCGGTCGACCAGGTTGGCGGCGCTGGCCTGGGCCGAGGGCTGCACGGCGAACAGGGTCGGCAGCCAAGCCGGATAGTCGCCGCCGGTCATGTCGCCGTCGCGGCTGACCCGCGCCCAGCGCGCGGCCAGAGCCAGGCCCACCAGGTCGCCGTTGCCCAGCTGGGCGCTGTTGACCTGCTCCTGCAGGTTCAGCAGGCACAGGTAGTTCTCGCGCCCCTTGCGCACCACCGCCTTGCGGGCCCGCACCTGCGGATCGGGATAGATCGCCGCGCTCTCGCGCTCGATCTGGCGCTGCAGCGCCCGCGTATAGGTGCTGATCCACACTGACGGCCCGTTGGCCTCGGCCCAGACGCTGGCGGGGGCCAGATAGCCCAGAGTCTTGCCGACGCCCGTGCCGGCCTCGGCCAGCATCATGCGCGGCTCGCCTTCACGTTCCCGGGGCTGGAAGGCGAACGAGGCCTCGCGGGCATAGGTGTCCTGGGCCTCGCGCACCTCGTCCAGGCCCGCGCGCGTCAGCAACGACTTCAGGCGCTCGGAGGCGGCCTCGGGATCGATCGGGCGCGACAGCGGTTCGCCCAGCGGCGCCTGGTCTTCCCACTCGACGAGGCGGCTCCAGACATCGAGGCCCGAGCTGCGAAACTGGTTGCCGACCGGAACCGAGCGCAGCGCGCCGACCACCGCCGGGCCCCACGACCAGCCGGCCCGAGCCAGGGTCTCGGCCACGGCCAGGGCCTCCTCGCGCGACGGACGCGGCGTCAGGGCCAGTTCGCGCAGCAGGAAGTCGGCGGCCTCGCGCAGGGTCTGGGCCTGGGCGGCCGCGCCCTTGGGTTCCGGCAGACCCAGCGCCATGGCCAGGCCCACCGACGACGGCGCGCAGAAGGTCGCCGGCCGGGTGAAGGCGTAGAGCTCCAGCACGTCGAAGATGCCGGGATAGCGCAGCGGCGCGTGCAGGTTCAGGCGCTTGGCGGTCATGGCCGCGTGGGCCACCAGCACCGGCCCGTGCTCGAACAGGTCGCGCGCGTCCGGCGGCCGGATCACCCGGCCCTCGCCCGCACCGTCGGCCAGCCCGGCGCGCGGGCCGGGCAGCACCACCAGGGCGGGGGCCAGATCGAGATTCGGGGGAAGCGCGCTCACGGACGTGGATTAACACTTCGGCGCGGGGAAACGAACGGGGAACTGCACCCTCCCTCGCCCCTCTCCCTCAAAGCTCGTCATCCCGGCCCCCCGGGTCGCGCGAAGCGCGCCCGAGGATAGGCTACGCGAAGCGGAGAGCCGGGCCCAGGGGCCGCCGCGATGCGTCGGCGACCGCCCTGGGCGCTTGATCGATCCGCTGCGCCCAGTCCCCTGGGTCCCGGATAGCCTCTGCGAGGCTTCCGGGATGACGAGTTGGGTTGATGGTTGAGAGGCCTACTTCCGCTCACCGGCACTGGCCGCGCGCACCGGCTTGAACTCCGAACCGACGTTCCAGTCGGGCCAGATCCGCGAATTGGCGATCGCCTTGCCGGCCTCGTAGACCAAGGCCACGTCCTGGGCCGCGCCGCGCAGGTCCCAGTCGGCGCTCCAGGCGTCGCAGGGCTGGTGGTAGCAGCGGGCGGTATAGTCGGCGACCCAGGCGTCGCCGGCCGCGCGGCCGCCGTTCAGGAGGTCGGCGCCGCCGCCCAGGCCCATGACCAGCAGCACCGGCACGCCGCGCTTGGCCAGCGAGAAGTGGTCGGCGCGGTAGAACAGGGCCCGCTCGGGCTTGGCGTCCGGCGTCACGGTGCGCCCCTGCGCGGCGGCGGCCTTGGCCAGGCCCTGCTCCAGCTCGTTCTGGCCGGCGCCGACCAGCACGATGTCCTTGGCCGGGCCGGCGGTCTGCAGCACGTCGAGGGTGTAGTTGGCGGCCATCTTGCCGAGCGCCGCGTCGCCGGCCTTCACGGCGTAGTATTCCGAACCCAAGAGGCCCCGCTCCTCGCCCGTCCAGGCGGCGAAGACGATCGAGCGCTGCGGCGCCGGCCCCTGCTTGAACGCGCGCGCCACCTCGATGACGCCCGCCACGCCGATGGCGTCGTCGGCCGCGCCGGCCCGGATCGTCCGCCCTTGCGCGTCCGGCGCGCCCACGCCGTAGGCGTCCCAGTGGGCGGCGTACATGATGCTTTCGTCGGCGTGGGTCGTACCCGGCAGCCTGGCGACGACGTTGTGGCTGACCATCGGCTCATGAGCCACCTTGTAGGCGGCCGAGAACGCCGCGCCCTTCAGCGCCACCGGCTTGAACGACGGATCGCGGGCCGAGCGCTTGATCGCCTCGAAATCCAGGCCCGAGCGCTTGAAGAGGTCGACGGCCACGTCGCGCTGGATCCAGCCCTGCAACTGCAGCTTCTCCTTGGCCGGGTCGGGACGGACGATGTCGTAGCCCTCGCCGTTCGAGGCCTTCACCGTGCTCCAGCCATAGCCCGCGCCGAGGGTCTCGTGGACGATCAGGGCGCCGACCGCGCCGCGCCGCACGGCCTCTTCGTACTTGTAGGTCCAGCGGGCGTAGTAGGTGGCCGCCTTGCCGCCGAACTTGCCGTAGGCGGGCTCGCCGGCCTCGGCCTCCAGGTCGGGGTCGCTGATCAGGAAGACGGCGACCTTGCCCTTCAGGTCCACGCCCTTGAAGTCGTCCCAGCCGCGCTCGGGGGCGCTGACGCCGTAGCCGACGAAGACCAGCGGGGCGTCCTTGATCGCCACCTTGTCGACCGGCAGCAGGGTCATGACCTGGGCCTGCTCGCCCTGCGCCAGGGTCACCGGACCGCCGGCGGTGGAGAAGCTCATGGCCACCGGGCCGTCGATGCGGGTGTGCACCAGCGGCACCTTCTGGGTGTAGCTGCCCGCGTCGCCTGCCGGCTCCAGGCCCAGCGCCTTGAACTGCCCGGCGATGTAATCGGTGGTCTTCTGCTCGGCCGGGCCGCCCGGGGCGCGGCCCAGGAACTCGTCCGACGCCAGCACGCGGGTGATCTCCGACAGCTTGGCCGGATCGATCGGGGCGCTATCGACCTTGGCGTCCTGCGCATGGGCCAAGGCGGGCAGCGCCAGGGCGGCGGTCAGCAGAAGGGCGGCGCGGCGGGACATGGGCGAACTCCGGAAATTGCGGGGCCGACCCTAGGAAGCTCCGCCTGGATACGCAAACTTCGCACATCGTTCTGTCTAAGCTTGGCGCGCGACGGGCGCCAAAACCGGCTACCATTTTTGGCTGTCGCGCGTAGGAACTGTCGATTCCCCGCCAGAAACAGAACAGGAACATGCTATAGCCACCGCGATGGTTCCGGCCGAGCTGCTTCCCCCGCGTTTTTCCGAGTGGTTCACCGCCCGAGGCTGGTCGCCGCGCGCCCACCAGCTGGCGATGATCGAGAAGGCCAGGGCCGGCCGCGACGCCCTGCTGATCGCCCCAACCGGCGGCGGCAAGACCCTGGCCGGCTTCCTGCCCAGCCTGATCGAGCTTGCCGAGCGCGCGCCGCGCAACACGCCGGCCGGCATCCACACCCTCTACATCTCGCCGCTCAAGGCCCTGGCCGTCGACGTCGAGCGCAACCTGATGACGCCCATCCGCGAGATGGGTCTTTCCATCGTCGCCGAGAGCCGCACCGGCGACACCGGCGAGAGCCGCAAGGCCCGCCAGCGCATCCGCCCGCCCGATATCCTGCTGACCACGCCCGAGCAGCTGGCTTTGTTCTGCGCCTGGGAAGGCGCGCGGGAGTACTTCGCCGACCTGTCCTGCGTGATCATCGACGAGGCCCACGCCATGTGGCCCTCCAAGCGCGGCGACCTGCTGGCGCTGGACATCGCGCGCCTGCAGACCTTCGCGCCGCGCATGCGCCGGGTGGGGCTGTCGGCGACGGTGGACGATCCGGATCTGGTGCGGCGGTGGCTGGGCAGAAATCCTCCCCCTGAAGGGAGAGGTGTCGGCGAAGCCGACAGAGGGGGAAGTGTTCCCACTTCAACCGTCCCTTCCCCCTCCGGCCCTCCGGGCCACCACCCCCTTAGGGGGGAGGAACTGAGCGTCGACCAAGTCCTCGGCTCCGGCGGCGCCCCGCCGGTGGTGGAAGTCCTCGTATCCGGCGGCCGCGTGCCGTGGGCCGGCCACACCGCCCAGCACGCCATGGCCGAGGTCTATGAGATCATCCGCCAGTCCCGAACCGCGCTGGTCTTCGTCAACACGCGCTTCCAGGCCGAGTTCGCCTTCCAGGAACTGTGGAAGCTCAACGACGAGGGCCTGCCGATCGCGCTGCACCACGGCAGCCTGTCGGCCGAGCAGCGGCGCAAGGTCGAGGCCGCCATGGCCCGCGGCGACCTGCGCGCCGTCGTCTGCACCTCGACGCTGGACATGGGCATCGACTGGGGCGACGTCGATCTCGTGATCCAGCTGGCCGCGCCCAAGGGGGCCTCGCGGATGGTCCAGCGGATCGGCCGCGCCAATCATCGCCTCGACGAACCCAGCCGCGCCCTCTTCGTGCCCGCCAGCCGCTTCGAGATGCTGGAGTGCCGCGCCGCCGCCGACGCCATCCTGGAAAACCATCTCGACGGCGAGCCGGCCCGCGTCGGCGCCCTCGACGTGCTGGCCCAGCACGTGATGGGCTGCGCCTGCTCCGAGCCCTTCAAGCTCGTGGATCTCTATGACGAGGTCCGCACCGCCGGCCCCTATGCCGACCTGTCGTGGGAAGACTTCGAAACCGTCGTCGATTTCGTCTCCACCGGCGGCTACGCGCTCAAGACCTACGACCGCTTCCGCCGGATCGTCGAGGACGCCGACGGCTTCTGGAAGGCCCGGAACGCCCAGGTCGTCCAGCGCCACCGCATGAACGTCGGCGCCATCGTCTCGCCGGCCGTCGTCAACGTGCGCATCGGCGGCGGGCGCCGTCCCATGGGCGGCCGCAAGATCGGCGAGGCCGAGGAGGGCTATTTCGAGCAGCTGACGCCCGGCGACACCTTCGTGTTCGCCGGCCAGGTCTGGCAGTTCAACAGCCTGGTCGGCGCCGACGCCTATGTCAGTCCCGCCCCGGCCAAGGACCCCAAGATGCCCAGCTGGGGCGGCTCGAAGTTCCCGCTCTCGACCTATCTGGCCAGCCGCGTGCGCACGATGATGCACGACGAGAGCGAATGGACCGCCCTGCCGCCCGACGTGCAGGAGTGGATGGCCTACCAGAAGCTCCGCTCCCTCATCCCCGACGAGGACGAGATGCTGCTGGAGACCTTCCCGCGCGGGAAGCGGTTCCACATGGTCATCTACCCGTTCGAGGGGCGCCTGGCCCACACCACCCTGGCCATGCTGCTGACCCGGCGGCTCGACCGCCTGGGCGTCGGGCCGCTGGGCTTCGTCTGCAACGACTACGCGCTGAACATCTGGTCGCTGAAGCCGATGGACGAGCTGGATCTGCCCGACCTGTTCGACCAGGACATGCTGGGCGACGATCTGGAGGACTGGCTCAACGAGAGCTTCCTGATGAAGCGCGCCTTCAAGGCCTGCGCCCTGGTCGGCGGCCTGATCGAGCGGCGCTATCCGGGTGAGGAGAAGTCCGGCCGGCAGGTGACCTTCTCGACCGACCTGATCTACGACGTGCTGCGCAAGCACCAGCCCGATCACCTCTTGCTGCGCTGCGCCCGCGCCGACGCAGCGACCGGCCAGCTGGACGTGGCGCGGCTGGGCGACCTTCTGGCCCGCATCAGGGGCCGCATCCGCCATGCCGCGCTCGACAAGGTTTCGCCCTTCGCCGTGCCGATCATGCTGGAGATCGGCCGCGAGCGCGCGCCGGGCGACGCGGCCAGCGACATGATCCTGGCCGAGGCGGAGGAAGACCTGATCGCGGAGGCGCTGTCTTGATGACCAGTTTCCAGTCCAGAGACTGCGGCGGTCTGGCGGTGCTGGTGGCCCAGCGAACGGTGCTGCTGCGCGGCTCGGGCGCCTTGTGGCTGGAGGCCGAGCGCGCCCTGGTGGTCGCCGACCTGCACTTCGAGAAGGGCTCGTCCTATGCCGCGCGCTTCGGCCAGATGCTGCCGCCCTACGACACCCGCGAGACCCTGACGCGCTTGGAAGCAGAGGTCGCGGCCCTCGAACCGGCGACGCTGATCTTCCTCGGCGACAGCTTCCACGACGGCGCGGCCGAGGATCGCCTGGCCGCCGACGACGCGATGCGCCTCCGCGCTCTGTCCATCGGCCGCGACCTGATCTGGGCGGTGGGCAACCACGACGCCGACGGCCCGCGCGCCCTGCCCGGCCAGGTGATCGACGAGCTGGCCATCGGCGGCCTGATCCTGCGCCACGAACCCGAGCCTGGCCATCAGCCCGGCGAGGTGGCCGGCCACCTGCACCCGGCGGCGCGGGTCTCCAGCGGCCGCGGCAGCGTGCGCAAGCGCTGCTTCGTCACCGACGGCCAGAGGCTGATCCTGCCGGCCTTCGGGGCCTATACCGGCGGTCTCAACATCCTCGACGCGGCGTTCGCGGGCCTGTTCTCCGCCCCGCCCATGGCCGGCGCCCTGGGCGGCAAGCGGGTGCATGCGGTGGGGCCCAAGTCGCTTCGACCTGACTGACGCAAGCTAAGCCCTAGGATCGCTGTCGCTCCCAGCGGCGTTTGCCCGGAAACCTTCACCCGGGAGACCCCGCTCCATGCGCCCGCTGATCCCGAGCCTCGCCGCCCTTCTGGTCCTGTCGGCCTGCGCCAGCAATCCGGCCCCGCGCGACACGGTCGCCAGGCTCGACGCCAGCCATCCGCGCTACGACAGCGCCAGGTGCCGCAAGGCCCGCGCGGAAGCCGAGCAGTACAACGAGCACCGCATCGTCCGCGCCGTCGTCGGTGTGGGCGGCAACGTGGTCATGCCCTTCGCCGGCGCCGCGGCGGGCGGCGCGCTGACCCACAGGCTTGAGAAGAAGAAAGCCAAGCTGAACCACGCGGTGGCCAAGGCCTGTCTCGACGATCCGCTGGCGCGCAAGGCGGTGGCGACGCGGTGACCAGACGGCGGGCGCGCTTCAACCGACCATGGGCGTGATCGGCTCGGAGACCCACAGCACGTCGCCGCCCTTGACGAACAGCATGGCGAACGCGCAGTCCGCCCGCCGCTGCGCATGCCGCGCGATCGCCAGCCGTATAGCCTCCTCGACGCTCGAAGCGCTCAGCGGCTCGGTTTCGGCGACCTTGGCCACGAGGGCTCCGGGCGCGCGTCGATAGAACTTGAGGACGAAGTCCAATACGCGCCCCTAGAGCGCCAGGGCCTGCTCGAGCGCGAAGGCCAGCGACAGCGCCGCGCCGGTGGTCAGCAGGGTGCGCAGGCGGGGCCGCCAGGCGGGGCCCTCGTGGCTGGTGACATCCCACAGCCATTGCAGCAGGAACACGAACAGGAAGCCGGAAAGCTGCCAGGCGGGACCGAAGCGCTCGGCCCCAAGCATCAGCGCCACCCCGGCCAGCGGCGGCAGCAGCGACAGGCCCAGCGTCGCCCAGCGCGGCCGCACATGGTCGATCTCGAGCCCGCAGCGCACGCCGCCCAGATAGGACAGCATGGCCGTCGAATAGGCCAGCAGCGCCACCAGCGCCGGGCCGCGCTGGCCCTGAGGTCCGTAGCAGAACAGCCCCGAGGCGATGACGAAGGGCACGAGCGTGCAAAGGCCGAACACCCATACGGCGCGCGGAACCGGCACGCGTTCGGTCACGTGACCCGTCATCAGCTCGTCACTCCTCCGGCAGGCCCGAAGGCCTTCCCCCCACCCCGTCCGCGACCGCCGGCGTCCCAGGCGATCACGCAAACCCTAGTCCAAACCGGGCCTTGGATTGTTTCACCCGGCCCGGTTTGCGTCGAAACGGTGACTATTACCGAGGTCGGCGCCCAGGTCCACGCCGGAGTGCGCGTCAGAAATCCCCGACGTGGTAGAGCGCCTCGTTGGGCGAGCCGCTCTTGGAGGCGGCGTACAGCACGAGCTTGGTGCGGCTGGCGCGGTGGGTGAGGAAGGCCGCGAACTGCGCCTTGCCGGCCTCGGTGTTCACGTTCATCCAGAAATAGTTGCAGCAGCCGGCCCAGGTCGGATCCACCTCGTTGAGGTTGCGCAGATAGACGAAGCCGTTGGAGTCGACGACGTACTTCACAACCGAGGGGTCGGGAATGACCAGGAAGTCGCCCGCCGAGGCGGCGGTCGGAACGATCCCCAGCAGGCCGACCGTCGCCAGGACGGCGACAGTGCGGCGGCGCAGGGCCGACAGGTGATTTGCGATGAACGGCATGCGGGAGCCCCCAGAATGACAAAGGCGCGGGAAGCTCCCGCGCCTTCGCCTAATGGATCAGCCCCGCAGCCGACTCAACCCTTGAGCGCCAAGCCCGCCGCCTAGCGCGCGAACGCCGACAGGCGGTTCAGGGTTTCGCCGTCCAGAGCGCCCGAGACGGGCAGGTTCTGGTCGCGCTGGTAGGCCTGGACGGCCATGCGCAGGGCGGGCGACGAAACGCCGTCCTTGGGGCCTTGGTAGTAGCCGAGGCTCGACAGCGCCCGCTGGGCGGTGGCCGTGCCGGCCGAAGGCGCGGCGGCGGTCGCCACCTGGGTGGTGCGCGGCGCGGCGGCCAGACGCGAGCGGAAAGCCTCGGCCGAACGCTCGGCGATACGCTGGCTTTCCGGCGTCAGCTGGCCGCGCAGGGCCGAGGCGCGGGCGCGGGCGTCGGCGTCGCCGGCGCGGGCCGCGATCAGGTACCAGCGATAGGCCTCGGCCGGATTCTGCGCGACGCCGCGGCCGTTCTCGTACAGCTGGGCGAGGTTGAACTGGCTGTCGACCAGACCGGTCTCGGCGGCCTTGCGGAACCAGTTGGCGGCCGTGGTCAGGTTCTTGGCCCCGCCGTCGCCGCGATAGGCGAACAGGGCGATGTTGTGCATGGCGCTGGGATCGCCGCCCTGGGCCGCGCGCTCGTACCAGCGACGAGCCTCGCCCAGGTCCTTCTTGACGCCGCCCTCGCCCATCTCGGCCATCTTGGCGAGCAGGAACTGGGCCTTGGGCTGGCCGAGGTTGGCGGCCTTGCGCAGCGAAACCAGGCCGGTGCGGTCCTTGGCCTCGAGACGGGCGACCGCCTTGGCGAACAGGGCCGCGCCCTCGTCGACGGCGGCGGGCGCCGGCGCTTCGGCCTCGGCGGCGTTCTGGGCCGCACCCGGCTGGGCGGCGGGCGACACGACGGCCATGGCCACGCGCGGCTGGGCCGGGGTGGTGTCGGCTTCGCGCGTCTTGATCTCGACGTCGGTCGCGCGACCGGCGATGGCCCGCGCCACGCGGTCGTTGAGCGGACCGTCGCTGTCCTTGGGCAGCAGGGTCAGGCCGGCGGTGCCGACGCCCAGAGCCGCGGCGCCGGCCGAGACCAGCAGCGCGGTGACCAGGGTCGAGGACGTACGCTTGTCCTTCTTCTGCAGCGCCTTGCCGAAGCCGGCGAACAGCGACTTGGCCGTGGCCTTGTCGGCCTTGGTCTTCGCCTTGGCCTTGGTTTCGGCGCCGGCGGCCGCGGCGCGGGCGGCGGCGCGGGCCTGCTCGATCACCTCGCGGGTCGACAGGGCGCGGGCCGGGGCCATCGGCAGTTCGGGCTCGGGATCGAAGGCGTCGGCCTCGAACGACGGCGCCTCGATGCGCGGGGTCGCGGAGAAGCCGTCGGCGGCCTCGAAGTCCTCGTCGGCGAAGCCGGGAGCCTCGGGCTCCTCGACCGGGAAGCCGGCGTCGAAACCGCCCGAGGCCGACCAGCCGGTGTCGACGGTCGGAGCCGGCGCGGCGACGGCCGCCGGTTGCGGGGCGGCGGCGGCAGGCGGCTGGAAGCTCGCCTGCGGGAAGGCCGGCTGCTCGAACACGTCCTCTGAGACGGCTTCGCCGCCGAACGAGAAGCGGTCGGCCTCGAAGGGCGACGGCGCGGGCGCGGCCGGACGGGCCGAGGTCGGCGCGGGGGCCGGGGTTTCGGCCAGGCGACGCTGGGCGTCGGCCAGGCGGGTGTCGATCTTCTCGCGCGCCTCGTCGAGCAGGCGCGCGGTGCGCTCCTCGCTCTGGCGGATGCGGTCGATCAGTTCCTGCGAGCTGCGCTCGGCGCGCTGGTTCAGGCGGTCGGTGACCCTGACCACCTGGTCGCCGACATCGTCGATGGCCAGGGCGTTGCGGCGCTCCGAGGCGCTGATGCGCTCGGCCAGTTTCTCGGTGATGCGGGCGATCTCGACGCCCAGCTTCTCCAGGGCCTGGGCCTGGACGCTGTCGGCGCGGTTCAGCTTGTGCTCGACGCTGGAGGCGATGCGCGCCACCTCGCCGCCGACCTGCTCGATGGCGTTGGCCTGGCGGGCCTCGGAAGTCTGGATGCGGCGGTTGAAGGCGTCGGCCAGGCCGACGACCTCGCGGCCCATGCGCTCGATCGCCTGGGCCGAGCGCGCCTCGGCGGCCTGGATGTGGGCGGTCATCTCGCCCAGCTTGCGCTCCATGCGGTCGAAGCGGCCGTCGGCCGTCTCGCGCAGCTTGGCGGCCATCTCGGCGCGCGCGGCTTCCATCTTGGCCGACAGGCTGCCGGCCAGTTCCTCGAGACGCTTCTGGGCGCTGCCGCCCTCGCCCTCGACGGCCGACAGGCGGGTGTCCAGCGCCTGGAACGAACCGCCCAGCTGCTGCAGCGCGTCGGCGGTGCGGGCCTCGGCGGCTTCAAGGCGTTCCTGCAGGCGGGCGACGACCTCGTCGACCAGGCCGGCGGCAGGCGCGGCGGCTTGAGCCGCGACCTTGGCTTCCAGGGCCGCCAGGGTCTCGCGGGTGCGGCCTTCGCCTTCGTAGAGGTGGTTGGCCACGCGGCCGACGGCGCTTTCCAGCGCGCGCAGGGCCTCGGCCGAACGCGGGCCGGCCGCTTCGTTCTCGATGCGGCGCAGGCGCTCGGCGTTGCGAGTCTGCTCGGTCTTGATCTCGTCGGCCAGGCCTTCGAAGCGGGCGGCGACGGCGATCTGCTCGCGTTCGGAATGCGACAGGCGCTGCAGCGCGCCGCGCACCGACTGGTCGATGCCGGTTATGGCCTGGGCCGAGCGGGCCTCGGCGGCCTCGATGCGCTGGGTCAGGCGGTCGAGCGCCGACGCCATGCGGCCCACCTCGTCGGCGGGATGCTCGGGCGCCTCGATGCGCGGCGGCGCCTCGGCGCGGTCGGCTTCAAGGTAAACGGAGCGGCCGTTCGAACGACCAGTATCGTTAACGGGATCGGCGGGAGGCGCGTCAAAACCGGCGGAATCACCCTCGATGATCATCCGGTTCAACCACTCGCCAAGGGTCATGCCCGAGCGACGGGCGAGGTCCTTGGCGACCTCCCGTGCCTTCGGGTCAATTCCCTTTACGCTCCATGGCGCTGCAGCAGTCATGCGAATCGCTCTCCCCGCACCTGGGGACCCACGCTAGTCACCGATTCCTAGCGTGTAAACGCGACGGTAAACGCTAGATTTAGCGTTCCTGTGGACAGGTTAACAGACACAGTTACCAAGGTATGTACAGAGGATTTGGTTCCAATGTGTTAATGCGTATTAACCTATTGCCAGACCGATTGTCGCAGGCCATCTGCGGCCCATGGACATGACCCTCACCCTGATCGCGGGCGCGACGACGCTCGCCCTCACCGTGCTGTTCGGCTGGCTGGGCGCGCGCCCTTCCAACCCAGCAAAGGGTCCGCGCATGGCGCCGTGGCGCCCGATGATGATGGCGACGGCGGTGGCGACCCTGCTTCTGGCCGCTCACGCGCTCAATCTTCTGGGCTTTAAGACGGGCGACCCGCGCTATTAGGCCGCGGCCGTTTCGTCAGGCCGGACATGCCGCCTGACGACAGCAGACCGATGTCGGCGAGCAGGAAAGGAATGGCCCAGCGGCGAGGCGCGGCAATGTAGCGCGGCTGCCAGACGGGGTCGTACTTGTCCTTGTAGCGGCGCACGCCCTGGAAATTGTAGATCCCCTCGCCGCGCTCGTAGAGCAGACGGCCCACGCGCGACATGATCGGGGCCAGCGGCCGGTCGTCCAGGCCCGCCAGCGGGGCCATGCCGAATTCGAACGCCGTATAGCCCTCCGCCTTGCCCCACTGCAGGAGCTCGACGAACAGGTAGTCCATGATGTTCTTGGGCGCCTCGTCGGAGTAGCGCATCAGATCCATCGAGAACGAGGCCTTGTGGGCCGTGGTCCACAGGGTGGCGAAGGCGACGATGCGGCCTTCCGAGCGCACCAGGGCGACGGGGAACTCGGCCACGTAGCGCGGATCGAACCCGCCCATCGAGAAGCTCTTCTCGCCGCCGGCGTGGTGGGCCAGCCAGGCGTCGGAGATCACCCGCAGCTCGGCCATCACGGTCATGGCCGCGCCGGCCGGCAGCACCTCGAACGCCGCCCCGCCCTCGCCGGCCTTGCGCCAGTTGCGGCGCAGCACTTCGCGGCGGCGGCCCGCCAGGGTGAAGCTCTCCAGCGGCACGATGGCGCTCTCGCCGGTCTTCTGGATGGCCAGGCCGAGGTCGACGGTGTCGGGCAGGTCTTCCGGGCCCAGGGCGTAGAAGCCCGCCCGCGCGGCGTGGGCGTCGGCCAGTTCGCGGAAACGCCAGAACAGCTCCATGCGCTCGTCGTGGCGGCCGATGGGCGGCCCCAGGGCGATCCACGAGCGGCGGCGCACGCCGAACATCAGGAAGCTCTCGCCCGAGGCCGAGAACAGGAAGCGCTTGTCGCCCAGCAAAGCCAGGTTCGAGGCCGGCTCGGCGGCTTCCGCCTTGGCCAGGATGGCGCGCACCCGGTCGAAGTCGGGGTCGGTGTCGTCGACGACCGGCGGCGTGGCCGGAGTGGCGATCAGCCGCCACACGCCGATGCCCATCAGCACCACCGCCGCGGCGATCGACGAGCGGATGGCCCGGGCGGCCTCGCGGTCGCCCATGATCCGCATCCACGAACGGTCGGCGTACTCGACGTGGTTGAACATCCACCAGCCCAGGAACGCCGCCCCGCCGATGGCGGCGGCCGCCGACAGCAGCCAGCCGGGCGTGATCTCCATCCGCGACAGGGCCGCCTTGCGCGGGAAGGCCTCGTGGAACGGCAGGATGGCCGCGAAGAAGGCGGTCAGGGTCGCCGTCTCTTCCCAGTTCAGGCCCTTGAAGATCGCCAGCACCGCGCCGGCGGCCAGCATCACAAGGCTCGCCCACCAGGCCGCGTCGAGGCGCGCGCGCAGGCCGAAGGCCAGCAGCACCAGCACCAGGCCAATGATCGACGAGACGAAGTGGCTGATCTCGATCAGGGCCGACGGCGCGAAGGCCAGCAGGATCGCGAAACGCGTCGGCTCGGACGGGGTCGCGCCGGACGCCAGCAGCAGCACGCCGGCCGAGGCGGCCAGGATGGCGGCGAGAGTCGGTGCGACCGCCAGAGCGGCGGGTCTCAGTTCTGGCGCGGACATCAAGACCCCTGAACGGCGAATCCCGGACCGGGAAACGTCATCGGCGCTTCTATAACGCGTCTGGCCGCCTCTCGTCGCGCATGGCGATGCGAACGATCGTTTGAATCGACTTGCCCCCAGCGTTCCGTGGCGTAGTCTGGGTGTCGAAGCGGGCCGCCAAGCGCCCGGCACGATCCAGGGAGAGCCCGCCATGGCCGACTTCGGTGCCACCGAACTCGACACCTTCCGCGCCGAAACGCGCGCCTGGCTGGAGGCCAACTGCCCGCCGTCGATGCGCACGCCGATGACGGATGAGAAGGAAGCCCCCTGGGGCGGCCGCAAGGCGCAGTGGAAGAACCCCGACGCCAAGCTCTGGCTAGACCGCATGGCCGACAAGGGCTGGACCGCGCCGATGTGGCCCAAGGTCTATGGCGGCGGCGGCCTGTCGAAGGCCGAGAACAAGGTGCTTGAGCAGGAGCTGCGCCGCATCAAGGCCCGCCCTGCCCTGATGAGCTTCGGCGTCTGGATGCTGGGCCCGGTGCTGCTGGAATACGCCACCGAAGAGCAGAAGCAGCGCTTCCTGCCCGGCATCGTGCGTGGCGAGACCCGCTGGTGCCAGGGCTACAGCGAGCCGGGCGCCGGCTCCGACCTCGCCTCGCTCCAGACGAAATGCGAGGACAGGGGCGACCACTGGCTGATCAACGGCCAGAAGGTGTGGACCAGCTATGCCGACCAGGCCGACTGGATCTTCTGCCTGGTGCGCACCGACACCAACAAGAAGCACGAGGGCATCTCGTTCGTGCTGTTCGACATGACCTCGCCCGGCGTCGAGGCTCGGCCGATCAAGCTGATCAGCGGCTCATCGCCGTTCTGCGAGACCTTCTTCGACAATGTGAAGGTCCCCAAGGAGCAACTGGTCGGCAAGGTCAACGGCGGCTGGGAGATCGCCAAGCGCCTCCTGCAGTACGAACGCCAGAACATCTCGGCCTCGGGCTTTGGCGGCAACGCCGGGCTCGACGTGGCCGAAGCCGCCAAGACCCACGTCGGCGTCGACGGCGAAGGCCGTATCGCCGACGGCGACCTGCGCGCCCGCATCGCCGCCCACAAGATGGACGCCCACGCCTTCATGCTGACCGTCCGTCGCGCCGAGGCGGAGTCCAAGACCGGCTCGGGCCCCAGCGCCGCCGTCTCGATCATCAAGTACGCCGCCGCCAAGATGAACCAGGACCGCACCGAACTTCTGGTCGAGGCGCTGGGCCTGCAGGGCCTGGGCTGGGAAGGCGAAGGCTTCGCCCCCGACGAGATCGCCGCCCTGCGCGCGATGCTGCGCGCCAAGGGCAACTCTATCGAAGGCGGCACCAGCGAGGTGAACCTCAACGTCGTCGCCAAGCGCGTGCTTGGCCTGCTGGATCACCAGTAATGGTCCACCTCTCCCAGAGGGAGAGGGAGGGGCCCGTCGCGAAGCGATGGGAGGGTGAGGGGTTACACCTCATGC
The DNA here is from genome assembly GCA_966252285.1 of uncultured Caulobacter sp. Taxonomy (GTDB): domain Bacteria; phylum Pseudomonadota; class Alphaproteobacteria; order Caulobacterales; family Caulobacteraceae; genus Caulobacter. The sequence goes on from CBINOL010000078.1 coordinate 21,846, forward strand.
CGCCTTACCCCCTCATCCTCCCACGCCTGCGGCGCGGGCCCCTCCTTCTCCCCATGGGAGAAGTGTAGAAATGGGCCGCGCAGCCGTGATCGGGATCCAGCCATGATCGAGTTCTGGTACGAGTTCGCCTCCACCTACTCCTATCCCGCCGCCATGCGGGTGGAGCACCTGGCCGCCCAGGCCGGGGTGGTGGTGCATTGGCGGCCGTTCATCGTCGGCCCGCTGTTCAACGAGCAGCAGGGCCTGACCGACAGTCCGTTCAACGCCTTCCCGGTGAAGGGCGACTACATGTGGCGCGACCTGCAAAGGGTGTGCGACCGCGAGGGCCTGCCGCTGCATCATCCCAGCCAGTTTCCGCGCAACAGTTTGCTGGCCGCGCGCGTGGCGATCTGCGGGCTGGAGGACGGCTGGACCCCGGCCTTCAGCCGCGCCGTCTATCAGGCCAACTTCGTCGACGACCTCGACATATCGAGCCCCGAGGTCCTGGCTCCGCTGATCGCCTCTGTCGGGGCGGGTCCCGAACACGTCCTGGCGGCCGCCGCCTCGGCGCCGGTCAAGGACCAGTTGAAAGACCACGTGCGTCAGGCCCGCGAGCGCGGCCTGTTCGGCGCCCCGTCCTTCGTCACCGCCGACGGCGAGCTCTTCTGGGGCAACGACCGTCTCGAACAGGCCCTCGACTGGGCCGTCCGCCATCAAGACATGGAGAGCGCCTGACATGGCCGTCCTGACCGAAGAACAGACGATGCTGCGCGACGCCGCCAAGGGCTGGGCCAGCGAAAGCGCGCCCGTCGGCGCCTTGCGCAAGCTGCGCGACGGCAAGACGGGCCAGAGCTTCGATCCCGCCGCGACGTGGCCGACGATGCAGGAGATCATCCACGACGGAAACGGCAACGTCGTCCTTCGCAATCAGTTCATGTCGCTCGAGTTCCCGGGGACGGTCGACGACGCGTTCTCCTACGGGCCGTTCCTCG
>CBINOL010000079.1:0-22669 GCA_966252285.1 uncultured Caulobacter sp.
GACCCCTCACCCGACCCCACTTCGTGGGGCCACCCTCTCCCGCAAGGGGAGAGGGTTTCTAGTCCCCCTTCACCCCCGCAGCCGCCCGCGTCAGCTGCACGAACTCCGCGCGCAGGCCGTAGGGGTCGTCGCCGCGCGCGCCCTGGGCCAGGGCGGTGACGGCGGGCCAGTCGAAGGCGGGGGCCAGCCAGGGATCGCCGCGCAGCTTCTGGCCGTAGGCGGCGACTGCCACGGCGAAGCGGGTGGCCTCCGGCGCGGCCGCCAGGCTGGCGTAGGCGTCGGCCTTGCCGATCGGGCGCTCGATCAGCTTCGAGACCGTCCCGCCCGGCGGCTTGTAGCGCACCTTCAGATAAGCCAGCTCGCCCGCCTTGCCGGCCGCGGGGGCGGGCTTGTCCTGGCCGTAGCGCAGCGGATCGGACGAGGGCGCGGCGCCGGCCGGGGTGATCTCGTAGAGCGCGGTGACCGAGGCGCCCGAGCCGACCTCGCCGGCGTCGACCTGGTCGTTGTTGAAGTCCTCGCGGTTCAGGAGGCGGGTCTCGTAGCCGATAAGGCGATACTCGGAGACCTCGCGCGGATTGAACTCGACCTGGATCTTCACGTCGTCGGCGATGGGGAAGAGGTTGCTGGCGAAGTCGTCGCGCAGCAGCTTCCTCGCCTCGCGCAGGCTGTCGACATAGGCGGCCGTCCCGTTGCCGTTCTGGGCCAGGGTCTGCATCATCACGTCGTTGTAGTTGCCGCGGCCAAAGCCGTAGACCGACAGGTAGACGCCGCTCTTGCGCTGGTCGGCGACGGTGTCCTTGAGGCGCGAAGGATCGGCGATCCCGACGTTGAAATCGCCGTCGGTCATCAGGATCACGCGGTTGACCGCGCCCTTGTCGAAGTTCTGGCGGGCCAGGGCGTAGGCCAGTTCCAGGCCTTGGCCGCCGGCCGTGGAGCCGCCCGAGCGCAGGGCCTCGAGCGCGCAGCGCATCTTCAGCTTGGAGCGGCCGTCGGTGGGCGCCAGCACCGCGCCGGCCGAGCCGGCATAGGCGACGATGGACACCCGGTCCTGCGGCCGCAGCTGGTCGACCAGTACGTTCAGCGCCTTCTTGGCCAGCGGCAGGCGATCCTCGCTCCACATCGAGCCGGAGGTGTCGACCAGGAAGACGAGGTTCAGCGGCGGCTGGTCGGCGCGGGGCCGCTCGTAGCCCTGCAGGCCGATGTGCACCAGCTTGCGCTGCGCAGACCACGGCGAGGGAACGACCGCGACGCTGGCCCGGAACGGCGTCTCTGCCGAGGCCGGGCGCGGATAGCCGTAGTCGAAGTAGTTGATCATCTCCTCGACCCGCACCGCGTCGCGCGGCACGGAGCGGCCGTCGTCGAGGAAGCGGCGGACATTGGCGTAGGCGGCGGTGTCGACGTCGATCGAGAAGGTCGAGACCGGCTCGTCGGCCGTCTGCCTGATCGGGTTGGAGGCGGCGTTCGGATAGCGCTCGGTGTCGCGCGGGGCCGGGGGCGGCGCGATCATCGCCGGCGCCGACAGGATCACGGCCGGACGGGCCGGAGCGGCGGTCGGGGCGGCGTAGTCGGCGCGGGCGGCGTTGGCTTCCACCCGCTCCTTCACCGGCGGGATCGGCAGCGGCGGGGGCGGGGTGATCGAGGGCGGCGGAGCAAGGGCCGGCCGGGCCTGGACGCCCGAGCGTCGCCGAAGGCCCGAGCTCTGGAACTCGCCGATATCGGGATAGCCGAGGGCGGCGCAGGCGGCGGCGGTGGGCGCGCCGTCGTCGGTCCGAGGAGCCGGCGTGATCGCGCCGGCGGGAAGGGCGGTCAGCATCGACAGCAGGCTGGCGCCCGCGAGGCGCGCGGTCTTGGACACGGTGTCTCCTCCTCGTTTGCGAGAAAGATTACATGTGTAAAAGAAAAGCGCCAGGGGTTTTGAGCTATCCTTCTCCCCTTGCGGGAGAAGGTGTCGGCGAAGGCCGACGGATGAGGGGTCTCTCAAAAGCAAGGCGCCGCAACCGGCCTTTAGGCTGTCGCGGCGTTCGAGGTCGCGCGACCCCTCACCCGACCCCCGCCTTCGCGGGGGCCACCCTCTCCCGCAAGGGGAGAGGGTGCAGCCGTCAGCGCGGCGCCATGCGGATGCCGCCGTCGAGTCGCACGTCCTCGCCGTTGAAGTAGCCGCAGGTGATCATGGTCAGGGCCAGCTGGGCGTATTCGGCGGGGTTGCCCAGGCGCTTGGGGAAGGGCACCGAGGCGGCCAGGGCGTCTTTGACGTTGTCAGGGGCGGCGTTCATCAGCGGGGTGTTGAAGATGCCCGGCAGGATGGTGTTGACGCGGATGCCGTCGTTCATCAGGTCGCGGGCGATCGGCAGGGTCATGCCGATGACGCCGCCCTTGGAGGCCGAATAGGCGGCCTGGCCGATCTGGCCGTCCTCGCCCGCCACGCTGGCGGTGTTGACGATGGCGCCGCGCTCGCCGTCCTGCAGCGGTTCCAGGTCGAGCATGCCCTTGGCCGACTTGGCGATGCAGCGGAACGTGCCCACCAGATTGATCTGGATGACGCGGTCGAAGATATCGAGCGGGAAGTGCTTGGTCTCGCCGGTGGCCTTGTCGCGGCTGGCGGTCTTGGCGGCGTTGCCCACGCCGGCGCAGTTGACCAGGATCCGCTCCTGGCCGTGGGCGGCGCGGGCCTTTTCGAAGCCGGCGTCGACATCGGCGTCGCTGGTGACGTTGACCTTGCAGTAGACGCCCCCGATCTCCTTGGCGACCTCTTCGCCGCGCGCCTCGTTCATGTCGAAGATGGCGACCTTGACGCCCTGGGCGGCCAGGGCGCGGGCGGTGGCTTCGCCGAGGCCCGAGGCCCCGCCGGTGACGACGGCGGCGACGGTGTTGTCGAGTTTCATGGACGTTTCCCCTGGGGTTGCGTTTAATTGGTGTGTTGAGGAGCGGTTTAACCCGATGAGCGCCGACGCCAAACCATCCCCCGACGTCAACGGCGGCGTTGCGCCCGACGACGTGCTGGATCCGAAGAAGGCGCTCGTGCCGGCCACGGTGCGGGTCAACGAGCAGCGGGTGGCGCGCGGCTTCTGGCCGAAGATCCGCAAGGTGGCCGCCAAGGTTCCGTTCGCCGCCGACGCCCTGTCGCTGTGGTGGTGCGCCAAGGATCCGGAGACGCCGACAGCCGCGAAAGGCATGATGTTCGCGGCCCTGGCCTATTTCGTGCTGCCCACCGACGCCATCCCCGACGTTCTGCCGGCCATCGGTTTCACCGACGACGCCGCGGTGATCGCCGCCCTGCTGGCCATCGTGGGCAAGAACCTGAAGGCCCGCCACAAGGACGCGGCCCAGGCGTTCCTGAGCAAGCTCTCCAAGGATGACTGACACGATCCTGTGGGCGATCTGCGGCGCGTGCGCCCTGGCCTACGGCCTGGTGCTGGTCGAGCGGCCGCCGTCGTTCCTGCGCACGCTCGTCAAGACGGCGTCCACCGGCGCCCTGGCGGTGCTGGCCTATCTGGAAGGCGGCACGGTGCTGCTGGCCGTGGCCCTGACCCTGTGCGCCCTGGGCGACGCCTTTCTGGCCGGCGATCCCAAGCGCTGGCTGCCGTTCGGCCTGGCGGCGTTCCTGGCCGGTCACGTGGTCTATGTGATCGTCTTCTGGCGCGAACGCACGGCGCCCAGCCAGGCCTTCTTCGTACTGGCCCCGGTCGCGGCCCTGGTGGGCGCGGTGATGCTGCGGCGGCTGTGGGGCTCGCTCGGCCCGCTGCGGCCGGCGGTGCTGGCCTATGTGGCGGCGATCCTGGCCATGGTGGTCTCGGCGGCCGCCCTGCCGACCGTGCGCTGGCCGGCGACGGTCGGGGCCGTGGCTTTCATGGCCTCGGACGCCATCCTGGCCTTCGACCTCTTCAAGGGCGCCAAGCTGTTCGGCTCGGCCAGACTCACGGCGTGGGCCGTGTGGTTCCTCTATATCGGCGGCCAGGCGGGGATCGTGGTCGGGATGCTGCGATAAGATCCTCCCCCTCCTGGGGGAGGTGGCCCGAAGGGCCGGAGGGGGGCCGTTTTCAGCTTCCTCGGAAGCGGACCGTCTTCCCCCTCAGTCGCTCCGCGACAGCTCCCCCTTCAGGGGGAGCATTTGGCGCTCAGTAAGCCCCTTCGTCGAACAGCTTGCCGATGTCGCCGCCCCACGGGCCGTGGAACTTTTCCAGCAGGCGTTCGGCGGGGGTGATCCCGCTGTCGGCGATCTCTTCCAGTTCGCCCAGATAGATCGACTCGTCGAGGAAGCCGCCGTTCAGCTGGCCGCGGGCCTTCAGGCCCTGCTTGGCGATGGCGACGAAGTCCTTGGCGACGTCCTGCACGGTGCGGCCGGCGACCTTGGCCTTCAGGCCCAGGGTCGGCACGTCGCGGCGCAGGCCTTCGCGGTCTTCCACCGTCCAGTCCTTGGCGAGATCCCAGGCGGCCGCCAGGGCCGCGTCGTCATAGAACACGCCGGTCCACAGGGCCGGCAGGGCGCACAGGCGGCTCCAGGGGCCAGCGTCCGCGCCGCGCATTTCCAGGTAGGTCTTCAGGCGAACTTCCGGGAAGGCCGTGGTGGCGTGGTCGGCCCAGTCCTTGATGGTGGCGCGCTCGCCGCCCACTTCCTCGATCTTGCCGTCGATGAAGTCACGGAAGCTGCGGCCGGCCAGGTCGATATAGCGGTCGCCGCGCTTGGCGAAGTACATCGGCACGTCCAGCATGTACTGGGCGTAGCGCTCGAAGCCGAAGCCGTCCTCGAACACGAACGACAGCAAGCCCGTGCGGTTGGGATCGGTGTCGGTCCAGACATTCGCGCGCGACGACAGGAAGCCGTTGGGCTTGCCTTCCGTGAACGGAGAATTGGCGAACAGCGCCGTGGCGATCGGCTGCAGGGCCAGGCTCATGCGGAACTTGGCGACCATGTCGGCTTCGCTCTCGAAGTCGAGATTGGCCTGCACCGTGCAGGTGCGCAGCATCATGTCGAGGCCCAGATTGCCGACCTTGGGCATGTAGTTGCGCATGATCACGTACCGGCCCTTGGGCATGACCGGCACCTCCTCGCGCTTCCACTGCGGCGAGAAGCCGACGCCCAGGAAGCCCAGGCCCAGCTCGTCGGCCACGGTCTTGACCTCGTCGAGGTGGCCGCCGGTCTCCTCGCAGATGTCGTGCATGGTCAGCAGCGGGGCGCCGGAAAGCTCGAACTGGCCGCCGGGCTCTAGGCTCACATTGGCGCCGTTGCGCTCGAGGCCGATGATCACATCGCCCTCCATCACCGGCTTCCAGCCGAAGCGCTGCAGGCCCACCAGCAGGGCATGCACGCCCTTGTCGCCGTAATAGGGCACCGGCGCATGGCTGCCGAGATAGAAGCCGAACTTCTCGTGCTCGGCCCCGACGCGGAAGGCCGACTTGGGCTTGCTGCCCTTGGCGAAGTAGGCGGTCAGGTCTTCGAGGGTCAGCGGGCGCTGATCCAGGCTGGCGGTGTCGGCCATCGCCGTCTCCCCTAAAATCGAACGCCACAGGAGGGGAGGGGCCCGTTTTCCCCCCGACCGCCACGACAAGCGTGGAGCGCAGTTGGGCGCTGTCTTAGCCGACCACAAGGGTGTCCGCTACAATTAGCGTTACCGTTCGGTCTCAGGGCCGGGGTCCTTCTCCCCCTGCGGGAGAAGGTGGCGGCCGAAGGCCGACGGATGAGGGGTCTCTTAGACATGAGACGCTTCGCCCGGCCTTACCGCTGCACGAGACTGTCGGTTCTGAGAGACCCCTCACCCGACCTCCCTCCGGGAGGCCACCCTCTCCCGCAAGGGGAGAGGGAGATCTACTTCCAATCCCCGGCCGCGGCCTGCCACAGGGTCATGGCGCTGATGGCGGCGGTGTCGGCCCGCAGGATGCGCGGGCCCAGCGACACCGGGGTCACGAAGGGCAGGGAGCGCAGGCGCTCGCGCTCCTCGGGGGCGAAGCCGCCTTCGGGGCCGATCAGGATGGCGGCGGGATCGCCCGTGCCGGCCAGGGCCTCGATGGCGGGTTTGGCGTCGCCGCCTTCGTCGCAGAAGACGAGGCGGCGGCTCTCGTCCCAGCCGTCGAGGATCTTGTCGAGCTTCTCGGGATCCAGGATCGCCGGCACGTCGAGGCGGCCGGTCTGCTCGGCGGCCTCCATGGCGATGGCGTCGAGGCGCGCCAGCTTCATGTAGTCGACATTGGTGCGGCGGGTGACCGTCAGGCGCACCCGGCGGGCGCCCAGCTCGGCCGCCTTCTCGACGATGGTCTCGACCCGGCCGCGCTTGACCATGGCGACGATGAGATCAAGGTCGGGCGGGGTGGTCTGCGCGCGGGTCTGCTCCTTGGCCTTCAGCAGGCAGCCGCGCTTGCCGGCGTCGACCAGGCTGGCGCGCCACTCGCCGTCGGTCCCGTTGAACACCAGGATCTCGGCGCCGACGCCAAGCCGCATGACCTGGACGAGATAGCGCGACTGCTCCTGGGTCGGAGCGATTCCGGCGTCCTTGGACAGCGGCTGGGGCACGAAGAGGCGGATCATGCGCTCCTTCTAGCCCAGGTTTCCGTTTCGGGGGTAGGCTCCCGCCAGCAGCAAGGAGTGGGCATGAGCAAGACCCGCGACTACGACGAGGAACTGCGCGACCTCCAGATCGCGCTGATCGCCCTGCAGAAGTACGCCATCGACAAGCAGTGGAAGCTGCTGGCGATCTTCGAGGGGCGCGACGCGGCCGGCAAGGACGGCGCCATCGCCCGCATCACCGAACACCTGCACCGCCGGCAGACCATCGTGGCGGCCCTGCCCAAGCCCAGCGACCGCGAGGTCAGCGAGTGGTACTTCCAGCGCTATGTGGAATGGCTGCCGGCCTGCGGCGAGGCGGTGATCTTCAACCGCTCCTGGTACAACCGGGCCGGGGTCGAGCGGGTGATGGGCTTCTCGACGCCGCAGCAGCAGGAGCAGTTCCTGCGCGACGTGCCCGGCTTCGAGCGGATGCTGGTCGAGAACGGCATGCGGCTGTCGAAGTTCTGGCTCGACATCGGCAAGGACGTGCAGGCCGAGCGGCTCAAGGCCCGGCGCGACGATCCGCTGAAGGCCTTCAAGACCAGTTCGCTGGACGCCGTCGCCCAGGAGAAGTGGGACGACTACACCGCCGCCCGCGACGACATGCTGACCCGCACCCATACCGAGGCCGCGCCCTGGGTGTGCGTGCGCGCCGACCACAAGAAGACCGCCCGGCTGAACATCATCCGCTGGCTGCTGCACGCGGCCGCGCCCGGCGGGGCGGCCGGCAAGAAGATCCTCAAGGGCGTGCCCGAGCCCGATCCCGAGGTGATCTTCCGCTTCGAGCCGGCGGCGCTGAGCGACGGGCGGCTGGCGCGGTAGGGGGCGTGTGATCCTCGCCCTTCGACGGGCTCAGGGTGAGGATCATGGATACGTTCGGGATAGGAAACCTCATCCTGAGCTTGTCGAAGGACGAGGTTTCCGCTGGGCGGCTAGCCCACCGGCGCGGCGCAGACGCCGTCCGCGCAGCCGTCTTCCGCTTCGGCCCGCGCGCCGGGTAAGCCCGCCGTCCCCGACTGCACCAGGGCCTGGACGGCCGCGCCTAGCGTCAGGTCCGGCGGGTGGCCGAACAGCTTGTGCACGAGGCGGCCCTGGCGGTCGAACAGCAGCAGGCTGGGCGTGCCCTGCAGGGCGTAGGCGGCCATGGTCTGTGGGATCGGGCCGCCGCTGGGGTCGGGGGCGTCGATCCCGACCGGGAACCTGATGCGGTACTCGTGCAGGAAAGCCTCCAGCGCCGCGGGCGTGTTGGCCTCGTGGTGCTCGAACACGGTGTGCAGGCCGATCACCGCCAGGTCGGTCTCGGCGAAGGCCTCGCGCAGGCGCTGTGCCTGGGGCAGGGCGTTGGCCACGCAGCCGGGGCAAAGCATCTGGAAGGCGTAGACGGCCACCACCCGGCCGGCCAGGGCGGGCAGGTCGAGCGGCGTCTTGCTGTTGAACCAGCGGGTGGTGATCAGGGGCGGAGTGGTCATGGGGGGACCTCGTGGCTTGCCGCCGATAGATGGGCGCTCGCCCGCGCCGGCCCAGGTGGGCGGTGGGACAAGCCGGCTGCGAAATCACGACCGGAATGTCCAAGACCTCACGATCATTACGTCAAAATCAGAAAAGATAGCTTTCCATCATTTCCATTTCGCGATTGTTCGAGCCCCGCCATTCTCTCCTTCGACGCCGCGGCCGCCGGGCCCGCCAGGGGAGATTTGAGACCATGTTCGCCACCCAGACGATGACCGCCCGCGCCGCCCAGATCGGTGAAACCTCGCGCAGTTTCGCCCCCCGCGAGCACGACGACGTGCAGGCCAGCGCCCTGCCCAAGCGCATCGCCGACCTGCTGCGCGACGCCCAGCGCACCGCCCGCGAAGATCGCGGCGAAGCCGAGCGCCGCATCCAGGAAGCCATGGCCCTGGTCCAGCGCGAGGGCCTGCGCCTGCTGGAAGCTGCCGCTCCGGGCGAGCTGGACCGCGGCGGCCTGGCCCCCTGGCAGATGCGCCGCATCGACGCTCACCTGGCCGCCAATCTCGACGGTTCGGTTCGGGTGACGGACCTGGCCGCCATCGCCAAGCTCAGCGTCAGCCACTTCTCGCGCGCCTTCGCCGCCAGCTACGGCATGGCCCCGCGCGACCACATTCTCAATCTGCGCCTGGAGCAGGCCCGCGCCATGATGCTGGACTCGGCCGAGCCCCTGGGCCGCATCGCCATCGCCTGCGGTTTCTCCGACCAGGCCCACCTGTCGAACCGCTTCCGCCGCGCCTTCGACATCAGCCCCAACGCCTGGCGCCGCCAGAACCTGCGCGGCGCGGCCGCCTCCGCCGACCCGGCCTACGCCTGAGGCGACAGCAGGATCCGGGTGGCCGCGTCCGGCCGCCGTTTCCTAGACATTGGCCTCCCAATCAGGAGGCAAGCATGTCGATGTTGAACAGCAAGGTCGCGATCGTCACCGGCGCGTCGTCGGGGATCGGCCGGGCCACCGCCCTGCGGCTGGCCGCCGAGGGCGCGGCGGTGGTGATCAACGCCCGGGGCGGCCACGCCCTTGAGATCCTCGCCGAGGAGATCCGCAGGCTTGGCGGACAGGTGCATGCGGTCACCGGCGACGTGGTCGACCCCGCCACCCACGAGGCCCTGGTCGCCGCCGCCGTCGAGCGGTTCGGCGGGCTGGACATCGCCATCAACAACGCCGGCGCGGTCGGCCCCTACGCCCCGCTCGCCGACATCGCCCTGGACGACTGGAACGCGGTGCTGGCCGCCAACCTGACCTCGGCCTTCCTCGGCGCGCGGGCCCAGGTCCCGGCCATGCTGGCGCGTGGCGGCGGCGCGCTGGTTTTCGTCTCGACCTTCGTGGGCACCAGCGTCGGCATTCTCGGCATGGCCGCCTACGGCGCCTCCAAGGCCGGGCTGATGGGGCTGGTGAAGGGACTGACCGCCGACTACGCCGCGCGGGGGATCCGCGCCAACGCCTTGCTGCCCGGCGGAACCAACACGCCCATGGGCGGCGACGCCGCGCAGAAGGAGTGGGCCGCGGGCCTGCATGCCCTCAAGCGCATCGCCGACCCCGACGAGATCGCGGCCGCCGCCCTGTTCCTGGCCAGTCCCATGGCCAGCTTCGTCGCCGGCTCGGCCCTCTATGCCGACGGCGGCAACGCGGCGGTGAAGTAGGCGGCGACGAAAAGGGGCGGCCCCGCGAGAGGCCGCCCCCGATCTTCGCCTGGAGCCTGTCGCCTAGTAGCTGGCGCGCAGGGTGAAGGCGACCGCGCGGGCGTCGCCCGGGGTGCCGACCACGAGGCCGGAATTGCCCGAGACCACGGTGATGTTCTGCAGGTACTCGGCGTCGAAGGCGTTGCGCACCGACACGAAGGCCTCCCAGCCCGCTTCCGACTGGAAGCCGGCGCGCAGGTTGACGATCTCGTAGGCCTTGATGCGCGTGTACTGCGAGTCCGAGCTGTCGGCGTAGTAGGCCGAGCGGAAGCTGGCGTCGACGCCGGCATAGGCCTCGCCGGTCAGGCGGCCGAGGCTGGTCTTGGTGCGGTACTCGGCGCCGGCCGAACCGGCCCACTTCGACAGGCCCGGCAGTTCCTTGCCCGACAGGTCGCAGGCGGCCGTCGAGGTGCCGATCTTCTCCAGCGGGCAGGGGCCGTTCTTGAAGCTGGCGTACTTGCCGTCGGTGTAGGCCAGGTTGCCGTAGAACTTGAAGCCGCCGATCGAGCGGGTCGAGGCGTCCAGCTCGACGCCGCGCACTTCCACCTTCTCCACATTGGCCAGGTAGCCGCGCAGGGCGCCGGGGCCGCTGTCGACGACGTTGGCCTGGAAGTCCTTCACGTCGGTGGCGAAGGCGGCGACGTTGGCGGTGACCAGGCGGTCGAACCACTGGGTCTTGAGGCCGACGTCGACGGTGGTGACCTTCTCGGGACGGATCACCGCGGCGGCCAGAGACGGCGTGCCGGCGCTGGTCAGCGGCAGGGCCGTCATGTTGATGCCGCCCGACTTGTTGCCGCTGGACACCGTGGCGTAGGCGTTGACGTCCTTGGTCAGCGCATAGACCACGGCGATCTGGCCCGACCAGGCGCCGTCGTCGGTCTTGGCGGTGAAGTTCTGCGGCCGGGCGATGCCCAGACGGCGATTGATCAGGGTGGTGTCGGTGGTCACCGAGCCGCCCGTCGTGGTCTGGATGTAGGTCCCGTCCTTCTTCTCCTGGGTGAAGCGCAGGCCGGGGGTGACGCTCAGGCGATCATTGACCTTCCAGGTCAGCTGGCCGAAGGCGGCGTAGCTGGTGGTGTCGATCGTGCTGTCGTTGAACACCGTGTAGCCCTCGAGCAGCGAGGCCGGGGTGTTGGTGGCGGGCAGCAGCCAGTACGAGGCGTCCGAGCCGTACTCGGTGACGCCGTGGGTCGTGACGTTCTGGTCGAAGTAATAGAGGCCGACCGTCCAGTCGAAGGCCTGGCCGCCGTTGTTGGACAGGCGGAATTCCTGGCTGAACTGCTTCTGGTGCGAGGGGTTGTTGGAGCGGCGGGTGACGTCCAGCGCGGTGTAGTCGCGGTCGTTGCGCGGCTCCCAGTCCCATTCGCGGTGGGCGGTGACCGAGGTCAGGGTGACCGGACCGAAGTCGTAGTCGGCGACGGCCGACAGGCCGTTGACCCACTGGTCGGCCTGGATCGGGTCGTCGATGTCGGAGATGCGGTCGTAGGGGTTCTTGCTGGCGACCGTGTAGTTCTTACCGGCGGCCAGGGCCGCGTACTGCTGGGCGGCGGGCTTCAGGGTCGTGCCGACGGTGACATAGACCTGGGTGCAGCACTCGGGCTGCTGGACGGCGTAGTCGCCGTAGAGCCTGACCGTCAGCTGCTCGTTCGGGGTGAACTTCAGCTGGCCGCGATAGCCGGTGCTGGCGCGGGCGTTCTGGTAGCTGTTGCTCTTGGGATTGTAGAGGTCGCCGTCGCGCCAGGTGCCGACGAACGACAGGCGGGCGGCCAGCTTGTCCTTGATGATCGGGCCGGCGGCCGTGGCCTTGAACTGGCGGAAGTTGAGGCTGCCGTAGCTGGCTTCCAGGTCGGCCTCGAACTCCTGCGTCGCGTCGCGGGTGGAGATGTTCAGCGCGCCGGCGGTGGTGTTCTTGCCAAACAGCGTGCCCTGCGGGCCGCGCAGCACCTCGATCTGCTGGATGTCGATGAAGTCGAGCGTCGCCGCGCCGGGGCGCGAATTGTAGACCTGGTCCACATAGATGCCGACGCCCTGCTCCAGACCGTCATTGGCCAGGCCGTAGCTGGCGCCGAGACCACGGATGGTCAGGGCGGTGTTGCGCGGGTTGGGCGACAGCACCTGCAGCGTCGGGACCAGCTGGGTCAGGGCGACGATGCTGTTGACGCCGGTCTGGGTCAGGGTCTCGGCCGAGGTCACCGTCAGGGCGATCGGCACTTCCTGGGCGCTTTCCTCGCGGCGGCGGGCGGTGACGAAGACCTGTCCGACCAGGCTGGCGTCGTCGTTGGCGGCGGGGTCGGCGACCGGATCGGCCGGGGCCGCGGCTACCGGCGCGACATCGGCCTCGGCGGCCAGGGCCAGGCCCGCGGTGGTGGAAAGAAGCGCGCCCAGCAGGGCGGCGCGGCCGAGCCGCTTGGCCGAAAGTGCGATCATCAGAGAGCCCCCTCAATTCGAGATAACGCCATTCGGCGATTGGGCTGCGGTGATATCTACCTATTCCTATCGGTGAAATGGAGAATGGCTCCGCGACCGGCCAGTTTTTCTACGGGGCGGGATATGGGCCTGGCCGTGAGGCGGATATGCGAAAGGCCGCCCCGGTTTCCCGGGACGGCCTTTGGGTTTGGTCGGTGCTCAGCGAAAACCTCGTCCTTCGACAGGCTCGGGATGAGGTTTTCTACTGCGAAGCTTCAGCCTTGGTCCTCACCTGAGCTTGTCGAAGGGCGAGGACCACGCAGGGCCCGTCAGTTGGCGCCGTACAGCTTCTTGACGTCGGCGCGGAAGGCCGCGCCGCTGTCGGGGCGGCTGTAGAACATGTGGCCGCCGGGATAGTTGGACAGGGTCACCCGGCCGTTGGCCGTGGCCGGCATGGCGTCGACCACCAGGCGCGAGGCGAAGAACGGGCACGACAGGTCGTTGTAGCCGTGGACGATCAGCACCTTCAGCTTGGGATCGACCGAGACCGACTTGCGCAGGTCGGTGACGGACTCGGTGTCGGGGCCGCGGCCGCGATCCCAGGCCTGGTTCACCTCACCCGACAGGGCGTCGTAGCGGCCCTCGACCTTCCAGCCGACGGTGCGGGTGGTGAAGTCGACGATGGCGCTGGTGGTCGGGGCGATGATCGAGTCGAGGATCGGGTCGTTGATCTCCTGCTCGGGGGCGAACGGGAAGGGATCGAGCGAGGTGACGTTGCTGTCGTAGCGGCTGCCCAGGCGGCCGGTCTGGCGGAACACCTCGCGCAGGAACGACTGGGTCTCCAGCCGGCCGCCGGCGCGGCGCACATAGGTCGGATCCAGGCCGGTCATGGCCGAGACCTTGGTGGTCAGGCGGTCCAGCGCGGCCGGGTCCGAACCCTTCATCAGGTCGACCATGTATTCGCCGCGGGTGTAGTCCTCGACGTCCTTGATGGCGGCCGGGGTCAGCTTGCCGTCGCGCTCGAGCTTGGCGGCGGCGATCGACGGCAGGGTCCACATGGCCGGCAGGGGCGAGATCTCCTGGGCGGTGCGGCCGGCGCTCGACAGCAGCGGCGAGACCAAGACGAGGCCGTTGATGCCGACGCCGTAGTCGGTCTGCAGGGTGTAGGTCAGGCGCGGGCCGCGGAAGCCGCCGTAGCTTTCGCCGACGATGTACTTGGGCGACTGCAGGCGCTCGTTCTTGACCAGCCAGTCGAAGACGATGCGCGACAGGTAGTCGATGTCCTGCTTGACGCCGTAGAAGCGCTTCTTGGTCTCTTCCGGCGTCGTCGTGCTGCGCGAGAAGCCGGTGCCGACGGCGTCGATGAACACCAGGTCGGTGAAGTCCATCCAGCTGGCCGGGTTGTCCTGCAGGCGGGTGGGGGCCGACGGGCTGTCGCCCTCGGCGCCGAACTGTACGCGCTTGGGACCGAGCGCGAAGTTCAGATAGACCGAGGCCGCGCCCGGGCCGCCGTTGAAGGCGAAGGTGACGGGGCGGTTGGGATCGCGCGGACCGTCCAGGGTGTAGGCGGTGAACACCACCTCGGCGATCTTCTTGCCCTTCTCGTCGCGCACCGGCAGCGAGCCGACGGTGGCGGTGTAGGAAATGGTCTTGCCGGCCAGGACGGTGGTCTGCTTGACCGACTTGTCGGCCGGGAAGGCGGGCAGCTCGGCGGCCGGCGCCTTTTCAGGCGCGGGTTTGGCGTCCTGAGCCATGGCGTTTCCGCCAGCCATCATGCCGATCGCGAGGGCCGCCCCCGCGGTCCACGACTTCCAAGTGCTGAGCATGTCGCCTCCCGAACGCCCGCCTGCCGGCTGGGCGCCTTGCCATCTTGAATTTGGAGCGCTCGCGGCGCGGCGGGCTCCGGTGATGGGCGAAATGGCTAGAGCATGGCCAAGCTGTCGGCAAGGACGACGCTGAAAAGTGGGCGGGCGGCAAGAACGTGCCCGTCGGCCAGGCAGGGCGCGCCTGCGCAAGACGCGGGCGGCAAGGCGGAATTTCCCTTTCGGGATCGCGCATAAGGGCGAAAAACGGGTTCCGTTTTGTCCCCCGCCGCACTAGGAGTAGCCCCGCCTCGGCAAGGCCTGCCAAAGCGTCTTGCCGACACCATATTCTGTCCGGCGCCGTTCCTGGCGCGTTGCTGCAAGGCGAAGATCCCATGGCCCAATACGACGTCGTCATCATCGGGGGCGGCCCCGGCGGCTACAACGCGGCGACCCGCGCTGGCCAGCTGGGCCTGAAGACGGCCATCGTCGAAGGGCGCGGCAAGCTGGGCGGCACCTGCCTGAACGTCGGCTGCATGCCGTCGAAGGCCCTGCTGCACGCGTCGGAATACTATGAAGCCGCCGCCGGCGGCGAGTTCGCCAAGCTCGGCATCGAAGTGAAGCCGAAGCTGAACCTCGACCAGATGATGGCCCAGAAGGCCGAGAGCGTCGAAGCCCTGACCAAGGGCGTCGAGTTCATCATGAAGAAGAACAAGGTCGAGTACGTGAAGGGCTGGGGCCGCATCGACGGGCCCGGCAAGGTCGTCGTGAAGGCCGAGGACGGCAGCGAGCGCGTCCTGGAAACCAAGAACATCGTCATCGCCACGGGCTCGGAACCGACCCCGCTGCCGGGCGTGACCATCGACAACGCCGGCCGCATCGTCGACTCGACGGGCGCCCTGTCGCTGCCGTCGGTTCCCAAGAGCCTGATCGTGGTCGGCGCCGGCGTCATCGGCCTGGAGCTGGGTTCGGTGTGGCGTCGCCTGGGCGCCGAAGTCACCGTCGTCGAGTACCTGGACCGCATCGTCCCGGGCACCGACACCGAAGTGGCCACCGCCTTCCAGAAGATCCTCACCAAGCAGGGCTTCAAGTTCAAGCTGGGCGCCAAGGTCACGGGCGCGGCCGACAAGGGCAAGCAGGCCGAACTGACGCTGGAGCCGGTCGCCGGCGGTCCCGCCGAGACCCTGCAGGCCGACTACGTGCTGGTGGCCATCGGCCGTCGCCCGTTCACCCAAGGCCTGGGCCTGGAAACCGTGGGCATCACCCCGGACAAGCGCGGCGTCATCGCCAACGACCACTACAAGACCGGCGTCGACGGCGTCTGGGTCATCGGCGACGTGACCTCGGGGCCCATGCTGGCCCACAAGGCCGAGGACGAGGCCGTGGCCTGCATCGAGCTGATCGCGGGCAAGGCCGGCCACGTGAACTACGACATCATTCCGGGCGTCATCTACACCAAGCCGGAAGTCGCCACCGTCGGTAAGACGGAAGACGAGCTGAAGGCCGCGGGCGTCGCCTACAAGGTCGGCAAGTTCCCGTTCCTGGCCAACAGCCGCGCCAAGATCAACCACGAGACCGACGGCTTCGTGAAGGTTCTGGCCGACGCCAAGACCGACCGCATCCTGGGCGCCCACGCCGTGGGTCCCAACGTCGGCGACATGATCGCCGAGATTTGCGTGGCCATGGAGTTCGGCGGTTCGTCGGAAGACGTCGCCCGCACCTGCCACCCGCACCCGACCCGCTCGGAAGCCCTGCGCCAGGCGGCCATGGGCGTCGAAGGCTGGACGATGCAAGCCTAAGACTGGGCAAGCCTAAGACTGGGCAGGCCTTAAGGCCCGCCAGTCTGGAAGATTGGAAAGCCCCGCCGGCGACGGCGGGGCTTTTCTACGTCTGGAGCCTCAGGCCGGATCGAGATTCATCCGATCGCAGCCCAACAAAGCCGTGCTTCCCCGCGAAGGCGGGGACCCAAGCGGGCTTTCAGGACGTGGCGCGACCGTGGGTCATCTCCCGGTTCGGCTTGGATCCCCGCCTTCGCGGGGATGATCGGATGAAAATTGCCCGGATGCCGATCAGCCTCAGGCCGAAGCCGGGGCTGAGGCAGGGGCCGAGGCCGGCTGCGGAAGCGGCGGAGCGGCGATCGTCCGGCTGTATTGCATGGAGATGCGGGCGTGGCCCTTCTCCAGCGGCGCCAGATGGTCGGCCGTGAAGTCGAATATGCACTGGTCGAGCCCGTTCCAGTCCAGGTCCTTGGCCAGGTGCTTGTTGCTGAAATAGGTGGAGATCTCGACATCGACCGTCAGGGGATCCGCCGAATGGGGGCGGCGCACCAGCAGCTGGCCCAGGAGGGGCGTCGCGCCCTGGGCCTCCAGAGCCTTCGGGTCGATGATGTACTCCCAATGGCCGCGGAGGGAGCCGTTCATGCCCGACCGGTTGAGGACCTGAAGGCTGGAAACCGAGCGGGTCGTCGTGTGGGAGATCGAGAGCGAGGCTCCGATCGTGGCCCCGGCCGCGCCGCCGCCGGCGCGCGTGTAACCGATGTTGCCGCTGAAGCCGAAGCTCAGCCCGGAGCTGTAGGTCGTCGTCGTCACCGTGGTGTTGGGGGAGCTCAGCAGGAGTTCCAATCCCGCCGGCGGCGTTCCGCCGAAATCGACAACGAGGCCGTAGCCCAGGGGCGGGCGGTTGCCCTGGTTGATCGACAGCGAGCTCTGGCCGACCAGCCCGATCAGGAAATAGTCGTAGATTGGGCCGTCCTGGGTCTGCTGCTCGGAGACGCCCCTGGCGGCGAGCGTCATGTTGATCGACCACACCCCGACCGCGGCGTTGCCGTTCCAGGTGTTGTCCAGAACGCCGCCCAGATTGGCGATCTCGTCGAACAGGGTAGAGCTGGCAACGTCGGTCATCGGATTCCCCCAAGGATTGGATACATGGCGCGCGGCCGCTTGGCGTGCGTCGGCGGCGCGATCAATCAGAAGGTGCATCGCGACGCCGCCGGCGCAACAGGATCGGCGGGGGACGGCTCAGTTTGAGACGCCTGGTCGAAATCGGCCGCGCGACGTGGGTGAGCCGGGGGACGGTGACCAGATCCTCCCCCTCTGGGGGAGGTGGCCCGGAGGGCCGGAGGGGGACGTTTTCAGCTTTCGAGGCGATGGCGGGCTTTCGAGCCGCTTGCCTCCGTCGGCTTCGCCGACACCTCTCCCTTCAGGGGGGAGGAATAAGAAAACCCCGCCGGCTTTCACCGGCGGGGCTTTGAAGTTCAGGGAGGATACGCCCCCGATACGCGGGGCGTCTTACGCGATCAGAATTCTTCCCAGTCGTCGCTCGGGGCCGACGAGGCGAAGGCGGCGAGCTTGGCCTGGGCCGAGCGGACCGGGTTGACGCCCGGGCGGCTGTCGGCGCCGGCCAGCGACACGGCCGGCTTGGCGGCGGCCGGGGCCGGACGCGAGACCGGGGGCGGCGGGGCCGCGGCGCGGCGGGTCGAGCCGCCGCCGGCCGAGGCGCGGCGGGCTTCGGCGCCCGAGACCCGGAAGCGCGAGATCATCTGCATCAGGCCGTTGGCCTCGCCCTTCAGGCTGTGGCTGGCCGCGGTCGACTGCTCGACCATGGCGGCGTTCTGC
Source organism: uncultured Caulobacter sp. (assembly GCA_966252285.1). Lineage (GTDB taxonomy): Bacteria > Pseudomonadota > Alphaproteobacteria > Caulobacterales > Caulobacteraceae > Caulobacter. The sequence goes on from CBINOL010000079.1 coordinate 17,547, forward strand.
TGGACGGTCTGGTCCATCTGGTTGACGGCGGCGTTGACCTGGTTGAGGCCGGTGGCCTGCTCCTGGCCCGAGGCCGCGATCTCGCTGACCAGGGCGTCGATCTCGCCGACCTTGCTGACGATGGCCTGCAGAGCCTCGCCGGTCTGGCCGACCATCGACACGCCCTGATTGACCTGCTGGCTCGAGGTCGAGATCAGGGTCTTGATCTCCTTGGCGGCCTCGGCCGAGCGCTGGGCCAGGGCCCGCACTTCCTGGGCGACGACCGCGAAGCCCTTGCCCGCGTCGCCGGCCCGGGCGGCTTCGACGCCGGCGTTCAGGGCCAGAAGGTTGGTCTGGAAGGCGATCTCGTCGATCACGCCGATGATCTGGCTGATCTCGGTCGAGGACTTCTCGATCTGCTGCATGGCGTCCACGGCGCCCTTGACGACGACGCTGGAGCGTTCGGCGTCGGCGCGGGTCGAGCCGACCACGCGCGAGGCTTCCTGGGCGCCGGTCGAGCTGCGGCGGACGGTGGCGGTGATCTCGTCGAGGGCGGCGGCGGTCTCTTCCAGGCTGGCGGCCTGCTGCTCGCTGCGACGCGAGAGGTCGTCGGCGGCCGAGGCGATCTCGTCGCTGCCGGCGCCGATGCCGTTGGCGGCGTGGACGATGGTGCGCATCGCCTCTTCCATCTGGGCGATGGCGCCGTTGAAGTCGGACTGCAGGCGCTTGTAGTCGGCCGGGAAGCTGGCCTCGACGCGGTAGGTCAGGTCGCCTTCGGCCAGGCGGTTCAGGCCCGTGGCGATCTCTTCCATCACGAAGGCCTGCTCCTTGGCGGCGGCTTCGCGAACCTGTTCGTTGCGGCGGCGCTCGGCCTCGGTCTCGGCGGCGGCGCGCTGCTGGGCGGCCTCGACGGTGCGCAGGGCGAGAGCGTTGTCCTTGAACACCTGGACCGAGCGGGCCATGGCGCCGACTTCGTCGCGGCGCTGGGCGCCGTTGACGTCGACCTCGACCGAGCCCTGGGCCAGGATTTCCATGGTCTTGGACAGCTGGACCAGCGGGCGCGAGATCTTGGCGCGGCCGATCCACACGGCGAAGGCCAGGGCGGCGGCGGCCGAGATCAGGCCGAACAGCAGGCTGACCATGACGCCCATCTGCGCGTCCTTGCTGGCCTTGGCGACGATGGCCTTGGTGTCGGCGGTGTGCTTGTCGGTCCAGTCCGACACGTCCTTGGTCAGGGCGGTGATGTCCGGATCGATCACGGCCATGACCATGATGCCGGCCTCGTTGGCGTCCTGCAGGCCAAGGTCGGCGCCCTGGCGGCCGCTGTCGTAGACCTTCTTGAAGCGGTTGCGGAAGCCGGCGACGTCCTTGGCGGTCGACGGATCGGCCTTGACCACGGCGTCGAGGCGCTCGTTGCCGCTCTTCAGGGCGTCGTCGATCTCCTGCGAGGCCTGCTTGGCCGCGTCCGAGGCGCCTTCGTTGGCGACCGTGCGGTAGGCGGCGTAGCCGATGCTGGCGACACGGCGGTTGAAGCGGGCCATTTCCAGCTCGGCCGGGGCGCGCTGCTGCACGATGGTCGAGGTGGTGGCTTCCAGCTTCTTCTGCTGCCACACGCCCATGCCGACGCAGGCGACGGCGACGACCGCCAGCACGATGGCCGGCAGCATCACCTTGGTGGCGATCTTCAGATCGTCGAGCTTCATCAGGACTGTCCCGCTTTCAGCGTCCTCTCACGCGCAACCAAGGCGGCGGAGGTGTTTCATCTTTGGATCCACAAAGCAGGGCGCGCGGTAAAAGCGTGGTTAAGCGCGGGATTTTCGCAGACCCGCGCGACTCCTTGTCGCAGGGCGAACGGCGATTTTTCCGGCTGGCGGCGGGCGGGTGAAATCGCCGTTCTGTGAAGGCGAGCACAGTCGTGTCACAACTTCGGCGTCAGCTTCCCGACATTCGGGGCCGACAATCGCCCGAGGGGGAGGCCGACATGACCAAGCGACCCAACATCCTCTTGATCACCTGCGACCAGTATCGCTTTCCGCGCTTCTCCTACGGCGCCGCACACGGTCTGGCCGAGGGGCTGAAGGACGTGCTGGGCTTCCAGCCGCTGAAGCCCGACAACGACTACATCCAGCACTTTCCGGGGCTTGCCGCTCTGCGCGACAACGCCGTGCTGCTGGCCAACCACACCATCGCCGCCAGCGCCTGCACGCCCAGCCGCACGGTGATCTATACCGGCCAGTACGGCACGCGCACCGGCGTCACCCAGACCGACGGCCTGTTCAAGAGCGGGGATTCGCCCAACTTCCCGTGGCTGGCGCAGGGCGGCATCCCGACCCTTGGCAACTGGATGCGCGAGGCCGGCTACACCACCCACTATTTCGGCAAGTGGCACGTCAGCGACCCGGCCCGCCATACGCTGGAGGACTACGGCTTCGACGACTGGGAAGAGAGCTGGCCCGAGCCGCACGGGGCGGCGATCAACAATCTGGGCCTCTATCGCGACGCCGGCTTTTCCGACACCGCCTGCGCCTTCATCCGCCGCCAGGCCCTGGCGGTGAACTACGACCGCGCCGTCGCCACCGCCCAGTCGCACGACCCCTACGCCTCGGGTCCCGATCCGGCGGACTTGAAGCCCTGGTTCGCGGTGGCCTCCTTCACCAATCCCCACGACATCGCCACCTATCCGGCGGTGATCGGCCAGGCCCTGCCCAAGCCCGACGACAGCGGTGTGCAGGGCATCTTCCAGCCGCTGACCGTGCCGCTGCAGGGCCAGCGCACGCCGCAGCCGACGGCGGGCACGGCGACCATCCCGCTCAATCCCGGCGGCTTTTCCCAGGAGTGCGGGCACGTGCCGCCGACCTGGGACGAGGACCTGTCGACCAAGCCCTCGGCCCAGAACGACTATGCCTGGAAGATGGGCCTGGCGCTCAATTCCAAGACCGGCTTCAACGTCGCGCGCGGCATGGGCGTCACCGACACCGACAAGGCCCTGGAGGCGGCGGCCGACATCGCCCTGCAGGGGCCGATCCCGTTCCAGCTGACCAGCGACCCGCGCGGCGGGGTGAAAGCCTTCGTCCAGCTCTACGGCTGGCTGCACAGCGTGGTCGACGTGCACATCGCCGCCGTGCTGGAGACGCTGGAGGCCACGGGCCAGGCCGACAACACCATCGTCGTCTTCCTCACCGACCACGGCGAGATGGCCGGCGCCCACGGCATGATGCTGGAGAAGTGGCACACGGCCTATCAGGAGGTGCTGCACGTGCCGGTGGTCGTGCGCTTCCCGCCGTCGCTGGCGCCCGAGGGACTTCCGGAAGGCTTCCCGCTGGCCAAGGACGCCCTGACTAGCCACGCCGACATCGTGCCGACCATCCTGGGCCTGGCCGGCGTCGCCGAGGCCGAGCGCGACGCCATCGCCGGCGTGCTGGCCAAGACCCGGCCCGTCCCGCCGCTGCCCGGCGCCAACCTCGCCCCGCTGATCCGCGGCGAGACCGACCGGGTGATCGAGCCGGACGGCAGCGAGCGGAAGGGCGTGCTTTTCATCACCGACGACGAGATCACCGCGCCCCTGGCCCCGCTGAACAATCCGCACAACACCAAGTGCGAGAAGGAGTACGCGGTGTTCGACGTTGCGGTGGAGAAGCTGCGCCAGGGCGATCCCGTCCGCCCGCCGGTCGACATCGCCCCCGGCTCGGTGCGCCAGCCCAACCACGTGCGCTCGGTGCGCACCCTGACCCACAAGCTGACCCGCTATTTCGACCCGTCGGGCCGCGTGGGCCAGGAGTGGGAGATGTACGACCTGGTCGCCGACCCCAACGAGACGATCAACCTCGTCTACGTCCAGGCCGACCCGCCCAAGGCCCGGCTGGATCCGGCGCTGCAGCCGGAGGTCGACAGGCTGGCGGCGCTGCTGGCGGCGCTGGAGGAGCGGGATCTGAGCTGATCCCCGTTCCCACGTCCACAACACTCGTCATCCCGGAAAGCCCGAAGGGCTTATCCGGGACCCAGGGGACCAGGCTATGCGGTTGGGTTCGCCCCCCAGCGTTGGCCGACGCGGTGCGGCGGCCCCTGGGTCCCGGCTCTACGCTGCGCTTCGGCCGGGATGACGATTAAGGGGAGCTAAGGGGAGAGGGATCTTACGCCCGCGGATGCGCCTTGCCGTAGGCCGCCAGCAGGCCCTCGGCGTCGACCTGCGTATAGCGCTGGGTCGTCGACAGCGAGGCGTGGCCCAGGAGGTCCTGGATCGAGCGCAGGTCGGCGCCGGCGCCCAGCAGGTGGGTGGCGAACGAATGGCGCAGGGCGTGGGGCGTGGCGCGGTCCGACAGGCCAAGGCGCCCGCGCAGCACCTGCATGGCGGCCTGCACGTGGCGCGGCGACAGCGGCCCGCCGCGCTTGGCCCGGAACAGCGGCTCGTTCGGCGCCAGCACGAAGGGCAGGGCGGCCAGATAGGCGTCGACCGCCGCGCGCACGGCGTCGAGCACCGGCACGATCCGGGTCTTGCCGCCCTTGCCGGTGATGCGCAGCGTCTCGGCAAGCGGCGCATCGGCGCGGGTCAGGGACAGGCCTTCGGAGATCCGCAGGCCGCAGCCCCACAGCAAGGTCAGGACCGCCTCGTCGCGAGCCGCCTCCCATTCCTCACGGTCGGGATCGACGGCGATCTCGGCCAGCAGGCCGCGGGCCTGATCCTCGGACACCGGACGCGGCGCGCCGACCTTGATGCGCGGGCCGCGCACCAAGCCGATGGCAGCGTTGGGGGTGGAAAGGCGCGCGTCGAGAAAGCGGTGAAAGGCGCGGATCGACGACAGCGACTGGCTGACCGAGCGCGGCGACAGCGGATGCTCGCCCGAGCGCCGGAAGGCCAGATAGGCCCGCAGGTCGGCGGCCGACACGGCGCCGAGGTCCTTCAGCGACAGGCCGCCGCCGTTATGGCCCTCGATGAAGTTCAGATAGGCCAGCACATTGTCGCCATAGGCCCGCACCGTGCGCGGCGAGGCGCGGCGCTCGTCGACCAGGTGCGTCAGCCAGGCGGCCAGGGCTTCGCGGGCGGTCATGCGAAAAAGATCCTCCCCCTCTGGGGGAGGTGTCGCCGAAGGCGACGGAGGGGGGAGTTGGGGCAGGGGCTGTCAGCTTCGCGGAAGCTGAGAACGCTG
>CBINOL010000080.1:0-22434 GCA_966252285.1 uncultured Caulobacter sp.
GTCAGACTCTTTACAGGAGCACTGAGTTTTTCTCTTCGTATCTATGGTAGCTCCTCTCGGCGGCATGGCTGCTGCTGTTCGGCGGCTACGTGGCGATGAACCGCCAGACCGTGCTTCACCTGGCGCCCAACGAGGTCGGCGACTTCCTGTCCGGCGCCTTCGCGCCCCTGGCCTTCCTGTGGCTGGTGCTGGGCTTCTTCCAGCAGGGCAAGGAACTGCGCAACAGCAGCGAGGCGCTCCAGATGCAGGGCCGCGAGCTGCAGCAGTCGGTGGAGCAGCAGCGCGAACTGGTCGAGGTCACCCGCGAGCAGCTGAAGTTCGAGAGCGACCGGCTGACGGCCCAGCGCCAGGAAGCCGAGCGCAACGCCCAGCCGATCCTGGATCTCGAGGAAGGCACGATGCTCTCTTCAGGCAGCAGGATCATCAGCAAGGAATTCATCCTCACCAACCACGGCCGTCCCTGCACGCGCGTGAAGGTGCACGGCAAGCACGCCTCGGCGCATGCGGACGTGCTGAAGTCCGGCGACGTGATCACCTTCGGCGTCATCGTCGACGGGGAAGAGAACTTCCAGTCGTCGGTTCACGTCTCCTATCTCGACGAGCTTCTGAACCAGCGGATCAAGTCGTTCTCCATCGCCCTGGAAAACGACCAGTTCGTCATACAGGAGATCTAGCCGGCTCGCGGCGGCGGCGAGAGCGGCCCGGCCGTAAGTAATAACCCGCTTCCCTTGACTCCGGGGCCGCTCCGGCCGAAACGGCGCGACCATGATCAGCCGCTACGCCCGCCCCGAAGCCGCCGCCATCTGGTCCAGCCAGACCAAGTACAAGATCTGGTTCGAGATCGAGGCCCATGCCGCAGACGCCATGGCCGAACTTGGGGTCATCCCCAAGCTCGCCGCGGAGACCATCTGGGAGAAGGGCCGCGACGCGGTCTGGGACAGCGACCGCATCGACGAGATCGAACGCGTCACCAAGCACGACGTCATCGCCTTCCTGACCCACGTGTCGGAAATCGTCGGCCCCGAGGCCCGCTTCCTGCACCAGGGCATGACCAGCTCGGACGTGCTGGACACCTGCTTCGCCGTGCAGCTTTCGCGTGCCACCGACCTGCTGCTCGACGGCGTGGACCTCGTCCTGGCCGCCCTCAAGCGCCGCGCCCTGGAACACAAGTTCACCGTCTGCGTCGGCCGCAGCCACGGCATCCACGCCGAACCGATCACCTTCGGCCTGAAGCTGGCCGGCTACTACGCCGAGTTCCAGCGCGCCAAGGAGCGCCTGGCCATGGCCAAGTTCGAAATCGCCACCTGCGCGATCTCGGGCGCCGTCGGCACCTTCGCCAATGTCGATCCGCGTGTCGAACAGCACGTGGCCGACAAGATGGGCCTGGCCGTCGAGCCGGTCTCGACCCAGGTGATCCCGCGTGACCGTCACGCCGCCTACTTCGCCGCCCTCGGCGTCGTGGCCTCGTCGATCGAGCGCCTGGCCACCGAGATCCGCCACCTGCAGCGCACGGAAGTCCTCGAAGCCGAAGAGCCCTTCGATCCGGGCCAGAAGGGCTCGTCGGCCATGCCGCACAAGCGCAACCCGATCCTGACCGAGAACCTGACGGGCCTGGCCCGCCTGGTCCGCTCGGCCGTGGTGCCGGCGATGGAGAACGTCGCCCTCTGGCACGAGCGCGACATCAGCCACTCGTCGGTCGAGCGCGGCATCGGCCCGGACGCCACCATCCACCTCGACTTCGCCCTGCGTCGTCTGGCCGGCGTCATCGAGCGCTTCAACATCTATCCCGACAACATGGCCAAGAACCTCGACAAGCTCGGGGGCCTGGTGTTCTCGCAGCGCGTCATGCTGGCGCTGACGCACAAGGACGTGTCGCGCGAAGACGCCTACGCCGCCGTGCAGGGCAACGCCATGAAGGTCTGGCGCGGCGAAGGCCGCTTCCTCGACTTCCTCAAGGCCGACGCGGTGGTCTCCAAGGCCCTGACCGACACCGAGCTCGAAGAGCTGTTCGACCTCGGCTACCACACCAAGAACGTCGACGTGATCTTCAAGCGCGTCTTCGGCGAACAGGCCTGATTCCGTTGAGCGAGCCGCCGATCCTTCGTCTCAATCCGGCGCTGGATCCGGCGGCCCTCGCGGTCGCCTACGCCCGGGACGGCATGGTCCGCATCCCGGGACTGTTCGAGCCGGCGGTGGCCGACATCCTGGCGCGCATGCTCGAACACGGCATGGAGTGGGACGTGATCTGCTCCACCGAGACCGGCAAGGCCGAGGTGCTGGACCGCGCGACGGTGCAGCGCCTGGGCGGAGCGGCGATCGGCGAGAAGCTGAAGGCCGCCACCCTGCGGGCCCGCACCGGCTTCGCCTATGTCTATCTCGGCTATCCGATGATCAACGCCTACCTCACCGGGCGTAATCCGGGCCACCCGATCCACGACCTGACCGACTTCCTCAACGGGCCGGAGATGATCGCCTTCGGCGCCCAGGTGATCGGCGAGCCGGGGATCACCAAGCTGGACGCCCAGGCCACGCTCTATCGGCCGGGCGACTTCCTCACCCGCCACGACGACACCGGCGAGGGCGACCGACGGGCCGCCTACACCATCAGCCTGACGCGGGAATGGCGCAGCGACTGGGGCGGCCAGCTGCTGTTCCACGACGACCTGGGCGACATCGAGCGCGGCTTTGCGCCCGCCTTCAACACCATGACCATCTTCAAGGTGCCCAGGCAGCACTCGGTGGCGCCCGTCGCGCCCTATGCCGGCGCGCCGCGGCTGATGGTCACCGGCTGGCTCAAGGACAGCCCGCCGGCCGGCAAGCCCCGCCAGGCGTGACCGCAGAGGCCCGCAAGCGCGGCTTTCCTCCGGTCGTCGACGCCGGCGTGCGCGTGCTGGTGCTGGGCAGCCTGCCCGGCGACGCCTCGCTGGCGGCCGCGCAGTACTACGGCCATCCCCGCAACGGCTTCTGGCGGCTGATCGGCGCGGTGATCGAACGCGACCTCGTTTCCCTGCCCTATGACGAGCGCCTGGCCGCCCTGCTGGCGGGCGGCGTCGGGCTGTGGGACGTCCACGCTGAGGCGGTGCGCCCCGGCAGCCTGGACGCGGCGATCAAGGACGCCGCCGACAACGACCTCACGGGCCTCGTCGACGGCCTGCCGCGCCTGCGGGCCGTGGCATTCAACGGCGGCGCGGCGGCCAAGGCCGGGACGCGCCTGCTGGCCTCGCGGGCCGGGCGCCTGGCGCTGGCTCCCCTGCCCTCGTCCAGCCCCGCTCACGCGGCGATGGGGCTCGAGGCCAAGCGCGAGGCCTGGATGACGCTGCGGGCCTATCTCTAGCCGTCAGCCCGCCGGCTTGACCGGGACCTTCGAGACCTTGGTCTGCAGATACTCGAACTGACCTTCGCCGACCCAGGCCTCGTCGACCGTCAGGACGGCGCTGAAGCGGGCGGCCTGCCCGGCATGGGGAAACTGGCCCTCCAGCGCGACCCGCAGCCCGAACGGCGCGTCTCCGGTCGGCGTGACCTCGCCCGACACCTCGAACCGATGCTTGCCGCCGATCACCGCCTGGTTGATCTCGGCCACGCCGTTGGCGCGGTCGGCGGCGAACTGCAGGTCCAGCCGCAGGATGGGCGCGCCGGGCATGCCCAGCTTGCCGACCACCAGTTGGACCGCGCCGGCGTCCGCGCCGCACACTTCGGTATCGTCGGCCATGCCGTAGTCCCCCATGACGCCGGACGGTCGCCCCCTTGCGCCGCCCTGATCGTCGCCAGGAACGCTACAGCGCGCGTCCCCGGCACGCCGTGCGATTTCGCACAACGCCGGTCCTCGAACAAGAACGGGGTCCGGCCGCCGTGCGACCGGACCCCGCCTCGCAGCGCCGGAAGAGGGTCAGACCCGCTTGACCGGCACGTTGTCGACGTGGGTGTTCAGGTAGTCGAAGCCGCCGTGGCCGTTCCAGGTCTTGTCGACCACCAGGCCGGCGCGGAACTGGGCCAGGAACGAGCCGATGGCCGGCGGCGGCACGCTGTAGACGAACTGGCCGTTCAGGGCGACCAGCAGCTGATCCTGGCCCAGGCCCGTGTGGTAGATGTGGCCCGAGACGGGGAAGCGATGATTGCCGCCCTGGACGGCCTGAGTGATCTCGGCGATGCCGCTGACGTTGCCCGAGGGCGCGTCGACGGTCAGGGCCAGGTTGACGATCGGAGCGCCGGGCGTGCCGACGTTACCGACCACGACCTTGACCAGGTACAGGCCGACCGGGCCGATCTCGGCCGATTGGGAATGCAGGTTGCCGACGTCGTCAGCCATGTTTGCGTCCTCCGGTTATCGGAGCGGTCGCTTGATCGCCGCTCCGTTGTCGACGATGCGCCTCACGGGCGAATTCGCCGCCCGATAAAGCCTGAGGACGATTGCAGTTTTTTGACAACCTAAAGGTGCGCAAGTTCACAGATGCGCGATAGCGGCCAAAGAAAAAGGCCCGGCCGGTGCGAAACCGGGCCGGGCCTCTTCGTGGTCGCCTTTCGGCGGACCGGCTTACTCGCCGGCGCGCAGCTGCTCGCGGGCGAAGGCCAGCAGTTCGGCCATCTTCATGCGGACCTCGCCTTCCGAAGCCGCGACGCCCGAGCCCTTCAGGTCTTCGAAGACCTTGCGGAACACGTCCTCGTCGCCGGGCTGCTCGAAGTCCGACTTCACGACGGCGCGGGCATATTCCTCGACCGTGGCAAGGCCCATCAGGCCGGCGGCCCATTCGCCCAGCAGGCGGTTGCGGCGCGCGGTGGCCTTGAACTCCAGCTCCTGGTCGTTCGCGAACTTGCGTTCGAAAGCCTGTTCGCGGTCGTCGAAGGTCGTCATGAAAGCCCCAAGTTTCCCGAAACGCCTACCACGAAGGGTGCAACCCAGGGCGGTAGTACGGCGCTCCAGTGTAAGAGAGTAGTTCGGTTTCGTCCCCTGCGAACATGGCGTGTCCGCGAGACGAAGTGTTCTTGTGGCGGCTCCATATCCCGCCCAGCGACGGGGGGCAATCGCCCGCGACGCCGCAGGGCGAAGGTTTACCACGATGGCAGGCCGCGTTTGCGGAAAAGCCGCCGTTCGGGTAGGTTCCCGCGGACATTTTTCAGTGAGCGGCCTTGAGTCGAACGCCGCGCGCAGCTATCCGCCGCGCGCGCTTTTCGTTTTCTCGGGAGTCTTCCGGGCAAGGACGGCGCGCTTATTCGCAGGAAGGGCCTCGACGAGAGCCATGACCCGTCGCAAGAAGATCTACGAAGGCAAGGCCAAGATCCTGTACGAGGGCCCCGAGCCCGGCACCCTCATCCAGTACTTCAAGGACGACGCCACCGCGTTCAACGCGCAGAAGAAGGCCGTCCTGGAAGGCAAGGGCGTGATCAACAACCGCATCAGCGAGTACATCATGACTCGCCTGAACGCGATCGGCGTCCAGAACCACTTCATTCGTCGCCTGAACCTGCGCGAGCAGCTGATCAAGGAAGTCGAGATCGTCCCGCTCGAGGTCGTGGTGCGCAACATCGCCGCCGGCTCGATCGCCACGCGCCTGGGCCTGACCGAGGGTCAGCCGCTGCCGCGCTCGATCATCGAGTTCTACTACAAGGACGACAAGCTCGGCGACCCGATGGTCTCCGAAGAGCACATCACCGCGTTCAACTGGGCCGCCACCCAGGAGATCGACGACATGATGGCCATGGCCCTGCGCGTGAACGACTACCTGTCGGGCCTGTTCGGCGGCGTCGGCATCACGCTGGTGGACTTCAAGATCGAGTTCGGCCGCGTCTACGAGGGCGACTTCTCGCGGATCATCCTGGCCGATGAGATCAGCCCCGACAGCTGCCGCCTGTGGGACTCGGCGACCAACGAGAAGCTGGACAAGGACCGCTTCCGTCGTGACCTCGGCAACGTCATCGAGAGCTACACCGAAGTGGCCCGCCGCCTCGGCATCATGAAGGAAATGCCCACCGTCATCCAAGGCGGCGTGCATTAAGGTCAGTCAGGACGCCTCCCTGACGGGAGGCGTCGCGGCGCTTTGCGTCGCTGGGGAGATTTTGCGTTGAAAGCCACCGTCCACGTGTTCCTCAAGCCCGGCGTGCTCGACGTCCAGGGCAAGGCCGTCGAAAACGCCCTGCATGGCCTGGGCTGGCCGTCGGTGAAGGACGCCCGCGTCGGCCGCGTCATCGAGTTCGACCTCGACGCCACGGATGCCGAAGCCGCCAAGGCCGAGGTCAAGTCCATGTGCGAGAAGCTGCTGGCCAACACGGTCATCGAAAGCTACCGCATCGACATCGCCTGAGGCGGATCGTGGGAGAGGCCAGCCTCCATCCCACCCGCCAGCGGATGCTCGGCGTCTTCGGCGTCGAGCGCCTGCACGACTTCCGGGGGCCGGCCTGGACGCGGATCGAGCTGATCCCCGACGCCACGGCCCCCGACCGTCTTCCCCAGCCCTTCACGCCCGCCGCCCGCCTGCTGCGCGAGCTCGACACCGCCCGCGCGGTCGTCGCCGCCCTGTTCGGCCGGTCAGAGCGCGTGACCCTGGAACTGGGCTGGAGCTCCCACGAAAAGCCGCCGTTCAAGCGCCTGTCGCACCTGGGCTTCGACCTGCCGCGCCAGCCGGCCTGGCGCCTGCGCCCCGATCCCGAGGACGCGCCCGACTGGTGGTGGAACCTCGCCTATGTCGAGACCCCCGCCACGCCGGACGCGCTTGCGCCCTTCCTGCTGTCCGCCGTCGGCGGCTTCCAGAAGCGCGGGCTGATCAACCTGTCGGTCGGCGTCGTCGACTTCGAGGCGGGCCTGGCCCTCGAGTTCTACGACGCCAGGGGCATGACCCCGATGGCCGTCACGCCCGAGCGCCTGGCGCCGGTCTACTGGCGCTTCCGCGACTGGGTGCGCGACGTCGAGCTCGAGCGCTGCGACGCTCTGCTGGCGCCGTGGCGCGACGCAGGCCCTCGCCTGACCGTGGTCTGAGCCCCGCTCCACATCGACCGACGGTTGTGCGTCCGCGCACATCGAAGAACGCCGTTACGCATTATTGACGAGCAAGCTCCAGCGTGAGCTAATTCATAGGTTGCATTCGCGACCGACACTCCAAAGCCGTGCGCCCGATGTGCCGAGACCTCGTCCGCCTGGAACCCTGCGCGGCCATGTCGCCAGGAGCCACCCTGCCGCAGCTGATCGGCTGCGGCCTGGGTCTGGCCTTGGGCGTCGCGGCCGATTGGGCCAATGGCGCGAGCGCGCTGCTCTCAGGGCTTTGCACGACGTCCGGCGGCTATGGCCCGGCGTTCTGGGCCGTCTGTGAACTCGGGCATCTCGGCATGATCGTCGGCGCGCTGGCGGGCTGCGGCGCGGGGCTGGCGCGGCTGAGACTGTGGCGAGCCGAGCCGGCGGCGCGCAACCGGGTGCTGCTCGCCTCGGGCCTGGCGTTCGGCGGCATGCTGGCGGCCATGGCCGGCCTGAGCGCCCTGCCCGCCTGGGGCGGCGAAAGCCTGGGCGCGACGGTCGCGGCGATGCTGGCGGCCATGGTCGCCGGCCACGGCCTGGGCCTGCTGGCGCAGGGATGGATTTCCAGCGGCGCGGGACGCGCGCGACACGGGGGACGGGCGTGATGCGTGTTGAGATCGACATCGAGGGCGAACTGCCCGACGGCCGGGTGTTCCTGACCTGGGCCCCCGTCAAGGCCACGGCGCGGGTGATCGACGGCGGCGCGGGCGGCGACGTGGACGTACTCTTGGCGAACGGCGGCACGGCCGGCGGCGGCAAGGTGGTCTTCGACACCCAGCGCCGCCACGACGGCGAATCCAGCCTGCGCCTGCGCCTGCCCCGCAACGGAACGCCCGTCCCGTTCTGGGTGGCCGGCGAGTTCGGCGAGGCCAGCAAGAGCTATGGCGACGCCGGGATCAAGGCCAGCGTCGGCGGCGCCGTCGTCGGGACGCTGCCGCTGATGGTGCGCATCCGCAAGGACGCCCAGACCCTGACCCCGGCCGAACGCGACCGCTTCCTGGTGGCCCTGGCCAGGCTGAACGACGCCGGCGCAGGACCGTTCAGGGCGTTCCGCGACATGCACACCAATCTCTCCAGCCGCGAGGCGCACGGCGGCCCCGGCTTCCTGCCCTGGCACCGCTCCTACCTGCTGGACCTGGAGCGCGAACTGCAGGCCGTCGATTCCAGCGTCGCCCTGCCCTACTGGCGCTTCGACAAGCCGGCGCCCAACATCTTCGACTCGCATTTTCTGAGCATGCCCGCCGCCTCGCCCACCGCCGGCGACCTGGTGCGGTTTCCGCCCGGCCATCCGTTGGAACACTGGTCGACCGACAGCTTCACCGGCGTGATGCGCCGGCCCAACTTCGACGTCCGCGGAGCGCCGCCGTCGCGCCGGGCCGGGCGCGCCTATGTGCTGACCGAGCCCGAGACCCTGGGCCTGGGGGTCACCTTCGGCCAGTTGCGGGCCATGGAAAGCGCCCCGCACGGACCCGCCCACGTCAGCTTCTCGGGCTTCATCAGCTCGATCCCCACCGCCGCCAAGGACCCGCTGTTCTTCCTGCTGCACGGCAATGTCGACCGGCTGTGGGCCAAGTGGCAGTGGGCCAACCGGCGCTTCGACACCGCCGACCCGAACGCCTTCCAGGCCGGCGGATCGCTCGGCCACCGACTGCCCGACACCATGTGGCCGTGGAACGGCGAGATGGGCGGACAGCGCCCGCCGACGGCGCCGGGCGGACCGCTGAAGGACTCGCCGGTCACCAAGCTGCCCGGCCCCAAGCCCACCGTGGGCGCCATGCTCGACTACCTGGGCGTCCGCTCCGGCCGCGACCAGGGCTTCGCCTATGACGACGTCCCCTTCGAAGCCGCGTGACGAGGGAGCCAGACCGATGAAGGCCAGTGAATATCGCCGGCAGTACGAAGCCGAGCTCGCCGCCGAGAGCCCGTTCGCCGGGGGGCCGCGAGCGTCCGCGCCGGACGTGGAGGCCGAGGCCGACATTCCCTCGCTGCTCGCCGTCGCCGCCGACGCCAAGGCCTCCGAGGACGACCGACAGGCGGCGCTGGAGCAGGTGCACGCCGCCACCTTCCTGGGCCAGGCGTTCGATCGCCATCGGGCCGAGTACCTGGCCGCACTGCGCAAGCTGATCACCGACGACGCCCCGGCCCTGCGGCGCCTGGCGCTGGAATGGCTGAGCGCGGCCAAGGACGACGTGGCGCAGAAGGCGCTGGCCGAGGGCCTCAAGGATCCGGCCAAGGCCCTGATCCCCGCGGCCAGCGCCCTGGAGTTCCTCAGCCTCGACGAGCACAGCGCCGTCACCCCTCTGGCCCGGCTGGTGCTGGAACGCGACAAGGATCTGGAGAGCCGCATCGCGGCGCTGCGCACCCTGACCGCCGACCCGAACGCGGCCGACCTGTTCGCGCGCTTCATGCGCGACAAGGACGAGTTCAAGGAGATCCGCCAGATCAGCGCCGTCGGCCTGCAGAAGCTGAACGAGAACCTGTTCCAGAAGGTCGCCCAGCAGATCGCCGTCGACGACCACGACTTCGACGACATCCGCGCCACGGCGCTGAACGGCCTGGCCCGCAGCCCGATCGCCGAGCAGCTTCTGAGCAATCCAGCGGTGCGCGCCTCGGCCAAGGCGATCGGCGAAAAGCTGGCCTCCAACGCCTTCTCGGCCCTGCTCTCGCGCATCAAGCCCGGATCGGACGCCTGACGTGCCGCCGGGGATCTCGATCGACGCCGCACCGCCGGTCGCGTCGCTCGACGAGGCCGAGGCGGCCATCGACCAGGCTCTCGCCGCGCCGGATGCGGCGGCGGTCCTGACCCGCCTGCTCGCCGAGGATGCGCCGCTCTATCGCGGACGGGGCACGGCCGAGGCCGAACGCCTACGCGGCCAGGTGCTGGCGGGCTTCGCCAAGGCGGGATTGCCGATCGCCGCCATGCCTCAGGTTCTGGCCGAGCTGGAGACCGGGCTCAACCCGCAGGTCGTGGCCGGGGCGGCCCGGGCGCTCGCCGGCGCCGAAACCCCGCCGGCCGAGGCGCTCGATCTTCTGGCGGCGGCCGCGCTGCGCATCCGTTCGGTGGACGGCCTTGCGACCCTGGACCGCCGCTCGCCCGCCAGCGCCGTCACCGAGGTGGTGCTGGCCATGACCCGGTACGGCGCGCCGGCGGTGTCGCGGCTGCGCGTGCTGCGCGCCGAGGGCGGCTGGTCGGCGGCGGTTACGACCGCCCTGTCGGAGGCCATCGCCGGCGCCGAGGCGACCGCGCCGAAAGGCTGTTGCGGCAGCCGGTCGAGCCCGGCTCCCACGCCGGTCGCCGCCGCTCCCGGCGCCATCGACGACCTGGAGATCCAGGACCAGTCCGGTGCGGTGATGCGGTTCGCCGACCTGTTCTCGGGAAAGCCGGCGGCCATCGCCTTCTTCTATACGCGGTGCATGAACCCGCAGAAGTGCTCGCTGACCATCTCCCGACTGGCCGCGGTGCGCGCGCGGCTGGAGGCGGCGGGCCTGGCCGACCGGGCCGTCGTGGCGGCCTTCACCTACGATCCGGCCTACGACACGCCGCGCCAGCTGGAAACCTACGGCCGCGACCGCGGCTTTCCCTTCGACGGCCATTGCCGGCTCCTGCGCACCACCGGCCCGCTGGACCCGCTGCAGGCCCATTTCGAACTGGGGGTCGGATTTGGACCGGCGACCGTCAACCAGCACCGTATCGACCTGGCGGTGATCGACGCCGACGGCCGCGTCGCGCTGAGCCACGCCCACCGCCTGTGGGACGACAGCGAGGTGTTCGAGACCCTGGCGAGCCTGATCCGCGCCTGATCGCCCTCCCGCCCCTTTCACAGCAGCGCCGCGGCGCCTACCTCCCAAGCCAAGCACAACCGGGAGGACGTCATGGCGGCATTCGAGCTGGCCCAGGTCAATATCGGCCGCCTGAAGGCGCCGATCGACCATCCGTCGATCAAGGATTTCGCCGACAACCTGGATCGCATCAACCAGTTGGCCGAGAGCTCGCCAGGGTTCGTGTGGCGGCTGAAAGGCGAGGGCGACAACGCCACCGACCTGCCCATCGGCGGCGACCCGCTGCTGATCCCCAACATGTCGACCTGGACCGACATCCCGTCGCTGGGCGCCTATGTCTACCGCTCGGCCCACGTCGAGATCATGCGGCGGCGGCGCGAATGGTTCGAACCGGCCGAGGGCCCGCACATGGCCCTGTGGTGGGTTCCCACCGGCCATCGCCCCACGCTGGACGAGGCGATGGAGAAACTGGCCCTGCTGGCCGCGCAGGGTCCGACGCCGGCGGCCTTCACCTTCCGCCAGCCCTTCCCGGCCCCGGTCGGCGACGCGGTGACGCCGGTGCTGGACGAATGCGCGTGAGTTTCAGCGCCTCCGCCGCTGACATCCGCTTCGAACGGTGCTACAGGCCCGCGCCATGAAAGCCGCCGTCGTCGTCTTCCCCGGTTCCAACTGCGATCGTGACTGCAAGGTCGCCGTCGAACGCTCCACCGGCGCCCGCGTCGAAATGGTCTGGCACCAGGAGACGGCGCTGCCGGACGACCTGGACCTGATCGTCCTGCCCGGCGGCTTCTCCTACGGCGACTACCTGCGCTGCGGCGCCATGGCCGCCCAGAGCCCGGTCATGAAGGAAGTCGTCTCGGCCGCCAACAAGGGCGTCGCCGTCGTCGGCATCTGCAACGGCTTCCAGGTGCTGACCGAAGTCGGCCTGCTGCCCGGCGCCCTGCTGCGCAACGCCAAGCTGAAGTACATCTGCAAGCCGGTCGAACTCGACATCGTCAACAGCCAGACCCGCTTCACCGCCGCCTTCGGCGAGCAGCGCGACGCGGTGATGACCGTGGGCAACGGCGAGGGCAACTTCTTCGCCGACGAAGAGACGCTGAACCGCATCGAGGGCGAAGGCCAGGTCGTGTTCCGCTACAAGGACAATCCCAACGGCTCGGCCCGCGACATCGCCGGCATCGTCAACGCCGGCGGCAACGTCCTGGGCCTGATGCCCCACCCCGACCGCTCGTTCGACGCCGACCTCGGCTCGGAAGACGGCGCGATCCTGTTCCGCAGCGTCTTCCAGAGCGCCTGAGGCCTCGTTATTCAAGCTGCATGATTGGAGACGCCCCGCCCCATCAGGAGCTGGGCTCTTTCTGCTCGTCCACGACCTTGTGGATCAGCTCCAAGATGATCTCCGTTACCTCCACCGGGTAACGTGCGTTCTTGTCGGCGTCGAACAACGGCTTGTAGGCGTCGCAGTGCGCGCCAAGGCTCGTGCCCTTTTCGCACAACGACCAGTAGGCCGCGTACAAGTTCGTGGCTGCCCGATAGGTCTGCGCATCCCGTTTGCCCGACACTTTGGGAAGTTCCGAGCGCGCCAGCAGGCTCAAGGCCTCCTGGACAGTTTGAAAATGATCGACTGACAACTCATCGAGATCCGTAACGACCCGTTCCCAGATTTCGGTGTCGCCCTTGCGATAAGCCGACGACGTGATCGCGCAATCAGCCATGACACGGTTCACCGCGCTGCCCGAACCAGCAAGCGGGAACGTCATCTCATGCGGCACGCCCCGGAAGTCGGTCACCTCGAACACGGCGCGCGCACCACTCGCCAAGGCTCTCGCCAGCAAGCTGGGATAAGGCGCGAAAACGCCATCGCCCCGCTTCGAAGAGCTCCAGCTCTCTTCTTCGACGACGCCCTTGTCTACGCGCCAGCGTACGTCGCCACCGTCGTCGCCAATGTAGGAAAAGCCAACGAGATACGCTTCGAGCATCCCGGCTTTGCACCGCACATAAAGCGCCCCCTGGGGATGGGCGGCCGAGGCGAATGACGTTTTCTCGTCGGTGAACTTGTCGATCTTGGACTGATATTGCCAAGGCGCGGCCTCGGCTCTCCCCGCAAGCAGCAACCCGATCGAAAGCGCTATTGTCGCCGCCCTCATCCATCCCCCGAATGTCATGGCCAATCGCGCCGCCGGCTATCCAGTCGACCACCAGCCCCCGCACGCGGGTTACGACAACCTATCAGCGTCATTCAAGAGGCGACGACAGGCAGGATTGAATTCCCGAGCTCCAGATCGCCCACGAAAAAGGGCCGGCGGAGCGACGCCGGCCCTTCCTCCGATGGAGCGCTGCTAACGCTCGCCAGAGCATTTTCCGACGAAGTGGGTACCGGTTCGTCGTCGGAAAATGCGCTAAAGCGTCAGATCAGCGTTCGCGATCGCGCTCCGGCTGATTTTCCTGGCCGCCCGGGTTGCGGCCCTGCTCGTTCTGGCGCTGCTGCTGTTGCTGGCCCGGCGCCTGGCGCTGCGGGTTCTGCTGTTGCTGCTGCGGATTGCGGGTTTGTTCGCCCATGGGCCTTACTCCTCTTCGTTCCGCGCGCTGCGATGCGCACGGGATGAAGAACGGGCGCGAGACTCGCCGCGTTCCTCCGGCGCAGCTGCCTTAGTTCCTGCTTAGCTTCTGTTTTTACGCACTTTTTCGCGCGATAGGTCAGAGAACAGAACGGATGTCGGTATGGGTGAAGTCGTCGCCCTTGAAGAGCAGCGGCTCCTCCATGACCTTTGCGAGGGCATAGGTAAAACAGTCGCCATAGTTGAGATTGGCGCGATGCCTTCCCTTGCCATAGGTACGCCGCGCCTCCGCCGCCACGAAAGCCTGCTGAGCCGTAACGGCCACGATTGTTATTCCAAGCTCGGCGATATCTGCGTCAAGGAGCGCTATGCCGTTGTCGAGATCGAGTTTGCGAAAATAGACCTCGGCGCATTCCAGATACGAGGCCACCGACATCTCCTCACCCAGCTGTCGCGGATCAGATCGTGAAAAATCTCGCGCTCAGGCTCGGCCAAAGCAATGGCGATGAAGGCCGAGGTGTCTACGATCATCCGATGGGCTGGCCGTACTCGTCATACAGCTCTTCCTCCTCGATCTCCCTGAGGGACCGAGGATCTTGCGTTCGTGGCCTCGCATCGAGGCGGGCGAAGAAAGCTCGCTTTCTGGCTTCCTGCTCCTCAGTCGTGAGATCAGCTCCCGAAAGACGGACTTTACGCTCCACCAGCGCCTGATGATAAACCTCAAACAGGCTTTCTCCCGTGGCGTCAGCGATTTCTCGCGCCAGCCGCTCGGTTTCCTCCGGGAGAATTAGAATGCCCATTTCCCGCTTAGCCTCCAGTTGGAAATCTAGCGGAATCCCCGCAGCCGCGCTAGAAGGCGCGCCCATGAGCGCACCGACCAACGCCCCCGCGAAATCCATGGCCGACACGGCCGCCGAGTTCGGCCTGAAGCCCGAGGAGTACGCGGTCGTCCTCGACCGTCTGGGCCGCGAGCCCAACCTCGTCGAGCTGGGCGTGTTTTCGGTGATGTGGTCCGAGCACTGCTCGTACAAGTCGTCCAAGAACCAGCTGAAGAAGTTCCCGATCAGCGGCCCGCGCGTCATCTGCGGCCCGGGCGAGAACGCCGGCGTCATCGACATCGACGACGGCGACGCGATCATCTTCAAGATGGAGAGCCACAACCACCCGTCCTACATCGAGCCCTATCAGGGCGCGGCGACGGGCGTCGGCGGCATCATGCGCGACGTCTTCACCATGGGCGCGCGCCCCATCGCCCTCCTGAACGCCCTGCGCTTCGGCGAGCCCGCTCACCCCAAGACCAAGCGCCTGGTGGACGGCGTGGTCGCCGGCATCGCCGGCTACGGCAACTGCGTGGGCGTTCCCACGGTCGCCGGCGAGACCAACTTCCACAAGGGCTACAACGGCAACATCCTGGTCAACGCCATGTGCGTGGGCCTGGCCAAGGCCGACAGCATCTTCTACTCGGCCGCCCCGGGCCCGGGCCTGGCGGTCGTCTATTTCGGCTCCAAGACCGGCCGCGACGGCATTCACGGCGCGACCATGTCGTCGGCCGAGTTCTCCGAGGATTCCGAGGAGAAGCGCCCCACGGTGCAAGTCGGCGACCCCTTCGCCGAGAAGCTGCTGATCGAGGCCACCCTCGAGCTGATGGCCACCGGCGCCGTCGCCGCCATTCAGGACATGGGCGCTGCGGGCCTGACCTCGTCGTCGGTCGAGATGGCCGGCAAGGGCGGCGTCGGCATCGAGCTGAACATGGACATGGTCCCGCAGCGCGAGACCGGCATGTCGGCCTACGAGATGATGCTGTCGGAAAGCCAGGAGCGCATGCTGGCGGTCCTCAAACCCGGCCGCGAGCAGGACGGCCATGCCATCTTCGAGAAGTGGGGCCTGGACGCCGCCGTCATCGGCTACACCACCGACACCGGCCGCCTGGTGCTCAAGCACCACGGCGAGACCGTCTGCGACGTGCCGCTGGCCCCGCTGTTCGACGACGCTCCGCTCTATGACCGTCCCTGGACGGAGCCGAAGGTCGACGCCCGCCTCGATCCGGCCAAGGTGGCCGCGCCCGAGAACTGGGAAGACGCCGTGCTCAAGGTCCTGGGCTGCCCCGACATGGCCTCCAAGCGCTGGCTGTGGGAGCAGTACGACCGTCACGTGATGGCCGACACCCTGGAAGACAGCGCCACCGGCTGCGACGCCGGCATCGTGCGCATCCATGGCACCGGCAAGGCCGTGGCCGTGACCAGCGACTGCACCCCGCGCTACGTCCAGGCCGACCCGTACGAGGGCGGCAAGCAGGCCGTCGCCGAAGCCTGGCGCAACCTGACGGCCGCGGGCTCGCTGCCTATCGCCATCACCGACAACCTGAACTTCGGCAGCCCCGAAAAGCCCGAGACCATGGGCCAGATCGTGCGCGCCACCGACGGCATGGCCGAGGCCTGCCGCGTGCTCGACTTCCCGGTCGTGAGCGGCAATGTCAGCCTCTACAACGAGACCAATGGCGTCGCCATTCCGCCGACCCCGACCGTCGGCGCCGTCGGCCTGCTGGCCGACTACGACCTGCGCACGGGCTTCGGCGCCGTGGCCGAGGGCGACACCCTGGTGCTGATCGGCGAGACGCACGGCGAACTGGGCGCCTCGATCTATCTGCGCGAGATCCTGGGCCGTGAAGACGGCCCTCCGCCGCCGGTCGACCTGGGCGTAGAGCGCAAGAACGGCGACTTCGTTCGCGGCCTGATCGGTTCGGGCCTGGTGGCCGGCGTGCACGACCTGTCGGACGGCGGCCTGCTGGTCGCCGCGGCCGACATCGCCCTGGCCAGCCAGGTCGGCGTCACGCTGAACGCCACCAGCCACGCCCACGCCCACCCCTACCTGTTCGGCGAGGACCAGGCCCGCTACCTGGTGGCGACGCCCGATCCGGACGCCCTGCTGGAAGCGGCCAAGGACGCCGGCGTGCACGCCAACATCGCGGGCGTGGCCGGCGGCGAGGCCTTCGCCTCGACCGACCTGTTCTCGATCCCGCTGACCAAGCTGCGCGAGGCGAACGAAGCCTGGCTGCCGGCGTTCATGGGCTGATCGCCGGCTAGCGGCGAAAGTACGAAAGAGTGTCCCGGATGCGCCTTCCGCTGATCGCCGCCGCCCTGCTGACCCTGGCCGCCTGCGCCCCGACGGCTCCGCCGCCGGCTGGACCCGCGCAGGCCGCCTCGGGCAGCGACACCGCCGAGACCTGCGCCGCCCGCGGCGGCCAGATCGAGACCGTCGGCCGCCGGGGCCTGCCCACCTGCGTCGTGCCCTATGCCGACGCCGGCAAGAGCTGCACCGATAACGCCCAATGCCAGGGCGGCTGCATCGTCGAGGGCAACCTCGAGCCTAACGACGCCCCCGTGACCGGCCAGTGCAAGCGCTCGAACGTGCAGTTCGGCTGCTACGCCAAGGTCGTGGGCGGCAAGGCGACCGGCGCGATCTGCGTCGACTGACGCCCCGCGCCCCTCACCGCTAGATCGCTTCGTAGCTTACCGAAAAGTCGCCGTCGGCCGCCTGGACGACGGTGGCCTTCGCACGCTCGCGCCCCGTGAAGTCGATGACCGCGCTGGGCCTGGCCGTCAGGTCCAGCACCTTGCCGCGCACGTAGCGCCCCTCGACCAGGTGGAACACCGGGCGCGGCCGGATCTGGTAGGTGACGTGCGGCCGGGCGTCGAACACCGCCGCGGGCACGGGCTCGTTGCTGTCGATCTGCTTGGTCATGCCCAGCACGACCCCGTCGCCGTCTGGAAAATCAACCTTGGTGCGGATCGCGAAGTGACCAGGCTCGGCCGCGCCGGAGGTCAGCTCTTCGGCGAAACCCCGCCCGCTTCCCTGATGATCCATGTGCGTGATGGTCACCAGATCGCGCGCCAGCGGGTTCACCGGAACCGCAAACGGGCTCTTGATCACCCGGTCGACCTGCACGGCCGCCGGAAAGTCGACCAGGGCCTGCACGGCCTCGCTGAAGGTCGTGACGCGAGGCGCGCCCGGCTCCACATAGTCGAAGACCGCGCAGACGGCCGGCAGCACCGCCACCGGCGCGCCGTCCAGGGTGACGTCCGGCGGCGCGGGCAGCAGCGCGTAGCTGCGGGCCTTGGCGCCGCGGTTCACGATCTCGATCGTCCAGACCGCCATGCTCGCCTCCGCTCGATCAGACCGGTTCGTAGGTGACGGCGTAGGTCCCGTCGGCCTTGGCCACGATCGTCGCGGTCAGCTTGTCCTGGTCGAAGTCGATGGCAACCAGCGACGGCGGATGCAGCGCCAGCGCCTCGCCGCGCAGCGGACGTCCTTGCGCCAGGTGGAAGCGGTGCGACGGCTCGATCACGAACACGCCGCCGGGCTGCGGCGGGAAGCCGGCCACGGGGATCGGCAGATCGCTGTCGCCGAACTTGCCCAGCCCGATCGTCGAGGGGGGCGGGAACGGCCCCTGAACCAAGGGATCGGGCGTATGCAGCGAAACCGTGCCGTAGTCCGACCGGTCGTGCTCGACCGGCCCGAAGACGCCGCTGTTGAAATCGCTGAGCAGGCTGACGCTGTCGCGCGCCCGGGCGTCGACCTGGACATAGGCGCTGTCGGTCAGCACCACGCCGGGCGCCGGCTTGGCGCCGCTCAGGTCCACGAAGATGCCGATGCTCTCGCTGAAGGTCGAGCGCCGGCGATCGCCGGGCAGGACCCCTTCGTAGGTGATCCAGGCGCAGGGATGGACCGCGACCGCCTGGCCGGCGAAGCGCACTTTCGGCGGCTGGCTGTAGACGAAGAAGTCCTTGGCCTCGCTGGTCTCGTTGATCACCTCGATCGTCCAGATCGCCATCGTACGCCCCTGCCCAAGACGCGCCGCTCGCGTCGAAATCGGGCGCAACCTGGACATGAATCGACGAGCTTCGCAATTGACGATGGCGCGCATCGTCGCCGCCATCGCCTTCCGGTCAGAAATGTCATGCTGGCGTCAGCCTGGCGACCGGAGCGCTCTGGCACCTAGGCTGCAGTTCTCGCCCGGCCGCTGCCGAGCCCCCTTCCCGCCCCAGCCGTGGCGGTCGGCGCGAGGACGCTGTATCAAAGCTGTTCGAGGAGGCCGTCCGCCTCCGCCGCACGAACACCGCGCCGCCGGGCCGCCGCCACCATGAAGATCCTGATCGTCGAGGACGAACCCAAAACCGTCGCCTATCTGCGCAAGGGGCTGACGGAGCAGGGCTACTCCGTCGACTTCGTCGGCGACGGCGAAGACGGCCTGCATCTGGCCCAGACCCTCGACTACGACGCCATCGTGCTGGACGGCATGCTGCCGGGCCTCGACGGCGTGGCCATGCTGGAGCGCCTGCGCCAGACCCGCCAGACGCCGGTGATCATGCTGACCGCCCGCGACAGCGTCGACGACCGCCTGCGCGGTCTGGGCGCCGGGGCCGACGACTACCTGGTCAAGCCGTTCTCGTTCCTGGAACTGCTGGCCCGCCTGCAGGCCATCACCCGGCGCGGTCGCGGCGAGGCCACCACCATCACCGTCGGCGACCTGCATCTGGACCTGCTGGCCCGCCGCGCCACCCGGGCCGGCCGCCGCCTGAACCTGACGGCCAAGGAGTTCGCCCTGCTGGCGGTGCTTGGCCGTCGCCAGTCGCAGATCGTCTCCAAGACGATCATCACCGAGCTGGTCTGGGACATCAATTTCGACACCAACACCAACGTGGTCGAGGTGGCCATCAAGCGCCTGCGGGCCAAGATCGACGGCATGTTCGAGACCAAGCTGCTGCACACCGTGCGCGGCATGGGCTACGTGCTCGAATACCGCCCCGACGGAGGCCCCGAATGACCCCCGCCTCCATCGCCCCCAAGTCCATAGCCGGGCGCCTGGCCCTGATGTTCGCCATCGCCACCACCCTGGTGTCGGTGCTGGCGGGCGTGGCGATCTTCGGCTTCCAGAGCCTGGAGCTGCGCCGCCACCAGGCCGAGGAGCTGAGCGCCCGCATGGAGATCATCGACGCGATGATCCGCCACGCCGGCGACCCCAAGCGCTGGCCGATGCTGGGCGACAAGCTGGAGTCGTTCACCCCGGCCAATGGCGGCGTCCGCTACCGGGTCGACTGCCCCGACGCGCGCTTCCGCTTCGCCCCCGACGACGCCCTGGCCCGGGCGCGCGACGGCGTCGACCTGATCCATTTCGACGGCAAGCGCTACATGACGCTGACCCGCCGCGTACCGCCCTATCTGGAGCGGCCGGAGGTGCGGCTGGTGATCGCCGCCGACACCGCGCCGTTCGACGCCTCGCGCAGGGTGCTGGGCGTCGGCGTGCTGGCCGTGTCGCTGGTGACGATCGCCCTGGTCAGCCTGCTGGGCTGGTGGGTCGCCCGCAAGGGCCTGGCCCCCGTCGACCGGCTGTCGCAGCGCGCCGGCGCCCTGAACCCCAACGACCTCAGCCTGCGGATGCCCACCCGGGGCCTGCCGACCGAGCTGGTGGGCCTGATGACCGCCTTCAACGGCGCGCTCGACCGCCTGCAGGACGCCTATGAGCGCCTGGCCTCGTTCAACGCCGACGTCGCCCACGAGCTGCGCACGCCGCTGGGCAACCTGATCGGCCAGACCCAGGTGGCCCTCTCCCGCCCGCGCGAAGCCGGCGAGCTGGAGGAGGTGCTGCACTCCAACCTGGAAGAGCTGGACCGCCTGCGCTGCATCATCAACGACATGCTGTTCATGGCCCGCGCCGACCAGGGCGCCCTGGCCGCCAATCTGGAGACGGTGTCGCTGGCCGGCCTTACCCACAAGACCGCCGACTTCCTCGACGTCCTGTTCGAGGACGCCGGCGTTCGGCTGGAGGTGGTCGGCGACGGCATGGTGGCGGCCGACGCCTCTCTGCTGGGCCGGGCGGTGACCAACCTGCTCGACAACGCCATCCGCCACGGCGTGGACTGCAAGACGGTGCGTGTGACCATCGAGCCGCAGGACGGCAAGGTCTGCCTGGGCGTGCGCAATCGCGGCGGCCCCATACCCGAGGCGCATCTGGCGCGGCTGTTCGATCGCTTCTATCGCCTCGACCGGGCCCGTGAGCACAGCCACGACGTCCACGGCCTGGGCCTGGCCGTGGTGAAAGCCATCGTCACCATGCACGGCGGCACGGTCTTCGCCCGCTGCGAGGCCGGCGAGGTGCTGATCGGCTTCGTCCTGCCCGGCGGCGCGGTCTCGGCCGACGAGCCGCAGGAGCCCTCCGCCCGCCGGGTCGAACCGGCCGAGGCCTGAGCCCGACAAGCCCCCCATAGGCGACCCGCAACCTTGGCGCTAAGGTTCGCGCCCAGGGGGGCGCATGTCGGGTTTCACGGATCTTGAAAAGGCCGCGCTGGGCGCGATCTGCGACGGACGGCCGGCCATCGCGCGACAGCTGCGTTCGCTGCTGGCGACCATGCGCCTGCCCGAGCGCGAGAACACCGGGCACGGCTTCTACACCTGCTTCGACGTCGACAGGGACCAGCCGCCCGTCGTCTGGCCCACGCGCACGCTCGACGGACCGACCGCCGAGATCGCGATCGACGGCAAGACCCTGCTGATGGGGTTCATCCTCTGGCTCGAGGACGGCTTTCCGACCTGCCTCGAGGGCTTCCAGTACGGCACGCCCGAGGGCGAGGAGATCGACCTGAAGGCCAAGGACCTCGCCGCCCTCGTCTGGACCCGCCCGGTCGAGTGACCAGACCTTCGCCCACAACTCGGAGACGCCCATGATCGCCGCCCTGCTCGCCGCCATCGCCTTGGGCGGTTCGCCGCCGCCGCCCGCCGCTCCGGTCCAACCGGCACCCGCCGCGCAGCCCGCGCTGGACCCGGCCGCCGTGAAGGCGGTCGAGGCGGTGGCCTACGACTATGTCGACGGCCAGCTGGAAGGCGACGTGGCGCGCGTCACCCGCTCGCTGCACCCCGACCTCGCCAAGCGCGCCATCCGCTCGCGGCCGGATCCGGACGAGACCCTGGGCCTGCGGCGCATGAACCGCGACGAACTCGTGGGCCTGACGCGGCAAGGCGCGCTGAAGACCCCGCGCGAGCAGTGGGACCGCAGCGTGCGCGTGCTCGACGTCGCTGGCAACGTGGCGGTGGCGCGGGTCGAGACGCCGTGGTTCGTCGACCACCTGAACCTTGGCCGGTTCGGCGAGCGCTGGGTGATCGTCAACGCCCTCTGGTATCCCAAGCCCCAGCCGCCCGCGGCGACGAAGCCCTAGGAGGCTCGATTGCCTAGCCTCTATAAAGGTCGTCATCCCGGCCGGAGGCCCGCATAGCGGGCCGCAGAGCCGGGACCCAGGGGTCGGCGCACTGCGGTTGCTCCTGGGTCCCGCCTCTCCGCTTCGCTGCGGCCGGGATGACGATCGTTGGGAGCTTTGAACTTCAAAGCGTCTTGCCGCTGGACAGTTAAGCCCCCTCCCCGCCCGTCCAGCCGCCGCCGAGCGCGCGGATCAGATCGACGCTGGCCGCCAGGCGGCGGGTGCGCAGATCCAGGGCCGAGCGGCGGGCGTCCAGTTCGGCGGTCTGGGCGGTGACCACGTCGAGATAGCTGGCCGCGCCTTCCCGGTAGCGGGTCGTGGCCAGAGCGCTGGTGCGGGCGGCCGCGTCGACGGCCTCGTCCTGGCGGGACTGGGCGGCGGCCAGGCGGTTGGCCAGCGCCATCTGGTCCTCGACCTCGCGGAAGGCGTCCAGCACCGTCTGGCGATAGCCGGCGGCCGCCTCGTCGAACACCGCGCGACTACGGGCGACCTGCGCCTTGCGGGCGCCGCCGTCCAGCAGCGGCAGGGCCGCGGCCGCCGGACCCAGGGCCCAGACGCGGTTGGCCGTGGTCAAGAGCTCGCCGCCGGTCGACTGCCAGCCGCCGCTGGCGGCCAGGGTCACGGTCGGGAACCAGGCCGCGCGGGCCACGCCGATGCGGGCGTTGGCGGCGGCCACCCGGCGCTCGGCCGCGGCGATGTCGGGCCGGCGCTGCAGAACGAGCGACGGCGTGCTCACCGGCGTGCGCGGCGCGTCCGACAATCCCTCGACCGTAGCCACCGAGAAGCTGGAGGCCGGCTCGCCGACCAGCACCGCCAGGGCGTGCTCCAGCAGGGCGCGATCGGCCTT
>CBINOL010000081.1:0-22133 GCA_966252285.1 uncultured Caulobacter sp.
CGGCCAGAAACGGCCATGGCAACCTCGGACCGCCTAGCGACATGGTTGCTCCCACGCCGTCGGCGTGGGCCCCTCCCTCTCCCTATGGGAGAGGTTACTCGGAGAGCCGCGCTCGCGCCGCGAGGATCTGCTCGTCATAGTCCGGGGTGAACGGCGCTGTGAGCTGCTTTTCCAGCATTGCGGCCAAGCCGTCGATCACCGCCTGTTCCGCCGGAGCCAGGACGCCGTCGTCCATTTTCGACAACCACTCGAACAGGACCAACGCCTCGTCCTGGGTCAGCGTGAGAGCGAGGTCGTCGCTCACCAGCTCACGCTCGCCCGGGTCAGCACCAGGGTCTTGTCGGAGATCCCCCAGCCCATCAGGCCGTCGGGCTTGGCGCCGGGCGAGGGGGCGGCGCGGGGCCAGCCTTCGCGGGTTTCGAGGGCGGCGGCCTCGACGCGGCCGGCGCCGTTCAGGCGGCTGAAGCTGAGGGTCACGCCGTTGGGATCGGGGGCGTGGTAGGTCAGGCTGGTCCACTCGCCGTGCTTGGTGGTCAGGGGGATGGGGCGGCCGTTGAGGCGCGCGCCGGCCAGCATGCCGTCGGGCTTGATGCGCAGGGTGACGTACTCGGCGCCGGGGCCGGGGATAACCCGCACCAGCAGGCGCTCGCCGGCGTGCTCCATGATCAGCTGCGGCGGATCCAGCGGCACGGGCCGGGCCTCGGCCATCCAGACCTTGGAGCGGAAGAACGGCGGCAGCTCCTGCTGGGCCGGGGTTCCGCCCTGGGCGGTCAGGGCGCCGCGCGACCAGGCGTCCAGGCGCGGCAGGGTCGAGATCCGCCAGGCCTGGCCGCTGGACAGGTCCGACAGGTGGGCGGCCTCGGTCAGTTCGGGCCGGGCGGGCGTGGCGCCGGCCAGCACGGCGTAGGCGACGAGGCCGCCGCCGACCGCCGCGACCAGGGCCGCGGGAATGGCCGCCAGCTTCAGGGCCGAGAAGTCGTGGGCCAGCGGGATCAGGGCCGGCAGGGCCAGCAGGCCGAACGCCGCCAGGATCGCCGGCAGGGTCACGCCGAGGCCGGCGAAGGTCCACGCGCCCCAGGCGCCGACCTGGACGACGACCGCGATCGCCGCCAGGGCGACGCAGGCGGTCAGGGCCCAGGCGACCCGGCGGTCGCGGGTGCCGCCCTTGGCCAGCACCAGCACGGCGGCCAGCGCGGCGACCAGCAGCGGCCACACCGCCATCACCGAGCCGCCGGGCAGCAGGACCATGGCCGCCACGGCGATGGCCAGCAGGCCGACGAGGGCCCCGATCCAGGCGCCCAGAACGCCGACCGGCTTGCCCAGCGAGGCCCAGACCAGCACCGCGCTGGCGACGCCCAGGCCCGCGCCGATCGGGTCGAGGGCCGGCGGGCCGCCGATCAGGCAGGTCACGCCGCCGGCGGCGAGGGCCAGGAGGCTGGGCCAGATCCGCGCCGCGCCCTTGGCCTGGCCGATGACCACGGCCAGGGCGACGCCGACCAGGATGGCGGTGCACCCCAGCAGCAGCGGGTCGAAGCGGCCCAGCAGGGCGTAGTGAGCCTGCAGGTCGGCGATGTGCAGCAGCTTGCCGGTCAGGTGCAGGACGAGGGCGCCCGAGGTTCCCACCAGCAGGAAGCCGCAGAGGCCCTTGAGCAGCTCGACGACGCTGGTCCCCCGGATCATCAGGCCGCGGACGAGGGCGTACAGCACCAGCACGCCGGCCAGGGCCAGCAGGCCCCAGGCGACCTCGACCGGATAGCTGACCAGGAACAGGCCGAAGACGTCGGAATAGACGGCGTTGGGCGCCTTGCCCGGCAGGGTCTGGGCCGCGGCCAGGGCGCGGGCGGTGGGCAGCACCTGGTCGCCGAAGTGCTGCAGGCTGCCCTGGTCGAGGTGGTCGGCCTTGGCCAGCGGCGTGTGATAGGCCAGCTGGTCGTCGATGAAGGCGAAGTTCAGCCCCGGCAGGCCGGCCTTCACCGCGTGGGTGAAGTCGGTGTCGTTGGGCATCTTCTCGTAGACCGCCGCGGCCAGGGAATTGGCGGCCGGCCGCTTGGCCTCGCGGGCGAAGAGGGCCATCAGGGCGCCGTTCTGCGGGCCGGTCTGGAACATGGCCGCCCGGCCGCTGTCGCCGCGCGCCTCCATGTTGATCACCACGCCGACCTTCTGGCGCAGCGGGTCGCGGGCGAAGAAGGCGTCGGCGCCCAGGAGGCCCTGTTCCTCGCCGTCGGTGAACAGGAAGATAACGTCGCGAGCCGGGGTCGGGCCGGCCTTCAGAGCGCGGGCGACCTCCAGCGCGGCGGCCACGCCGGCGGCGTCGTCGGCCGCGCCCGGCGAATTGGCCACCGAGTCGTAGTGGCTCATGATCAGCACGGCGGGCTTTGAGCGGTCGGCGCCGGGCAACACGCCGATGACGTTCTGCACCGAGCCGGCGACCAGCCAGCGGCCGTCGTTGCGCGGACCGGTGTAGCCTTCGTCCGCGCGGACCGACAGCTCCAGTCCCAGCGACGAGATCCGCGCCATCAGGTGGTCGCGCACCCGGACGATGTCGGTCGAGCCGGTGGGGTGGGGGCGCAGGGCGATGGTCCGAACGTCGGCCATGGCGCGCGCGGCGGAGAAGGCGTCGGGCGGGGCGCTGGCGGGAACGACGGGCGGCGACCGCTGCGCCAGGGCGGCCAGCGCCAGGCCCAGCAGCAGGCAGATCCAGAATCCGAGCAGTCTGATCGCTTTCATGCGCGGCTCGCCCTCGCGTCCATCCCCGGTCTTCGTCGAGGGTGCGGGTGTTCGCGCGCGGGGGGAACGGGAAAGGCGGGCGTGCGGAGCGAAAATGGGCGGGAAACGCTAGGGTTTTCCCCAGCATGGCGGCGCGCAGCGGTCGCGCTATGCCTCGATCATTCCGTCATATCCCTCGAGGTCATTGATGAGCATCGTTCCCGCCTTCGCGATCCTGGCCATGCTGGCCGGCGCGCCGCCCCAGACGACGGGGCCGACCGAGGCCAGCGGCAGGGCGATCGCCATCTCCGGGACCGACCACGTCGAGACCCTGGCGTGCGAGGACCGCGCCGTGACGATCACCGGCGTCGACAACACCGTCACCCTGACCGGCGTGTGCAGGAGCCTGGAAATCTCAGGCAGCGGCAACACCGTCACGGCGACCATCGCGCCCGGCGGCGTGCTGTCGGTGACCGGTACGGACCAGAAGGTGCGCTGGCGCTCCACCGGCGAGGTCCGCCGCAGCGTGACCGGCGTCGACAACCAGGTCGTCAGGGAAAAGTAACGCGCTCCACTTTCGCGTGCGGCCGTGCAAGTTTGGCCGCATGCGGATCCTTCCCGGCCTTTCGGTCGCCTGCTGCCTGGCCCTCGGGCTCTTGGTGGCGGGCTGCAAGCCCTCGTCGCCGGAGGCCTTCGAGCCCTACGCCAGGACACGGGGATATGTCGACCTGACACGACCGGTCTGCGCGGCAGGCTATAACGCGTTCCTACGCCATGCGGACGCGCATCCGGGCGAAATGGCCGGACCTGACGGCCACGAGGTGGTGCAGCCGGTGGAGCCGGGCGACCCGTTCTCGCCTACTGTCTGGGCCAAGGTGAAGCTCTACGGCGTGGATGGTGAAAACCGGCTCTACATCTTCACGACGCCCGGACATCCCGCCCATCCGGCGGTGATCCTCAAGGATAGAATCGTAGCCGTCCACGGTCCGTGGTGGTCGATCAACGGCTGTGGATGGGGCGACCAGCAAGCCTATCAGGCGTTCGAGGGCACGGTCCGCATGCTGGCGCGCGACTTCGAATGGCAGGCCAAGCAGTCGCCTCCGCCCGACGCCAGGATGGTTGCGGGGCATGAGGACCTGACTGATGTTCGCGCGCCGATGCCCCTCGTGGTCGGCAAGGTCGCGGACCGGGCCGTGGGGCTGCTCGAGGTCGGTCGTCCCGCCACGCGGATCAACGGCCTGACGCCGGCCGGCGATCTGCCCCCAGCCCTGAACTTCGTCTGGCTCGACCCGGTGAAGCCCGGGCTGGACCGCTACGCCATGCTGGAGGCCTCCCGCGTCGACTACGCCAGCGACGAAGGCGCGTCGGCCATGGCCGCCTGGTGCGGGGGCGTCGAAGGACGCAAGACGCCCAAGCTTTGCGCCCAGGCCCGCAAGGTCACCGCCATGTGGAACATGATCAAGGTCGACTAGCCCTCTGGCCGTCCCCCCGTCGCCATGATGGACGCACGGCGAGGGCGCGCGGGCAAGGGGCGCCGCGACCGCCGTTGCGCCTGTCATGGGCCGCTGGCACGGTCGCCGCCAAGCGGTCTTCAGCGCCGCGTGGAGGCGTGTCTTGACCCCGTTCCACCATCTGCTGGCCAACAACCTCGTGGCCAACATCACCAACTTCACGGTCTGGTTCGCCCTGACCTTCTACGTCTATCTGGAGACCCGCTCGGTGTTCGCCACCGGCATGATCGCCGGGGTCTATCTGGTGCTGACGGCGGCCTGCGGCTTCTGGTTCGGCAGCCTGGTGGACCATCACCGCAAGAAGACGGCGATGCTGGGCTCGAGCCTGGCTTCTCTGGGGCTCTACGTCCTGGCCCTGGCGGTGCACGAGGCGGCGCCGAAGGGCGCGATCGCCGATGTCGGGCGGCCCTGGCTGTGGGTGTTCATCGGCCTGTGCATGCTGGGGGTCATCGCCGGCAACATCCGGGGCGTGGCCCTGCCCACCCTGGTGACGATCCTCATTCCGGAGGACCGGCGCGACAAGGCCAACGGCCTGGTGGGCATGGTCAGCGGCATAGGTTTCCTGACCACCTCGGTGATCAGCGGCTTCCTGGTGGCCTGGGGCGGCATGCGGCTTGGCCTCGGCTTCGCCCTGGCCCTGACGCTGGCGGCCTTCGTGCATCTGCTGGCCGTGAGGGTCGACGAGCCGCGCGCCGTCGCCGAGGCGGGCGAGCACGCCGCCCCGCGCCGGGTGGACATCGCCGGCACCGTGCGGGTGATCGCCGGCGTGCCCGGCCTCTTCGCCCTGATCCTGTTCGCCGCCTTCAACAACTTCCTGGGCGGGATCTTCATGGCCCTGCTCGACGCCTACGGCCTGTCGCTGGTGTCGGTGCAGGTCTGGGGTCTGCTGTTCGGGGTGCTGTCGACGGCCTTCATCCTCAGCGGGATCGTCATCGCGCGGACGGGCCTGGGGCCCAGTCCCTTGCGCACTCTGCTGCTGGTCAACCTGATCAGCTGGGGCGTCAGCTGCGTCTTCACCCTGCAGTCGTCGATCTGGCTGCTGGCCGGCGGCTGTTTCGTCTGGATGCTGCTGGGGCCCTATGCCGAGGCCGCCGAGCAGACCACGCTGCAGAAGGTGGTGCCGCTGGAGCGCCAGGGCCGGGTCTTCGGCTTCGCCCAATCGGTGGAGCAGGCCGCCTCGCCCCTGACCGCCTTCCTGATCGGCCCGCTGACCCAGTTCGTGGTCATTCCGTTCATGACCGACGGCGCGGGCGCGGCGACCATCGGCGACTGGTTCGGGCGCGGGGCCGACCGGGGGATCGCGCTGGTGTTCACGGCGGCCGGGTCGGTCGGCGTGCTGGCCACCGTGGCGGCGTTTAACTCGAGGGCCTATCGGCAGCTGAAGGCGGCGTACGCGACGGGCGGCTAGAGGCTTCTCCGGAGGGAGAGGATGTACGCAAAGAAAAAGGGCGGCCCCTGCGGACCGCCCTTTCCCTGCCCCAGGCGCCCGTCGCCGGGCGCCTTAGCCGTATGTGATCAGAACTTCGCCCGCAGGGTCACGCCGTAGGTGCGCGGCGCGCCGAGGAAGGCGTCGTAGGTGAGGGTGTCGGCGGCGGGGTTGTAGACCTTGTTGGTCGCCGACAGGCCCGACGAGCCCTGCAGCGGGCCGTTGAACACCACCTGGTAGTAGTCCTCGTTGAACAGGTTCTGGGCCCACAGCTCGACGGCCCACTTGTCGTCGGCGTCGCCCAGGCCGACGCGGGCGTTCACCAGGGTGAAGGCGTCCTGCAGCTTGAAGGGGAACAGGTCCGAGCCGGTGTTGTATTCCGACACGTACTTGGCGCCGATGTTGTACTTGGCCTTCAGCGTGCCGCCCACGGCGTGCTCGTAGGTCACCGAGGCCGAGCTCGACCATTCCGGCGCGAACGACATCTGCGAACCCGGCAGCAGGGCCAGGGCGTTGGTCGGGTCGTTGGCCACCGGCTGGTCGCCGTACTCGGTCTTGGCGTAGGTCAGGCCGCTCTGGACGGTCAGGCCGCGCACCGGGGTGAACCACAGGAAGTCGACGTCGACGCCCTTGGAGGTCACTTCCTCGACCGAGCGCACCGCGAACGAGGTGCCCAGGAAGGTGTTCAGCTGGAAGTCCGAGAACTTCTGGTAGAAGCCCGTGACGTTGAACAGCACCGTGCGATTGAACAGGGTGTTCTTCAGGCCCAGCTCGTAGCTGTCGACGAACTCGGCCGGGAACGAGGTGTCGGTGATCGGCACGACGCCGACGCCGCCCGAGGGCGTGCCGTTCGACGACTGGGTGCGGTCGAGGTTGAAGCCGCTGCCCTTGTAGCCGCGGGCGTACGAACCGTAGGCGAAGACCGAGGGGTTCAGGCGGTAGCTGGCCTTGACCGTGCCGGTCCACTCGCGCTCGCTCAGGCTCTGCTGGGTGCCGCGGCCGTTGAACAGCGGGTTGGCCCAGGGCAGGCACATGTTGCCGACGACGGTCGAGACGATGCTGGTGCCGGTGGCCGTGCCGAACAGCGCGGCCGGCACGCCGCGGCCCACCAGGGTCGAGGCGACGCGAGCCTGGCCCGCCGGGGTCAGCAGCACGCCGCAGGCGTTGGAGGCGCCGGTCTGGTAGGTCGACAGGTCCTTCTCTTCGGCCGTGTAGCGCAGGCCCACGGTGATGTCGAAGGCGTCGGTGACCTTGAACGTGTTGTTGGTGAACAGCGCGATGGTCTTGGAGCGCTGGTTGTAGGTGTCGTGCAGGCCGGTGCCGGCCGTGAACGAGCTGCCGTAGGGCAGGGCGGTGATCTGCGAGGCGAACAGCGCGCTGTTGGCCTGGCTGACCGTGATGCCGGCCGGGGCCAGGGCGCCGGCGACGCCCGACAGGACGATCGTCGACATGTAGGCTTCGTAGTCGCTGCCGAAGCGGAAGTTGGCCTCGTTGTCCAGGCGCTCGTCGGCCAGGAAGGCGCCGACCAGCCAGTTTAGGCGCTCGGTGCTGCCGGCCAGGCGCAGTTCCTGGCTGAAGGTGGTGAACTCGGCGTAGTTGGTGCCGTCCTTGGCGCGATAGGTGATGTCGGCCGTGGTGAAGTCGGCGTCCTGGCCGCTGTCGATGCGCCAGTTGCGGATGGCGCTGATCGAGGTCAGCGTGCCGATCGGCAGGTCGATGTCGGCCTGCAGCGAAATGCCCTTGTCCTCGATCTCCTGCGGCGCGCCGCGGTTGGAGTAGGCGACGCGGTCGAACGGCTTGGCCGGGTTGGCGATGCCGGTGCCGCCGGCCAGGGCGTTGATGATCGCCGCCGTCGGGCCGGTGCGGATCTGCACGGCGCCGCAGCAGTTTTCATCGCGCTTGGTGTAGTCGGCGATGATCTTGAAGGTCGAGTTGTCGTCCGGCACGAACAGCAGCTGGCCGCGCACGGTGTAGAAGTTCTGGTCGGCGTCTTCCTTTTCGGTGCTCGGGCCCTTGCCGGTCACCACGTCGTTGAAGCCGTCGCGCTGGCGGGCGGCGGCGTACAGGCGGCCCGCCCACTTGTCGCTGCCGAACAGCGGACCGGTGACCGAGGCCGAGGCGCCCTTGGCGCCGTAGTTGCCGGCGGTGACCTCGGCGTTGGCGCCGAAGCCGAACTCCGGCTCCTTGGTCATGATGTTGATGACGCCGGCCGAGGTGTTCTTGCCGAACAGGGTGCCCTGCGGACCCTTCAGCACTTCGATGCGGTCCATTTCGCCCAGGTCGCCGAACGACACGCCGTTGCGGGGGCGGTAGACGCCGTCGATCACCACGCCGACCGAGCTTTCCAGGCCGGGGTTGTCGCCGACGGTGCCGACGCCGCGGATGCGGGCGGTGGTCGAGGCTTCCGACGTGGTCGAGGTCACGGTCAGGCCCGGCGTCAGGATCGTCAGGTCCTTGATGTCGCGCACGCCGGTGTCCTGCAGCAGCTTGGCGCCGACCGCGGTGACCACCACCGGGGTGTCCTGCAGGTTCTGCTCGCGCTTCTGGGCGGTGACGATGATGCTGTCGACGGTAAGGGTTTCGGGCTCTTGAGCGGCCGCCGCGGCCGAGTCCTGAGCATGGGCGACGCCGACGGCGGCGACGCCCGCGAGCACGACGGCGGAGGCCGTGCCGCGAAGCACCTGGGTAAAGCGCATTTCCTACCTCGGTTCGTTATGACGAGAGCGCTTGCACCGCCCCCGCCGGTTTTTTGATTGGCCTTCACCCGAACGATCGTTCGAATGGACAGCCAATGGTTATGGGCGGTCCGTATGCTCGGCAAGCGAAAACCTTGCTGTGAAACGGTTCCAAGGTTCCTGTTGCGAAACTGCGACAGCGTTATGCGAACATGCCGGGCTTCTTAAAATGGCCCTCTCGGCTCCCTTGCCTTGCGCCGGGGAAGGGGCGGGGGCATCTGGCGTCCATGCCGGTCAACGCACGCTATCGCCCCGATCCCCGCTTCGCCTCGTTGGGCGGAGAGTTCTCCGACCCGGTGGCGGCCGCCGATTTTCCTGAAACGATCCTGCGGTTCCGCAATGATCGGGCGGCCGCGAGCGTGGGCCTGGAGACCCTGACCGACGCCGAGTGGATCGCGCATTTCGGGCGGTTCGCCCCCCTGCCGGGCGCCCAGCCGAGCCCGCTGGCCATGCGCTATCACGGCCACCAGTTCCGATCCTACAACCCCGAGCTCGGCGACGGCCGGGGCTTCCTGTTCGCGCAGATGCGGGAGGCGGGAGCCGATCGCCTGCTGGATCTCGCCACCAAGGGCTCGGGCCAGACCCCGTGGTCGCGACACGGCGACGGCCGCCTGACCCTGAAGGGCGGCATGCGCGAGATCCTCGCCGCCGGCCTGCTGGAGGCCCTGGGCG
The DNA here is from genome assembly GCA_966252285.1 of uncultured Caulobacter sp. Classification (GTDB taxonomy): domain Bacteria; phylum Pseudomonadota; class Alphaproteobacteria; order Caulobacterales; family Caulobacteraceae; genus Caulobacter. The sequence continues at coordinate 9,051 of CBINOL010000081.1, forward strand.
TGCCCACCTCGCGGGCCTTTTCCCTGATCGAGACGGGCGAGGCCCTGACCCGCGGCGATGAGCCCAGCCCGACCCGCTCGGCCGTCCTGACCAGGCTCTCGCACAGCCACATCCGCTTCGGCACCTTCCAGCGCCTGGCCTATTTCGAGCGCGCCGACCTGATCTCCGCGATGGTCGACCACGTGGTCGAGACCTACTTCCCGCATCTGGCCGACGCGCCCGACCGGCCGACGGCGATGTTCGAGGAGGTGGTGACCCGCACCGCCCGCCTGGTCGCCCGCTGGATGACCGCCGGCTTCGTCCACGGCGTGCTTAACACCGACAACATGGTCGTCACCGGCGAGAGCTTCGACTACGGCCCCTGGCGGTTCCTGCCGCGCAACGACCCCAACTTCACGGCCGCCTATTTCGACCATTCGGGCCTCTACAGCTTTGGCCGCCAGCCGGAGGCGGGCTTCTGGAACCTGCAGCAGCTGGCCGCCTGCCTGGTGCTGGTCTCGCCCGAGCAGGCGGGGCTGATCGCGGCGCTCAATCGCTTTTCCGACGCCTACAAGGACGGTCTGCGCGAGGCGATGATCGGGCGGCTGGCGGTCAAGAGCCGGGGCGTGGAGGCCGATGTCGAGCTGGTCAACGCCGCCTTCAAGGCCTTGGCCGAGGGGAGCAAGCTCGCCAGCGGCGAGGCCCTGCGCTGGGAGCCGTTCTTCTTCGACTGGTTCGGCGGCGAGGCTTCGCGGGTGCGTGCGCTGGAGGGGCCGCGCGGCGGGCTCTACCAGGATCCGGCCTTCGCCGACTTCCGCGCACGGCTCTCGGCGTTCGAGCCCGATCGTCCCGAGCGCCTGGAAAATCCCGTGTTCGGACGAACCGAGCCGGAGGAGCTGCTGATCGAGGAGGTCGAGGCCCTGTGGGCGCCGATCGACCAGTCCGACGACTGGGCGCCGCTGAACGCCAAGCTGGCGCGGATCGAAAACGCACGCGCGGCCTACGATCTCGATGTGTGAACTGGACGACTGACATAAGTTTGAGGCATTTATGCCGCATGCTGAGTTTTCCGGAGTCGCACCCGGAACCAACGTCAAGCTTGCGATTTAAGCGTGCTGGACGGCGGTCTATCAACCCCGCGGCCGACCCCTTCCCCCGAGGGCGGCGGGACAAGGTGGAGAATAACGCATGCGCATCTTCCAACCGATCATGCTGGTCTGCGCCGTGGCCCTGTCGTTCATCGGCGCCCTCGGCCTGCCGGGCTGCGCCCGCGCCATCGGCGAAGCGCTCTCGGACGGACCCGAGCTGGCTTAAAAGCGTCCTTCTCCCCTTGCGGGAGAAGGTGTCGGCCCCCGGGTCCGGCCAAAGGCCGGCCCGAGGATAAACTCCGCCGACGGATGAGGGGTCTCTCAAACGAGAGACACCTCGCCTGCCTATCCGCCGTCGCGGCGGAGCGTTCCGAGAAACCCCTCACCCGACCCGCTTCGCGGGCCACCCTCTCCCGCAAGGGGAGAGGGATATATCTGCCACACCGCCCGCAACTTCCGCGCGCGCCGCTCGCCTGCCCCTGGCGCGACTTGGCATAACCCTGTAATCGCCCGCTTCCCGATAAGGACCTCGAAGATCATGGCGCGCAAAGCCCTGCCGATCATGCCCGTCAGCTACCAACTCGACTGTCAGGTCGAGGGTAATGGCGCATGCGTGTCGGAGGGGAAGACGGCCTAGGTCCAAGCGGACTTCGGGAAGTACGAAGAAAACCCCTCCTGGCCTTGGCCGGAGGGGTTTTTCGTTTTTGCGCGGAAATTCCTCCGACCATGACGCCGGGAGGGGCGGATTGGAAAGGAGAAGCCCATGAGCGGCTTCACGCACATCGAAAGCGGGGGCGCGCCGATCAAGGCGTGGACCCAAGGGGTGCCGATCGAGGACTCGGCGCTCAAGCAGCTGCGCAACGTCGCCAGCCTGCCGTTCATCCACAAGCACGTGGCGGTGATGCCCGACGTGCACTGGGGGATGGGCGCCACCGTCGGCTCGGTGATCCCGACCTGGAAGGCGATCATCCCGGCCGCCGTGGGCGTCGACATCGGCTGCGGCATGATGGCGGTGCGGACCTCGATCCGCGCCGAGCATCTGCCCGACAACCTGTTTGCGATCCGCTCGTCGATCGAGGCGGCCGTGCCGCACGGCCGCACCGACAACGGCGGGCGCAACGACAAGGGCGCCTGGCAGACCGAGCCCCCGGCGATCGCCGCGGCCAAGTGGGGCGACCTGAAGGCCGGCTACGACGACATCGTCGACCGCAACCCCAAGGCCGCCCACCCGCGCGGGTTCGGGCACCTGGGCACGCTGGGCACGGGCAACCACTTCGTCGAGCTGTGCCTCGACGAGGCCGGCGACGTGTGGGTGATGCTGCACTCGGGTTCGCGCGGGGTCGGCAACCGGTTCGGGACCTACTTCATCGAGCGGGCCAAGCACGAGATGCGCCGTTGGTTCATCAACCTGCCCGACGAGGACCTGGCCTATTTCGCCGAAGGCAGCGACGGCTTCGTCGACTACGTGCGGGCGGTGGCCTGGGCCCAGAAGTACGCCCGAGCCAACCGCGAGGTGATGATGGACCAGGTCCTCTCGGTGCTGCGTGAGCGGTTCCCGGACCTGGTGGTGACGCAGGAGGCGGTGAACTGCCACCACAACTACGTCTCCAAGGAGCAGCACTTCGGCAAGGACGTCTACCTGACCCGCAAGGGCGCGGTGTCGGCCAAGGCCGGGGAGCTGGGCATCATCCCCGGCTCGATGGGCGCCAAGTCGTTCATCGTGCGCGGCAAGGGCAACCCGGACTCGTTCTGCACCTGCTCCCACGGGGCGGGTCGCGCGATGAGCCGCAACGAAGCCAAGCGCCGGTTCACGGTGGAGGACCACGTCGCCGCCACGGCCGGCGTGGAATGCCGCAAGGACGAAGGCGTGATCGACGAAACCCCGATGGCCTACAAGGACATCGATGCGGTCATGGCCGCCCAGAGCGATCTGGTGGAGATCGTCCACATGCTGCGCCAGGTGGTGTGCGTGAAGGGCTAGCGGGACGCCGTCCGGTCGTAAGACCGGGCGGCGTTTCCGCGTGTGCTACCCATTGTGGGCGGGCGGTGCGTACAGCACGCGCGTCTGTTGCTAAGCCGCTGCTCAAGGTTGATCTGAGGCGCGCGCCATGGCTACCGAAGTCCCGTTCCCGACCCGGCCCTTCTACATCGTCTCCAAGCTGGCCAGCGACGAGCGCCTCGCCCTGACGAAAGGCGACGGCGGCAAGGTGGCGCTGCAGCCGTTGGTCGGCGACTTCGAGCAGCTGTGGACGGCTCAGGACCACGCGCAGGACGGGTCGGTGCTGCGGCATCTGGCCAGCGGCCTGGCCCTGACCTATCGAACTCGGCGCTACTCGACGCCCAGGGCCGGAGGCTACGAGACGCCCGAGGGGGTCGTACACCTGACGCCGTTCGTTCCGGGCGAGGTGCGGCAGGTCTGGCGCGCCGAAGCGGTGAACGGCTGGGTCGCCCTGAACACCCGCCTCGACTGGGAACGCAAGCTGAACGTCTATCGCTCGGACCCGCATGGCGACATCGGCGTCTACCCCTGGGACCGCGGCGCCAGAAACGAGTGCTGGGATCTGCTGGTCGAGAACGGCCAGGCGATCGTCGCCGACATGCATTACGCCGGGACGGGGTCGGTCGAGCTCGAGTATCTGGCCGGGCGTCCGGGACCGGTCATGGCGGTCGACAACCGCGCGGGAGACACGCTGCTGACCGACGTGCGCTGGGCGCCGCGCAGCTACAAGATCGAGCGGGCGTTCGTCGTCGACGAGGCCAGCAAGCGCGGTGGACTGCCGGCCCTGGGCGAGGTCTTCGGTTTCCACCTCGCTGCGGAGGGGGCTCCCGACCGCGAAGTCCTAGAGCGGCCGATCCCTCCCATGGCGGAGGGACGTTCCGAGAACCTGGAACAGGAGATGGTGGACGACCCGGCGCAGGTGCTGATCGAGGTTCCGCCGGGGCGGATCTATGGCTACCGGGTGGTGGTCCAGTATGCCCGGGTCATCGCGCCGTTCATCGCGACCCTGCGCCTGGGATCGTCGGTCTCGGGTCGCCTCTCCGGCGAGGCGGTGGTCAAGGGACGGTTCTTCGGCGTCAATCCGGTGAGCAGCGAGATCCAGGTGCAGGACCTGACTGCGGTCGGTATCGACGGCGGCGAAGGCGATCCGGTCGGTTCGCTCGAGCCGGCCTAGGCGGGCCAATTTCCGGCGATCCTGGCCATCCTTCTCCGATTTTCCCCGCGAAGGCGGGGATCCAAGCCGCGTTTCAGGGAAAGGCGAGGCCGAGAGCGGCCCGCAAGCTCCGCTTGGGTCCCCGCCTTCGCGGGGAAGAACGGAGCCTGGGATGACGCCGCGTGAAATCTACCCTGCCTAGGCGGGCCGGCCTGCGCGCCGCAGCCACAGCTCGGCGGCGATCAGGTTGGGAACCCAGGCCAGGAACGAGATGGCGCGGTACCAGGGCAGGAACGGCAGGTCTAGGACCATCACCAGTGGCAGGTAGAGCCGAAGCGTGACGGCCGCCAGGGTCAGCGCCCAGGAGCGGATCATCCACCGGCGGTGCTCGGCGAAGCGGCCCTGTACGGCCGCGCGCCAGCCCAGGATGTTGACGGCGATCCAGATCACCGCGAGCAGGCCGAAACCCGCCGTGGCGATCGGTCCCGCGTAGGAGCCGGGCGCCAGGACCAGGCCCGCGACGCCGCCGACCAGGCATCCCAGCACATAGACCCGTCCGGTCCAGCGATGCGGCGGGACCGCGCCCCGGCGCAGGGCGGGGATGAACTGCAACGACCCCAGCACCAGGGCGGTGACCGAGCCGGCGATGTGGATGACCAGCCACGGAACCCCGCGCGGATTGCCCAGGGCCTGGGCCGGGGTCTGGGGCGGGCTCAGCAGATAGCGCGCGGAGTAGGCGGCGATCCCCAGGCACAGGAGCCCGACGACGATCCAGGCGAGGCGGGCGCGCCAGGACATAGGTGCTGTGTGGGGCGCGGGTCGGAGGGCGGCGGTCGTGGCGGTCAAGGCGAAGGTCCCCGTTGCGAAATGGCGCAACCTCGTTGCCGGACGGGCGGCGGCTCGCTAGGCCTTGCTTCGCGAACGGCGCCGGGGCTGCGCGAACGGGACGGCATGGACAGCGGGACGAACAGGGCAGGCGGGAACGCGGCCGCGCGGCGGTGGGCGATCGACCTCGCCATGCTGGTGGCGATCGGCCTGGTGATGGGGTTCCTGGGGCCCTTCGCCTCGGAGCGCGCGCCCGTGGTGCAGCGCTATGTCTACTGGATGATCTGCATGGTCGGCGGCGGGCTGATCGGCATCGGCGTGGACGCCGCGCTCCGCCGGTTCGCGCCCGCGACCTGGCCCAGGGTGATCGTGGTCTCGGTGCTGATGACGCCGCTGGTGTCGCTGTTCGTGCTGACGACCGAGCACCTGGTCATGGGCGGCGCGTTCAAGCCGCACGGCTATGTGCGCCTGCTCTGGCAGGTGTGGCCGATCTCGCTGGCGGTGATGGTGGTGCGGGCCCTGGCCTGGCGGCGCGCGGCGCCGAAGGTCGAGACCCGGACGGTCATCGCCGCGCCCCTGCCCGAAGCCGAGGCGGCCTTCCGGCGGAGGCTGTCGGCCAAGCGCCGGACGGCGCGACTGATCGCCGTCGAGGCGCATGACCACTATCTGAAGGTCCACACCGACGCGGGGTCAGAGATGATCACCCTGCGCTTCGGCGAGGCCCTGGAGGAGCTGGCGGGGGCGCACGGCTGGCGTGTCCACCGCTCGTGGTGGGTGGCGGCCGAGGCCGTCGAGGCGGTGCGCTGGCGGCGCGGGGCGGGCGAGGTCAGCCTCGCCGGCGGCCTCGTCGCGCCGGTCAGCCGCACCCACGCGCCGGTGCTGAAGGAAGCGGGCTGGTTCTAGGCGTACCCGTCTGTTTGATCGCGCATCCGCTTCTTTGCCGTCATCCCGGCCGAAGGACCGCGAAGCGGGCCGTAGAGCCGGGACCCAGCGGCCGCCGCACTGCATTGGCCACCGCGAGGGCGGCGAACCTCAGCCTCGGCGCCCAGTCCCCTGGGTCCCGGATAAGCCCTGCGGGCTTTCCGGGATGACGAGGCGATCCTCACGCCAGGACCGGCATCTTCTCCAGCAGCTTGTCCAGCGTCACCGGGTACTCGCGCACCCGCACGCCGGTGGCGTTGTAGACGGCGTTGGCCACCGCCGCGCCGACGCCGCAGATGCCCAGTTCCCCCACGCCCTTGGCCTTCATCGGCGACGACATCGGGTCGGTCTCGTCCAGGAAGATCACCTCCTGGTGCGGGATGTCGGCATGCACCGGCACCTCGTAGCCGGCCAGGTCGTGGTTGACGAAGAAGCCGATGCGCTTGTCGACCACCAGCTCCTCCATCAGGGCCGCGCCGGCGCCCATGACCATGGCGCCGATCACCTGGCTGCGGGCCGCCTTCGGATTGAGGATCCGGCCGGCGGCGCAGACGGCCAGCATCCGGCGGATGCGGATCTCGGCGGTGTCGGCGTCGACGCCGACCTCGACGAAATGGGCGCCGAAGGTCGACTGCTGGTGGGTCCTGGTGAGGTCGCCGTACTCCATGAAGTCCTCGGCGGTGACCGGGCCCGAGGCGGCGGCCTGCTCCAGCGGCAGGCTCTGATTGCCCACCTTCACCCGGCCGTCGGCGAACTCGGCCTTGGCGGGATCCAGGCCCAGCTTGCCGGCCACGGCCTCGCGCAGCTTCACGCAGGCCGCGTAGACCCCGGCGGTGGAGCTGTTGGCGCCCCATTGGCCGCCCGAGCCGGCCGACACCGGGAACGACGAGTCGCCCAGGCGCACGTTCACGCGGGTCAGCGGCACGCCCATCATCTCGGCCGCGGTCTGGGCGATGATGGTGTAGCTGCCGGTGCCGATGTCGGTCATGTCGGTCTCGACGGTGACGACGCCGCCGGTCTCCAGGCGCACGCGGGCGGCCGACTTCATGACCAGGTTGTTGCGGAAGGCCGCCGCCACGCCCATGCCGACCAGCCAGCGGCCGTCGCGGACCTGACCGGGCCTGGCCCGACGGCTCCAGCCGAACTTGTCGGCGCCGGTGCGCAGGCACTCGTTCAGCCGCCGCTGCGAGAACGGCCGGCTGGGCTTTTCCGGGTCGACCTGGGTGTCGTTGAGCACGCGGAACTCGACGGGGTCGATGCCCAGCTTCTCGGCCAGTTCGTCGACCGCCACCTCCAGCGCCATCAGGCCGGGGGCCTCGCCAGGGGCGCGCATGGCGTTGCCCTCGGGCAGGTCCAGCACCGCCAGCCGGGTCTTGGTCATGCGGTTCTCGCCCGCATAGAGCAGGCGGGTCTGCTGAACGGCCGTCTCGGGCCCGCCGCCGGGCAGATCGCCCGACCAGCCTTCGTGACCGATAGCCAGGATCTTGCCGGCGCGGTCGGTTCCGATGCGGATGCGCTGGATCGTCGCCGGACGGTGGGTGGTGTTGTTGAACATGAAGGGCCGGGTGAGGGCCACCTTCACCGGCCGCCCCGCCGCCTTGGCGCCCAGGGCCGCCAGGATCGCGTCGGCCCGCACGAACAGCTTGCCGCCGAAGCCGCCGCCGATGAACGGCGACATCAGCCTCACGTTCTCGCGCGGGATCCCCAGGGTCTTGGCGACGTCGCCGGCGCCCCAGGCGATCATCTGGTTCGAGGTCCACAGGCTCAGCTTGTCGCCCTTCCAGGCGGCGATGCTGGCGTGCGGCTCCATCATCGCGTGGCCGTGGTCGGGGGTGGTGTAGGTCTCGTCCAGCTTCACCGGCGCGGCGGCGAAGGCGGCCTCGAAGTCGCCGAAAGCGCTGTCGGGGCCGCCGTCCTTGGGCTTGGTCGCCCCGTCCTTGGCCGAGGCCAGGTCGAAGGTTCCCTTGGCGCGCTCGTAGTCCACCTTCACCAGGTTGGCGGCCGCGCGGGCCTGCTCGAAGGTTTCGGCCACGACGATGGCGATGGCCTGGTGGTAGTGCTGGATCTCGGGGCCGCCCAGCAGCATGGCGGTGTTGAAGTCGCCCTTGGCCAGCTTGCCGGCCTCGGCGGCGGTGACGATCGCCAGCACGCCCGGCGCGGCCTTGGCGCGCGAGAGGTCCATCGACGTGATGCGCCCCTTGGCGATCGCCGCGCCGACCACGTAGCCGTAGGCGATGTTGGGGATCGCGTCGTGACGCTCGTAGGCGTAGGGGGCGCGGCCGGTGGTCTTCAGCGGCCCGTCGATGCGGTCGACCGGCTTGCCGACCACCTTCAGCTGGTCGATCGGGTTGGTGGTGGCGGGGGTGTCGAACTTCATCGCTTAGGCCCTCGCTTCGGCCAGGGCCGCGCCGATGGCGCGCTCGGCCAGGGTCAGCTTGAACGCGTTCTGCGTGGTGGTGCGGGCGCCGGCCAGCAGGCCTTCCGAGACGGCCTTGGCGCCGCGCGGCAGCGAGCCTTCCGCCGCCTCCACCCGCCAGGGCTTGTGGGCGACGCCGCCCAGGGCGATGCGGCCGCCGCCGTCCTTCTGGATGATGCTGGCCACCGAGACCAGCGCGAAGGCGTAGGAGGCCCGGTCGCGCACCTTGCGATAGGCGTGAACCCCGCCGATGGGCTTGGGCAGGGTCACCGAGGTGATCAGCTCGCCGCGCGCCAGGGCCGTCTCGACATGCGGCGTCTGCCCCGGCAGGCGGTGGAACTCGGCGATCGGGATCGAGCGTTCGGTCCCGTCCGGGGTCACGGTCTCGACGGTGGCGTCCAGCACGCGCAGGGCCACGGCCATGTCGCTGGGATGGGTGGCGATGCAGGCCTCGCTGGCGCCCAGCACGGCCAGGCTGCGGGTGAAGCCGCCGATCGCCGAGCAGCCCGCGCCGGGGGTGCGCTTATTGCAGGGCATGTTGGTGTCGTAGAAGTAGGGGCATCGGGTGCGCTGCAGCAGGTTGCCGGCGGTGGTGGCCTTGTTGCGCAGCTGGCCCGAGGCGCCGGCCAGCAGGGCCCGCGACAGCACGCCGTAGTCCTTGCGCACCCGCTTGTCGGCGGCCAGGTCGGTGTTGCGCACCAGGGCGCCGATGCGCAGGCCGCCGTCCTTGGTCGGCGCGATCTCGTCCAGCTTCAGACCGTTCACATCCACGAGGCGCGCGGGCGTCTCGATCTCCAGCTTCATCAGGTCGAGCAGGTTGGTGCCGCCGGCGATGAAGCGGGCGGTCGGGTCGGCGGCGACGGCTGCGGCGGCTTCGCGCGGGCTTCTGGCGCGCTCGTAGGAAAACGCTTTCATGCCTTTCCTCCGGCGACTTCGGCCACGGCCGCGACGATGTTGGAATAGGCCCCGCAGCGACAGATGTTGCCGCTCATCCGCTCGCGCAGTTCTTCCTCGGAGAACGCGACCTTGGCCGTCAGGTCGGCGGTGACGTGGCTGGGCACGCCGGCCTTGATCTCGTCGAGCACCGCCTTGGCCGAGCAGATCTGGCCCGGCGTGCAGTAGCCGCACTGGTAGCCGTCGTGCTTGACGAAGGCCGCCTGCAGCGGGTGCAGCTTTTCCGGACTGCCCAGGCCCTCGATGGTGGTGACCTCGTCGCCCTCGTGCATCACCGCCAGCGACAGGCAGGCATTGATCCGCCGGCCGTCGACGATCACCGTGCAGGCGCCGCACTGGCCATGATCACAGCCCTTCTTGCTGCCGGTCAGCTTCAGGTGCTCGCGCAGGGCGTCCAGCAGGGTGGTGCGGGTGTCCAGCTCCAGGGTCTGGCGCTGGCCGTTGACCGTGAAGGACACCTTCATCAGCGTGGGCGTCACCGAAGGCCCCGGTTCGGCGGGCGCGGCGCCGGCCGCGCCTGGGGCGGCCGCAACGCCGACGGCGGCGCCGGTCGCCATCACTTCGCGCCTGGAAAGCTGAAGGTCGTCGAGTATCGCCATCCCATCCTCCGGTCCTCCACGCGCCAAGGGGCCGCGATCTAAGCGGCTGGGCGCGCGGGCGGTTTCGTCGCGGGTGTCGGCCCAGCGAAAGACGCGAAGCGTAACAGGGTCCGGAGGGGGGCATTAGGCGCCTGACGGTGCACGGGGTGTTGAGCTGAGCTCAACAATCCCGGGGCGGTCTTCACGCGATTGGAGCGCGTCGGCGAGTTCGGCGGCGTTCGACGCTCTCCGCGAGAAAAACGCACAGCATCTATACTTGAGGTTTACCTGGGTCGCCCATTCTGCGCCGCGCAAACAGCGGCGGGAACCGATCCATGATGTCTCTCAGGACGATGGCCCTGGCCTTTCTGGCGGCGACCGCCGCATGCAGTACGGCCGCGGCGGCCGAGACCTGCAGCGCCGATCAGATCCGCTACGCCAGGGAGGCGGGAGTGCCGTGCTCGTCCCTGACGCCCGTGGCGCCGTCCACCGCCGCCGTTCTAGCGCGCACCGCCTCACTCTACGCTTCGCCTGCGGGCGGCCCAGTGGGCGAGATGCTCCCCGCCGTGGCGAGGCGCTCGTCGCGGGACCAAGGATACCTGGCCGTCGCCGACGTTCTGCCGCCCCAGAACATGGAAGGGCCGGGCGTCGCCTATGTGTTGCCGGCCGGCCCGACGAGGCTAGTCGACCTGAGCGGCCCCACGGCCATGCTCGCTATAGCCAACGGTGGGATGCTCGGCTTCGGCGTGGCCCATCTCGTCGGCTCTTCGCAGGGCCGGGACGTCGTTCAGGGCTACGGGATCGATGATCCGTCCGGCCTCATGGCCCGCAGGATCGCAGTGTCGTTCGCAGCGGCAAACGACGGCCATCTCGTGCAGCGGCCTCTGCTGGAAGGGCGGGACTGGCGGCGTAGTTCGGGCGGCAACCCCGAGGGCGGCCGCGCGGACTATGTGGTGGAGATCCAGCCCGACATGGCCCTGCAGAGGTTCTGGCTTGCTTCCTCCCGTGTCGACCTCGCCTACTCGGCCCGCGCGAAAGTGTTCGACGCGTCCAGTGGCCAGGTCGTGGCCAAGGCCAGGTGTCGGGTGAGAGCCCACAACACGCCCGATGACGTCTCGCGTTCGGAGCTGCTCGCCAACGACGCCGAGGGCCTCAAGGCGCTTATCGCCAGCAAGAGCCAGATCTGCGTCGATCAACTCAAGACCAAGCTGGCGATCTAGGCCCCTACGCCTCGCCCTTGCTTCCGCCCGAGCGCTGGAAGAGCTGCAGCGTGCGCAGCATCGACAGGCGGGCGCTGTCGGGGTGGTGGCCGCTGGGGGCGACGAAGGCGTGGCCGGCGTCGTACTGGAAGATCGGCAGGTCGGGATGGGCCGCCTCGATCGCCGCCACGTCGGCCGGCGGGATCATCTCGTCGCTCTTGCCGAAGTGCAGGATGGTCGGGACCTTGGGCGTCTCGTCGCGATAGCGCACGATGTCGCCGCCGTAGAAGCACGATACCGCCGTCACCCCGTGGGCGCGGGTCGAGGCCAGCCAGGCGGTGGTGCCGCCAAAGCAGAAGCCCATCACGAACACGGGTCCCTTCAGGGCGTCGATGGCGGCCTGCACGCGCGGCACGCTGGCCGCGCCCCAGCCGGCCTGCTCGCTCAGCGCCATGCGCTGGTCGAGGATCGCGGGGTCGGTGTTGTGCTCGGGCCAGGGGGCGTCGGCGCTGTCGAGCAGGTCGGGAGCGATCACCTCATAGCCGTGCTCGGCCAGGCTTTCGCTGAACTCGCGGATGTGCGGGGTGATCCCCCAGATGGCGTGCAGCACGACGAGGCCGCCGCGGCGGGCCTCGCCCGGCTGGACGTGGAAGGCCGACAGCGGACCGCCGTCGCGGTCGCACAGGGCTATGCGGGTTCCGGCGGCGCTCATGCGGGCGGGCCTTGCAGGGAGGCGGCGACCTCCTCGAACAGGGCCACGGTGCGCTGGCGGGCCAGTTCGGCGTCGGCGAGGTCGCTGTCGGGACGGCCGTCGTTGTTGAAGCCGTGGCCGCTGGCCTCGTAGACATGGACCGGCACGTCGGGGTGCGTCGTCCAGATCGCCGCCTTGGTCGCCTCGGCGTCGATATGGGCGTCCTGGGCGCCCAGGTGGACGATCACCGGACAGTGCAGCGGCAGGGCGGCGTTGGCCCGCACCTGGCTGCCGTAATAGCTGGAGCCGGCCGCCAGGCCTTCCAGCTTCGAGGCCGCCAACCACACCAGCGAGCCGCCCATGCAGTAGCCGACGGCGAACACCGGGCCCCTGTCCTTCAAGGCGTCGATACAGGCCTGGATGTCCGACAGCATGGCCGGCATGCCCACCTTGCCGACGGCGGCGACGCCGTTCTGGAAGCCTTCCGGATCGTGCTCGGCGACATAGCCGGGGGTGACGCGGTCGAACAGCGACGGCGCGATGGCCTCGTAGCCGCGGGCGGCCCAGCGCGCGAGGTCGGCCTGCACGTACTGGTCCAGGCCGAAGATCTCCTGGATCACCACCACCCCGCCCTTGCGCGGGCCTTCGGGCTGTACGGCCAGGGCGGAGAATTCGAAGCCGTCGATGGCGGAGGTCAGGGCGAGGGGCTGCGGCATGGGATCTCCGGCGTCTTCGAAGCGCCTTGGTCAGGCGCGCGCATCCAGAACCGCGCCGCCGTTCCGGTCAAGGCGCGCCGTCGTCGAAGTCCAACAGCCGGACGTGCGGGGCCAGGGCGCGGATCATGTCCGGCAGGTCCTCGCCCCAGGCGTTCTGGCCGCCGATGCGGATCGAGATCCGCCCGCCCTGGGCGCCGTCCAGGTCCAGCTCCAGCCAGCCGTCGTCGTGCTTGCGGGGATGGTCGCGGTGGCCGACGGCGCGCACCTGGCTCCAGGGCGTGAAGCGCAGCGGCGTCCACAGGTGGGGTCGCCAGCGCAGGCCGTCGCGGTCGAGCACGAGACGCGCCCGGCGATCCAGGGCGCCCAGCAGGTTGCACGTGCAGGATATGGCGACGCCGGCCCCGAGCAGCCAGACGCCGATCTCGCGCAGGGCCGGCGAGGTGAACTGCAGCATCACCAGGCCACTGGCGCCGAACAGGGCCGTGCTGATCCAGTTCTTCCAGTTGGACGGCCTGACCACGAAAGGCAGGCGCGGCGGCGGGGCCGGCGCGTCCTCGTCGGTCA
>CBINOL010000082.1:0-22126 GCA_966252285.1 uncultured Caulobacter sp.
CATCCCCGACCCTTCCCCCATCAAGGGGGAAGGGGGAGTCTTGCCTATGACCGCCGTCGCCTCTCCCGATGAATGCCGCGACTTCCTGGCCGCCCATCCGCAGGTGAAGTTCGTCGAGGTGTTCTTCACCTCGATGACCGGCGTGCCGCGCGGCAAGCGGCTGCGGGTGCACGAGCTGCAGGCGATCTACGACTACGGCCGGTTCCTGCCGGGCTCGATCCTGGTGGTCGACACCGTGGGCGCCGATTGCGAGGAGACGGGTCTCGTCTGGGAGGACGGCGACGCCGACCGCCGCGCGCGGCCCGTGCCGGGAACCCTGACCCTGGCGCCGTGGCTTGGTCCCGACGTCGCCCAGGTGATGCTGTCGCTGTACGAGCTGGACGGGACGCCCAACGATCTGGACCCGCGCCACGTGCTGCAGCGGGTGCTCGACCGCTACGCCGCCGATGGCCTGACGCCGGTCGCGGCCTGCGAACTGGAATACTATCTGGTCGACATCGAGCGCGGCCCGAACGGCGAGCTCTTGCCCGCCAAGTCGGTGCTGACCGGCCAGCGGCCGACCGGCATCCAGGTCTACGGCCTGCCCGAACTGGAGGCCAACGCCCCGTTCCTGCGCGAGCTGTGGGATACCGCCGACACGATCGGGGTTCCTCTGGAAGGCGCGATCTCGGAATTCGCCCCGGCCCAGGTGGAGCTGACCCTCAAGCACAAGCCCGACGCGCTGAGGGCCGCCGACGACGCGGTGCTCTACAAGCGCGCCGCCAAGGGCGTGGCCCTGCGCCACGGCTGCGAGGCGACCTTCATGGCCAAACCCTGGGCCGACAAGGCGGGCAACGGCTTCCACGTGCATGTCAGCTTCAACGACGCGGACGGAAACAATCTGTGCGCCGCCGAGGATCCGGAAGGCTCGGATCTGCTCAAGCACGCCATCGGCGGCATGAAGGCGCTGCTGGGCGAGGGCATGGCGATCCTGGCGCCCAACGCCAACAGCTATCGCCGCTTCAAGGCCAATTCCTATGCGCCGGTCGCTCCGACCTGGGGCGTCAACAACCGCACGGTTTCCCTGCGCGTGCCGGCCGGCCCGGCGCCGACGCGGCACGTGGAGCACCGCGTGGCCGGGGCCGACGGCAATCCGTATCTGGTGATGGCCACCCTGCTGGCGGCGGCCCACCACGGCATCACCAACAGGATCGATCCGGGCCCGGCGGTGGTCGGCGACGGTTATGCCGCCGCGGCCAAGGAGAACGTGCGCCTGCCGTCCAACTGGTTCGCCGCCGTCGACCTCTTCGAGAAGTCCGACGTGCTGCGCGATTACCTGGGCGACCGCTTCGTGGAGATGTTCGTGTCGGTGAAGCGCACCGAGCAGGCGCGGTTCTTCGGGGTGGTCGGGCAGCTCGACTATGACTGGTATCTGCGCAACGCCTGACGGCGGGGCGCTGGAGTAAGGCTTTAGGTTGAACCGGCGGCGGGGAAGGGGCCTCGTCCGCTTCATGCGAACGAAAGAGGGAGTTTCGAGGCCATGAGCACCAACCACTTCCGGGGGGCCTCGCGCCGCTCGTTGCTGACCGCGTTCGGCGCGGCGGCCATCGGCCTGTCGTTCACCGCCTGCGGCGAGAAGCCCGCGCCGTCGGAGGGCGGCGAAGAGGCCAAGCTGAACTTCTACAACTGGGACACCTATATCGGTGAGACCACGCTGGGCGACTTCAAGAAGGCCAGCGGCGTTGACGTGAACATGAGCCTGTTCGCGACCAACGACGAACTGTTCGCCAAGCTGAAGGCGGGCAATCCGGGCTTCGACGTCATCGTGCCGTCCAACGAGTTCGTCACCCGCATGGCCCAGGCCGGCATGCTGGAGGCGCTGGATCACGCCAAGATCCCGAACATCAAGAACATCGACCCGACCTTCCTGAACCCGGACTTCGACCCGGGCCGGAAGTTCTCGCTGCCCTACACCTGGCTGCTGCTGGGCATCGGCTATCGCAAGAGCAAGGTCAAAGGCGTTCCCGACAGCTGGAAATACCTGTTCGACAGCAACGAGTACGCCGGCAAGATCGCCCTGCTGTCAGAAAGCGCCGACCTGGTGCGCCTGGCGGCCAAGTACCTGGGCCACTCGGTCAACGACATCCCGGCCGACATGCTGCCGCGCATCGAGCAGATGCTGATCAAGCAGAAGCCGTTCGTGAAGGCCTTCCACGACGACAACGGCCAGGACCTCTTGCTGTCGGGCGAGGTCGACCTGGTGCTGGAGTACAACGGCGACATCGCCCAGGCGATGAAGGACGACGACGACATCGACTTCGTCGTGCCCAAGGAGGGCAGCCTGATCAACTCGGACTGCCTGTGCATTCCGAAAGGCGCGCCGCGGCCCAACAACGCCCACAAGTTCATCAACTACCTGCTGGACGCCCAGGCCGGCGCCGAGATCAGCAAGACGATCCTCTATCCGACGCCCAACGCGGCGGCCAAGGCGCTGATGCCGGACGACTATAAGAACAATCCGGTGATTTTCCCGCCCGCGGCCATCATGGCCAAGTGCGAGTACGGGGCCTTCGAGGGGGCGGAAAAGGCCAGCCTCTACGAGGAGATCATCACCCGGGTGCGGGCGGCGTAACCGCCGTTGTTTTCTCCCTTCCCCCTTGATGGGGGAAGGGCTGGGGATGGGGGTGTTTGCGGCGGTGGCCGGCGCCTTCGATCCAGCAAGTCCTGAACCGCTGCCACCCCCAACCCCGACCCTTCCCCCATCAAGGGGGAAGGGGGAGCTCCGTGAAAATGGAACAGAGCTGGAAGAAGGCCAAGGCGGTGTTCGCCGCCGCGCTGGGACCGCCGCTGGTCTGGCTGGTGGTGTTCTTCGTCGCGCCGATGGCGATCGTCTGGGCCTACAGCTTCGGCCACAATGTCGGACTGACCGAGATCTCGTTCACCGGCACGATCGCCAACTACGCCCGGGCGCTGGAGCCGCTGTATCTGAAGATCTTCGTCAAGTCGGCCTGGGTGGCGGCGCTGACGACGGCGCTGTGCCTGGTGATCGGTTTCCCGGTTGCCCTGGCCATCACCTTCGCTTCGCAGAAGGCCAAGACCTGGCTCTTGCTGCTGGTCATGCTGCCGTTCTGGACCAACCTTCTGATCCGCACCTACGCGCTGATCGCGGTGCTGCGGACCGAGGGCTACGTCAACCAGACCTTCGAGTGGTTCTGGAACCTCGGCGCCAAGGTCGCGCCTCTGGGCGCCTACCAGCCGCTGGAGCTGCTGCACAACAACTTCGCGGTGATCCTGGGCCTTGTTTACGTGCACCTGCCGTTCATGGTGCTGCCGCTCTATTCGGCGCTGGACCGGCTGGACAAGTCGCTGCTGGAAGCCAGCCTCGACCTCGGCGCCGGGCACCTGCGCACCCTGTTCCGCATCGTCGTGCCGCTGGCCCTGCCGGGGATCGCCTCGGGGATCCTGATCACCTTCATCCCGGCGCTGGGCGCCTATCTGACGCCCGACCTCCTGGGCGGCCCCGACAGCCAGATGATCGCCAACGTCATCGAGCGCCAGTTCAAGCGCGCCAACGACTGGCCGTTCGGCGCGGCCCTGTCGTTCCTGCTGATGTACCTGACCTTCATCGCCATCGCCGTGCAGGCGCTGCTGTCGAAGGGCAGGAAGAAGGAGGGCGTGGGATGACCAAGCGCGCTCCGCCCGGTCCGCTCGAATACCTGCGCCGCTGGCCGATCCGGCTGTGGCTGCTGGCGGTGGGAGTGTTCCTCTATGCGCCGCTGATCGCCCTGATGGCCTTCAGCTTCAACGACAGCCGCCGCAACATCGTCTGGAAGGGCTTCACGCTCAAATACTACGAGAAGGCCTTCAACAACGACGGCCTGATCGAGGCCTTCGCCAACAGCCTGACGATCGCGGCGGTCTCGACCCTGCTTAGCGTGGTGCTGGGCGCGATGGTGGCGCTGGCCCTGTGGCGGTTCCGGTTTCCGGGCAAGACGGTGGTGGACGGGGCGCTGGCCCTGCCGATCGTGGTGCCCGAGATCTGCATGGGCGTGGGCATGCTGGTGTTCTTCGCCAAGGTGTTGCCCTGGCCGCAGGGGCTGGTCTGGCCGCTGAACCTGGGGGCGATCATCATCGCCCACGTGACCTTCTCGTTCCCGTTCGTGGCGGTGGTGGTGCGGGCGCGCATGGCCAGCTTCAACCGCGAGTTGGAGGAGGCCGCGCGCGATCTTGGGGCCGGCGAGTTCCGCACCATCAGGGACGTGATCCTGCCGCACATGACCCCGTCGCTGGTGGCCGGGGCCTTGCTGGCCTTCACGCTGAGCCTCGACGACTTCGTCATCACCTTCTTCACGGCCGGACCCGACACCGTAACCTTCCCGGTGAAGGTCTATTCGATGGTGCGCTTCTCGGTGACGCCCGAGGTCAACGCGGCCTCGACCATCCTGATCGTGCTGACCGTGATCCTGACCGCCGTGGCGCTGAAGCTGCAGGGCGATCCGGCGGCGACCGCCGGGGCGCATGGGGGGGATGGGAAATGACTATGCTGAGACCCCCCTCAGTCGCTTCGCGACAGCTCCCCCAGAAGGGGAGCATCTGGCGCGGCGCTCATAGATCCTCCCCCTTTGGGGGAGGTGGCCCGGAGGGCCGGAGGGGGCCTTGGGCGCTGACGTTTTCGGGGGGAATGACGACGTGACCGAACCCAAACCCATCATCACCTTCGAGAACGTCACCAAGCGCTTCGGCAAGCTGGCGGCGGTCGACAACGTGTCGCTGAGCATCAGGGAGGGCGAGTTCTTCGCCCTGCTGGGGCCGTCGGGCTGCGGCAAGACCACGCTCTTGCGCATGCTGGCCGGGTTTGAGACGCCCACCGAGGGTCGGATCCTGATCGACGGCCAGGACATCTCGAACGTGCCGCCCAACAAGCGACCGGTGAACATGGTGTTCCAGTCCTATGCCGTGTTCCCGCACATGACCGTGGCCGACAACGTCGCCTACGGCCTGAAGGTCGACCGGGTGAGCAAGGCCGAGCGCGACCGGCGGGTCGAGGAGGCGCTGGAACTGGTGCAGCTGGGCGGCCTTGGCCAGCGCAAGCCCGACCAGCTGTCGGGCGGGCAGCGCCAGCGCGTGGCCCTGGCCCGGGCGCTGGTCAAGCGGCCGCGGGTGCTGTTGCTGGACGAGCCGCTGTCGGCCCTGGACGCCAAGCTGCGCGAGCAGATGCGCACAGAGCTGTGCACCCTGCAGGAGAAGGTGGGCATCACCTTCATCATGGTCACCCACGACCAGGACGAGGCGCTGGCGCTGGCGTCGCGCTGCGCGGTGATGAGCAAGGGCCTGCTGCAGCAGGTGGCCGCGCCCAACGACCTCTACGAGTTTCCCAACAGCCGCTTCGTGGCCGACTTCATCGGCAGCGTGAACCTGTTCGAGGGCGTGCTGGCGGTGGACGAACCGAGCCATGCGGTGATCCGCTCGCCGGGCCTGCCGACCGACATCTTCCTCGACCACGGGGTGACCGGTCCGCGCGGCGGCACGGTGTGGGCGGCGATCCGGCCCGAGAAGATCGAGCTGCACAAGCGTCCCGACGACGGCGAGCCGCCGAACATGGGCGACGCGCCCAAGGGCACCAACGCGGTGGCTGGCGTCATTAGGCACGAGGCCTATCTGGGCGGGGTGTCGACCTACGAGGTGGAGATCGAGGGAGGTCGCCGCGTGAAGGTGCAGCGCCCCAACCTGACCCGCTGGGACCAGGAGGACTTCCGGCTGGGCGAGGCGGTGTGGATCGCCTGGCACGCCTGCTCGCCGGCGGTGCTGCTGTCGTGATCACGCTTCCTTCCGTTTCAAGCTTCGTCATCCCGGAAGCGCGCAGCGCTATCCGGGACCCAGGGGCCGCCGCATTGCAGGTGGTCCTGGGTCCCGGCTCTCCGCTTCGCTGCGGCCGGGATGACGAGCGGGGGAGTGCGAAGGGAGGAGACTGCTGATGCGTCCCGTCGCCGGCGTCATCTGCTGCACCCGCACCGTCGGGATCGAGCCGGCCCAGGCGGTGATGAACCGCTATGTCGAAGGCGCGATGAAGTACGCCGACGCCGCGGCCCTGCTGGTTCCGTCGATGCCGGGGCTGATGAAGGCGTCCGAGATAGCGGCGCGGCTGGACGGCCTGATGCTGACCGGCAGCCCGTCGAACCTGGATCCCGCCTTCTACGACGAGGCCGTTGACGACGCGCCTGGGCCCTTCGACCGCGATCGCGACGTCATGACCCGGGACCTGATCAAGGCCATGCTCGACCTGGGCCGGCCGGTGTTCGGGGTGTGCCGGGGCTTCCAGGAGATCAACGTCGCCTTCGGCGGCACCCTGCGGCGCGACATGGCCACCAGCGCCGCGCTGATCGCCCACCACGCGCCCGACGAGGTCGACTTCAACGGCATGTTCGACCACCGCCATCCGGTCGATCTGACCCCCGGCGGGGTGCTGGCCACGGCGTTCGGCGCCGAGCGGGCCGTGGTCAATTCGGTGCACTACCAGGGCGTCGACCGGCTGGGCGAGGGTCTGGCCGTCGAGGCCCGCGCGCAGGACGGCGTCGTCGAGGCGGTGTCGGCCCAGGTGAACGGCGCGCCGGTGCTGGCCGTGCAGTGGCACCCGGAATGGAAGCCGGAAGAGAACCCGCAGAGCCGGACGTTCTTCGAGCTGTTTGGCCAGGCGCTGCGCAAGGAGTTTCCCCTCCCCCTTGATGGGGGAGGGGCAGGGGTGGGGGTGAGTGCGGCGGTTCGGTCCGCGCCATGACCTGACACGCTGTCACCCCCATCCCCGACCCTTCCCCCATCAAAGGAGGAAGGGAGAAAAACAAAAGATCGTCCAGGAGTTCGCACACATGACCGCCCCCCTCCGCAATCACAACATCGCCGAGCTCAAGCGTCTGGACCTGGCTCACCACCTGCCGGCCCAGGCCGACCACAAGGTCATCGCCGAGCAGGGCGGCAGCCGGATCATCACGCGGGCCGAGGGCGTCTATATCCACGACGGCGAGGGCCACAGGATCCTCGACGGCATGGCCGGGCTGTGGTGCGTCAACGTCGGCTACGGCCGCACGGAGCTGGCCCAGGCGGCCTACGACCAGATGCTGGAGCTGCCGTACTACAACACCTTCTTCAAGACGGCCTCGCCGCCGCCGATCCAGCTGGCGGCCAAGATCGCGCAGAAGATGGGCGGGCATCTTAGCCACGTCTTCTACAATTCGTCGGGGTCGGAGGCGAACGACACCGTCTTCCGGCTGGTGCGTCACTACTGGAAGCTCAAAGGTCAGCCCAGCCGCACGGTCTTCATCAGCCGCTGGAACGCCTATCACGGCTCGACCGTCGCGGGCGTGTCGCTGGGCGGCATGAAGCACATGCACAAGCAGGGCGACCTGCCGATCGCCGGCGTCGAGCACGTGATGCAGCCCTATCTGTTCGGCGACGGCTTCGGCGAGGACCCGGCCGCCTTCCGCGACCGGGCGGTGCAGGCGATCGAGGACAAGATCCTCGAGGTCGGGCCCGAGAACGTCGCGGCCTTCATCGGCGAGCCGGTGCAAGGCGCGGGCGGGGTGATCATTCCGCCGGACGGCTACTGGCCGGCGGTCGAGGCCCTGTGCCGCAAGTACGGGATCCTGCTGGTCTGCGACGAGGTGATCTGCGGTTTCGGGCGCCTGGGCACGTGGTTCGGCCACCAGCACTACGGGATCAAGCCCGACCTGATCGCCATGGCCAAGGGGCTGTCGTCCGGCTACCTGCCGATTTCGGCGGTGGGCGTTGCCGACCACATCGTCGCCGAGCTGCGCGAGAAGGGCGGCGACTTCATCCACGGCTTTACCTATTCGGGCCACCCGACCGCGGCCGCCGTGGCGCTGAAGAACATCGAGATCATGGAGCGCGAGGGCCTGGTCGAGCGCACGGCCAATGAGACCGGCCCCTATCTGGCCCAGGCGCTGGCGTCGCTGAACGACCACCCGCTGGTGGGCGAGACGCGCTCGCTGGGCCTGATCGGCGCGGTCGAGATCGTGCGCGAGAAGGGGACCAACCATCGCTTCCTCGACAAGGAAGGCGAGGCCGGTCCGATCGTGCGGGATCTCTGCATCAAGAACGGCCTGATGGTGCGCGCCATTCGCGACAGCATCGTCTGCTGCCCGCCGCTGATCATCACCAAGGCCGAGATCGACGAGCTGGTAGGGATCATCAGGAAATCGCTCGACGAGGCCGAGCCGGTTCTGCGGGCGCTGAAGCCGAAGGAGGAGGCGTGAACCTCGGTGTCGCTGTGAAACTGTGATACTGTGAGATCATGAAGAATATCACAGTCTCCATCGATGATGAGACCTATCGGCGCGCGCGCATCAAGGCCGCCGAGCAGGACACCTCCGTCTCGGCCCTGGTGCGCAAGTTCCTGGTCGAGGTGGCGCAGGACGAAAGCGAGTTCGAGCGGCTGAAGCGGCGTGAAGCGGAGCTACGGGCGAAAATTCGGGGCTTCCGCGCCGCCGACAACGTGCCGCGCGACGAACTCTATCGGCGCGGGGAGTAGGTGGCGGTTTTCTTCGACACCAACGTGCTGATCTATTCGATCAGCGAGGCGCCGGAAGAGGCCGCCAAGCGCGAGGCCGCCAGGATCCTGCTGGATCGGGCCGACGGCGTGCTGTCGGTGCAGGTGCTGCAGGAGTTCTACGTCCAGGCCACGCGCCCGTCGCGGCCGGGGCGGCTGGAGCCCGAGGATGCCGCGGAATTCGTCCTGACCTGGACCCGCTTCAAGGTGCAGGACAATACGCTCGCCGTGTTGCTCTCCGCTCTGGAGATCAAGCAGCGCTATGGCTTTTCCTACTGGGACAGCGCCGTGATCGCCGCTGCCCGCGCCGCCGGTTGCACCGAACTTTTCACCGAGGATCTCTCGCACGGCCAGGTCGTCGAGGGCGTCCAGATTATCAACCCATTCCACTAGCCCAAACTTCAGCAAGCGCGAGGAGCGCCCCTATGAAGCCCAAGCACAAGAAGAACCACGACGGTCCGAAGGTCACCCGGGGGGTAAAGACGCTGGACGAGGCCCAGGCCTGGTTCCGCAGCCAGAATATCGAGGAGATCGAGTGCGTCGTGCCCGATCTCGCCGGCGTCGCCCGTGGCAAGATCATGCCGGTGCGCAAGTTCTTGGGGACCCCCTCGATGAACCTGCCGCTGGCGGTGTTCTATCAGACCATCACCGGCGACTTCCCCGAGTTTGAGGGGGCGGTGAACGCGGTGCAGTCCGACACCGACATCTTCCTGACCCCCGACTTCGCCACCCTGGCGGCCGTCCCCTGGGCGCAGGACCCGACGGCCCAGGTGATCCACGACGCCTTCCATCCCGACGGCCGGCCGGTCGAGGAAAGCCCCCGCCAGGTGCTGCGCCGGGTGCTGTCGCTGTACCGCGAGAAGGGCTGGAGCCCGATCGTGGCGCCGGAGATCGAGTTCTATCTGGTCGAGAAGAACGTCGACCCGGACTATCCGCTGAAGCCTCCCGTCGGTCGTTCGGGTCGCCCCGAGACCGGCCGCCAGGGCTATTCGATCAGCGCCGTCAACGAGTTCGACGCCCTGTTCGAGGACATGTACGAGTACTCCGAGCGCCAGGGCCTGGAGATCGACACCCTGATCCACGAGAGCGGGGTGGCGCAGATGGAGATCAACCTGCGCCACGGCACGCCGCTGGAGCTGGCCGACCAGGTGTTCATGATGAAGCGTACCATCCGCGAGGCGGCGCTGGAGCACGACATCTACGCCACCTTCATGGCCAAGCCGATGGCAACCGAGCCCGGCAGCGCCATGCACGTGCACCAGTCGATCCTGACCGAGGACGGCGAGAACCTGTTCTCCGACCCGAAGACGGGCGAGGCGACGCCGGCCTTCTACGCCTTCATCGCCGGCCAGCAGCGCTATCTGCCGGCGATCATGGCCATCCTGGCGCCCTACGTGAACAGCTACCGCCGGATCGCCCGAGACAGCGGCGCGCCGGTCAACACCCAGTGGGGCTACGACAACCGCACCTGCGGCCTGCGGGTGCCGCCGTCGGATCCGGCCAACCGCCGGGTGGAAAACCGCATCCCCTCGTCGGACGCCAACCCGTACCTGGCCATCGCCGCCGTGCTGGCCTGCGGCTATCTGGGCATGACCCAGAACCTGGCCCCGACCGCGCCGGTGGAGATCGACGCCAGCGCCCGGGGGATCGAACTGCCGCGCAGCCTGCTGGAATCGGTGACCCTGTTCGAGGAGGCCAAGGGGCTGACCGACATCCTGGGGGGCACCTTCTGCAACGCCTACGCCCGGGTGAAGCAGGCCGAGTACGAGACCTTCATGCGCACCATCAGTCCGTGGGAGCGGGAGTTCCTGCTGCTGAATGTCTGAGGAGGTGGGCCTTCGCTTACCTTCTCCCAGGGGGAGAAGGAGGGGCCCGCCGCGTAGCGGTGGGAGGATGAGGGGCTGCGCTGCTGGACGGCGTGCCGGCACGACGTCTGGCGCCGTCACCCCTCACCCTCCCATGCTACGCATGGGCCCCTCCCTCTCCCCTCCGGGAGAGGGGATATGAATACCGGCCACCCCTCCACCTCGTGGTACGCGGCCACCGCCACGCCCTTCGACCCGCTGCCCGCCCTCGACGGCGAGACCACGGCCGACGTCTGCGTGGTCGGCGCGGGCTACACCGGCCTTGGCGCGGCGCTGGAGCTGGCGTCGCGCGGGGTGTCGGTCGTGGTGCTCGAGGCCGCTCAGGTCGGCTCCGGGGCGTCGGGCCGCAACGGCGGCCAGGCGCATATGGGCCAGCGCAACGACCAGGCCTGGCTGGAGAAGACGGTCGGCCGCGACGACGCCCTGGCGCTGTGGAAGATGGCGCTGGACGCCCGCTCGCACCTGGCGGCCGTGATCGCCGAGCACGCCATCGCCTGCGACTTCACGCCCGGCATGATCCACGCTCGCCACAGGCCGGATGGAGAAGGCGAGGATCTCGACCACATCGAGTTCATGGCCGCCCGCTACGGCTATCACGAGTTGGAGCCGATCGACGACGACGCCCTGGCCGAAGAGCTGGGTACGACGGTCTATCATGGCGGCGTGCGCGACAACGGCGGCGGCCATCTGCATCCGCTGAACCTGGCCCTGGGCCTGGCGGGGGCGGCGCTGTCGAAGGGCGCGGTGATCTTCGAGCGCAGTCGCGCCCGAAGTTGGCGGCGCGAGGGCGGCAGGATCGTCGTCGAGACGGCGGCGGGACGGGTGCTGTGCGACCAGCTGATCCTGACCGGCGACGGCTATCTGGACGAACTGGCCGGCGGCCAGGCCCGCGCCCGGGTGATGCCGATCAACAACTTCGTCCTGGCCACCGAACCGCTTGGAGATCGCGCCGAGACCATCATCCGCTCCAACGCCGCCGTGGCCGACAGCCGCTTCGTCGTGAACTATTTCCGCAAGAGCCCGGACGGCCGGCTGTTGTTCGGCGGCGGCGAGAACTATCGGCCGGGCTTTCCGCCGGACCTGCCGGGCTTCGTTCGCCGGCACATGCTGAAGATCTATCCCGACCTGGCCGACGTGAAGGTGACCCACGCCTGGGGCGGAACGCTGGGGATCACCGTGCATCGCTCGCCGTTCGTGCGCGAGCTGGCGCCGGGCGTGCGCGTGGCGGCCGGCTATTCGGGGCAGGGGGTGATGCTGGCGCCGTGGTTCGGCAAGCTGCTGGCCGACGCGGCCCTGGGCGAGACGGGCGGGGTGGAGCTGCTGTCGCGCCTGCCGACCCCGCCGTTCCTGGGCGGTCGGCTGCTGCGCTGGCCACTGACGGTGGCGGGCCTGTCCTGGTACGCGCTCCGCGACCGGCTGTAGGGGCGGGCCTCATTCGGGCCCCGTGCATGGTCCTCATCTTTCGAGAAGCTCAGGATGAGGACCAGTTACAGGCCAAGGGCGGCGGGAGAAACCTCTTCCTGAGCCTGTCGAAGGACGAGGTTTTCGTCTCAAACGGCCTTGGACTTCGCCCGCAGCGACAGGCAGTAGCCGAGCGTCAGGACGAGGCCCGCCAGGATCGCGCCGCAGCCGCCCAGCACCGCCACGTCCGCCGGCGCGAAGGCCCAGAGGCCCGCATAGACGAGCCCGCTCAGCGCCATCGACCAGCCGCCGACCCGGCTGGCCTTCCGCGCCCAGGCGACGGGGACGAACCGCTTGGGCATGCGGTTGCCGAACCAGGCGACCATCAGGCCGATGGCTCCCATGACCAGCCGGTTGACGGTGTCGGTGTCGATGTAGCCCAGCTTGCGCGCCAGGCTGGCGGCCAGGGCCAGGACGACGATGCCGACGCCCCAGGCGAGATCCGCGACCACTTCCTTCTTCATTTCGTGACCTCCAGCTTGGACGGCGATGCTTCCTCGCCGACGCCGAACGAGTGGACGAAGCCCAGCAGCGCCTCTTCGAGCACCGAGAGCTTCAGGTGATAGATCACCGACTTGCCGGCCTTTTCGGCGTGCACGAGGTCGGCTTCCCGCAGCACCGCGAAGTGCGCCGACATGGTCGGCTTGGAGACGTCGAACTGATCGCTCAGCTCGCCGGCGCTCAGCGGCCCCTTGCGCAGGAGCTGCAGGACCCGCCGGCGGGTGGGATCGGAGAGGGCCTTGAACACCTGGCTCATGATGTGATGATTAGCTAATCGTCGAAATGAGTCAAGCAGCGGCTGGCTTCGACGGGCGCGGCGCGCTAACACCCCGCCATGGCGCGAACCAAGCTGAACCCTGAATTCGAGATCGAGGTCGACGGCGAGACCTATGTCTGGCGGCTGCAACGCACGCCCCACTGGTCCAAGGACCCGACCGAGCGGCACGGCATGGCCATCGCCGTCCATCACGTGGAGGGCAAGCGCGAGGTCGTCATCGAGTTTCCGCCCGGCGAGCAGCCCCGCTACGGCGCGCCGCAGCTGAAGACCGAGCAGGTGCCCAAGAAGCTGGTGGCGACCGCCATCGCCTCGGCGCTCGAAGCCGGGTGGGA
Source organism: uncultured Caulobacter sp. (assembly GCA_966252285.1). GTDB lineage: Bacteria > Pseudomonadota > Alphaproteobacteria > Caulobacterales > Caulobacteraceae > Caulobacter. Next base: position 12,976 of record CBINOL010000082.1, read on the forward strand.
GCCCTGGTCGCGGGGCAAGCCGGTGATCATCGCCGTGGACGAGGCCGGGGGCTGAGCGGGCGGCTCGGGCGCGCAGGAGGTTCCCATGACGATCGTCTACGGGCGTCCCAAGCGCTTCGAGAAATGGCTCCGACTGTGCGAGCCCCGGACCAAGGCGCTCGCCGAGCAGATGGAGACGGTGTTCCTCCGGCCGTTTCTGGAAGCCGGCTATGCGTCCGTGAACACTGAATGCCGGGATCGCTCCCGTGCGGTCAGCGGTCTCGAAATCCGTCTGGAGAAGGTCGACGAGGGCCTGTTCAAGTCGGTCACGATCCAGTTCGACAAGTATCGGGGGCCGCGCCTGCAGGTGAGCCTCGAGCGCTCGCGAGCCGGCGAACAGAGGCCGTTCGAGGAGGCGAGCCTCGTTCCGCGCAAGGGAATGTACTGCCATGTCTGGGGCAAGCCCTGGCTGGTCCCGAACTTCCTCTGGTCGGCGCGGGCTCCGGTCAGGCTCGCCAGGCGGCTGGCCAGGCTCCATCCCCAGTGCCACGTGTTTCTGGAAAGCGGCGTGCGGGGGCGCAACCTCAGTCCGCCCCTGCTGCCGGTCGCGATCGGAAGCGCCGCCGTTCCCGCGGCCGCGAGCCCCGAGGCTGGGCAATCGTCGGCGCCGAGCCCGGTTCCTCGCCGGCCCGATTGACACCCGTCTTGGCCCGCCCTCCGATACCGGCGGTACGAAGCGTCGCGGGGTTGCATGCAGGGGCAGGTTTTGGAGCCGACGGGCAGTCTCGCCGATGCGCTGGGCCATGCCATGCGGCTGTTGTCGCGTGATCCGGAGCTGGCGCGCGAGCAGGCCCTGGCGATTCTGGAAGTCGTACCTCGTCATCCCGGCGCGACCCTAATCCTGGCCGCGGCGCTGCGGCTGTCGGGCGACGCGGTCACCGCCCTGCCGGTGATCGATCCCCTGTCGCGGGCCCTGCCCAATGCGCCGGACGTGCAGTTGGAGCATGGTCTCGTCCTGCTGGATTTGGGGCGCACCCAGGAGGCCGTTGCGGCTTTGCGGCAGGCGACTTCGCTGGATCCCAAGCTTGGCGAGGCCTGGCGGGCGCTGTCGGTGGGGCTGACGGTGCTGGGCGACCTCATCGGCGCGCAGGCGGCCGGCGACCGGCAGGTGCAGGCCTCGGTGCGCGAGCCGGCGCTGATCGCGGCGGCCTCGGCCCTGGTCGAGGGCAGGCTGCCGGAGGCCGAGCACGGCTTGCGGGCCTATCTCAAAACCCGCCCCGACGAGCCGTCGGCGCTGCGGATGCTGGCCGAGGTGGCCGCGCGGCTGGGCCGCTACGAGGACGCCGAGCGGATCCTGACGCAGACCCTGGCCTTCGCGCCCGGCTTCACGGCCGCGCGGCACAACCTGGCGACCTTGCTCTATCGCCAGAACAAGACCCTGGAAGCGCTGGCGCAGCTCGATCTGCTGCAGGCGGCCGACCCGCGCCATCCCGCCTATGCCAACCTGCGCGCCGCCGCCCTGGTGCGGATCGGCGAGTACGAGGCGGCGACGGCGATCTATCGCGAGGTGCTGGCGCGCCATTCGCACCAGCCCAAGGGCTGGATGAGCTATGGCCACGCGCTGAAGACCCTGGGCCGTCGGGCCGAGTGCGAGGCGGCCTATCGCAAGGCCGTCGAGCAGGCGCCGATGCTGGGCGAGGCCTGGTGGAGTCTCGCCAACCTCAAGACCCTGCGGTTCTCCGACGGCGACCTGGCGGTCATGCAAGGCCAGCTGGCGAGCGCCGACCTGGCCGACGAGGACCGCTTCCACCTGCACTACGCCCTGGGCAAGGCGCTGGAGGACGCCGGGCGCTACGAGGCGAGCTTCGGCCACTACGCCAGGGGCGCGGAACTGCGCCGCATCCAGATCCGCTACGACGCCGCCGAGACCACGGCCCATGCGGCCCGCAGCAAGGCGATGTTCACGCCGGCCTTCTTCGCCGAGCGGCAAGGCTGGGGCGCGACCGCGGCCGATCCGATCTTCGTCGTCGGCCTGCCACGTTCGGGTTCGACCCTGATCGAGCAGATCCTGGCCAGCCATTCGCAGGTCGAGGGCACGATGGAGCTGCCCGACGTCATCGCCATCGCCAAGCGGCTGGGCGGTCGGAGAGGCGAGGGGCTCTATCCCGAGGCGCTGGCGGCCCTGGACGCCGACGCCCTGCGGGCGCTGGGCGAGGAGTACCTCGAGCGCACGCGGGTGCAGCGCAAGACCGATCGGCCGTTCTTCGTCGACAAGATGCCCAACAACTTCGCGCACGCCGGGCTGATCCACTTGATGCTGCCCAACGCCAAGATCATCGACGCCCGCCGCCATCCGCTGGGCTGCTGCTTCTCGGGCTTCAAGCAGCACTTCGCGCGGGGCCAGACCTTCAGCTACGGCCTGCAGGACATCGGCCGCTATTACGCCGACTATGTGGACCTGATGGCGCACGTCGACGCGGTGCTGCCGGGGCGGGTGCACCGGGTGATCTACGAGGCGATGGTCGAGGACCCGGAAGGCGAGATCCGCCGGTTGCTGGATCATTGCGGCCTGCCGTTCGAGGCGACATGCCTGGATTTCCACCAGAACGACCGCGCCGTACGCACCGCCAGCTCCGAGCAGGTGCGACAGCCGATTTTCAGGGACGGGGTCGACCAGTGGCGCAACTATGAGCCGTGGCTTGGTCCGCTGAAGGCGGCGCTGGGGCCCGTCCTGGCGGCCTATCCGGACGCGCCTGTTATTTGACCACCGGAAGACGGCGCTGCCGTTTTTGCAACAGTCCGGTGAATTGCGCGACCGCCAAGCTTTGCCGGATTGTCGGACTCACGACATTGGAAGAACGTCGTTCTCTCTGGGGCCAAGGAGTGAACACGTGTCGATTAGGCGTTCAAAAACAATGCGGTCGGGCCTGCTGGTCACGGCCCTGATGTCGAGCAGCGCGCTTTGTGGGGCCGCGCTGGCGCAGGAAGGCGGGGTTGCGCTGGAAGAGGTGGTGGTCACCGCCCAGAAGCGTTCGGAGAACCTGCAGGACGTGCCGGTCAGCATCCAGGCGCTGGGGCAGGCCAAGCTGGAGCAGCTGGAGGTCGCCGACTTCGCCGACTATGTGAAGTTCCTGCCCAGCGTGTCCTTCCAGGGCTCGGGGCCGGGCTTCAACCAGGTCTACATGCGCGGCGTGGCGAGCGGCGGCGACGGCAACCACTCCGGCTCGCTGCCCAGCGTCGGCATCTATCTGGACGAGCAGCCGATCACCACGATCCAGGGCGCGCTCGACGTCCACGTCTACGACATCGAGCGGGTCGAGGCGCTGGCCGGGCCGCAGGGCACGCTGTACGGCGCAAGCTCGCAGGCCGGCACCATCAGGATCATCACCAACAAGCCCAGCACCGCGGGCTTCTCGGCCGGCTACAATATCGAGCTCAACAAGGTCGAGGCGGGCGGTACGGGCTACGTGGCCGAGGGCTTCGTCAACCAGCCGCTGTCGGACACGGTGGCCGTGCGCATGGTCGGCTGGAGCAAGCGCGACGCTGGCTACATCGACAACGTGCCCTCGACGCGGACCTATCCGACCTCGGGCGTGACCATCGACAACGACGGCGTCACCAAGAAGAACTACAACGAGGTCGAGACCCACGGCGCCCGCGCGGCGGTGAAGGTCGAACTGGGCGAGAACTGGACGATCACGCCCCAGGTCATGGGCCAGGTGCAGAAGGCGGGCGGCTTCTTCGGCTTCGATCCCGACATCGGCGACCTGAAGGTCAGCCACTACTATCCGGAAAGCTCGGACGACCGCTGGTGGCAGGCGGCGATGACCGTCGAGGGCAAGATCAGCAACCTCGACATCGTCTATGCCGGTTCGTACCTGCAGCGCACGACCGACACCGAGCAGGACTACACCGACTACTCGTTCTTCTACGACACGCTGTACGGCTACGGCGCCTACTGGACCGACGACGCCGGCAATCCGGTGGATCCGTCGCAGTACATCCAGGGCAAGGACCGTTACAACAAGGTCAGCCACGAACTGCGGATCAGCACGCCGCAGGAAAAGCGCCTGCGCTTCGTCGCCGGCCTGTTCTACCAGCGCCAGGCGCACGGCATCCACCAGGACTACAAGATCGACGCCCTGGGCGAGTCGCTGTCGCCGTCGGGCCATCCCGGCACGATCTGGCTGACCGAGCAGAAGCGCGTCGACCGCGACCAGGCCGCCTTCGGCGAGGTGTCGTTCGACATCCTGCCCAACCTGACGGCCACGGCCGGCATCCGCTTCTTCAAGGCCGACAACTCGCTGGTCGGCTTCTACGGCTATGGCGCGGGCTATAGCGGCAGCACAGGCGAGGCGGCCTGCTTCAAGGGGCCGGTGATCTCCGGCTCGCCCTGCACCAACCTCGACAAGCGGGTGAAGGAGACGGGCAATACGCCCAAGCTGACCCTCACCTACAAGATCGATCCGGCCAAGCTGGTCTACGCGACCTATTCGGAAGGCTACCGGCCGGGCGGCATCAACCGTCGCGGCACGCTGCCGCCCTACCTGTCGGACTACCTGAAGAACTACGAGCTGGGCTGGAAGACGAGCTGGGCCCAGAACCGCTTCCGCTGGAACGGCGCGGTCTATCTGGAGAAGTGGAACAAGTTCCAGTTCTCGATCCTGGGGGCCAACGGCCTGACCGAGATCAAGAACGCCAACGAGGCCGAGATCAAGGGCGCGGAAACCGACCTGACGATCGCGGTCGCCGAGGGCTTCACCGTCAACGCCGCGGCCGCCTACACCGACGCCAAGCTGACGGCCAACTACTGCGGCGAGACCGACAGCGCCGGCGTGCCGATCACCGACTGCCCGGTCGGTTCGGCCGCGTTCCCCGACGGCCCGCAGGCGCCCAAGGGCACGCGGCTGCCGATCACGCCGAAGTTCAAGGCCAATCTGACCGCCCGCTACGAGTTCGACTGGAAGGACTTCGACGCCTTCGTGCAGGCCTCGGCGGTGGGGCAGACCTCGTCCTATTCCGACCTGCGCACGGTCGAGGCGGCGATCCTGGGCAAGCAGCAGGGCTATGTCACCTTCGACGTGTCGTCGGGCTTCGCGCGCGACAGCTGGTCGCTCTCGGCGTTCATCACCAACCTGACGGACGAGCGGGCCAGCGTCAGCCGGTTCGTGCAGTGCGCCGAGGCGGTCTGCGCCGACAAGGTCTACGTGATCCCCAACCAGCCTCGGACCTTCGGCCTGCGGTTCGGCCAGAAGTTCTGATCGCGGATGGAGCGCGCGCCGCCTCCGCCTCGCGGCGGGGGCGGTTGCGCGTCCACGGCGAGGGTGAAAGCATGGCCTTATGAGTAGTTCGTCCCCCAAGGCCCTGGGCTTCTGGATGTGTAGCGCCCTGGTCGTGGGCAACATGATCGGCTCGGGCGTGTTCATGCTGCCCGCGTCGCTGGCCCCCTACGGCTGGAACGGGGTGCTGGGCTGGATCGTCACCATCGCCGGCGGCCTTTGCCTGGCCTTCGTCTTCGCCCGGCTGTCGGCCGCCCTGCCGCGCGAAGGCGGCCCCTACGCCTACACCCAGGAAGCGTTCGGCCGGACGGCGGGCTTCGTCGTGGCCTGGGCCTACTGGATCTCGCTGTGGGTGGGCAACGCGGCCATCGCCACCGGCGCGGTCAGCTACCTGTCGGTGCTGGTTCCGGCCATCGCCAAGACCTCGGGCCTGCACGCCCTGGTCACCCTGGCCCTGATCTGGGGCCTGATCGGCGTCAACTGCCTGGGCGCGCGTCTGGCCGGCGAGGTGCAGGTGGTGACCACGGTGCTCAAGCTGCTGCCGCTGGCGGCGGTGCTGGGCCTGTCGGCCTGGTTGCTGGGACGCGACGGCGCCGCGGCGATCACCGCACCGATGGACACGACGCAGCTGGGCGGCGCGGGCCTGGTCGCCGCCTCGGCCCTGACGCTGTGGGCCTTGCTGGGCCTGGAGTCGGCCACCGTGCCGGCCGACAAGGTCAAGGACCCGGCCCGCACCATCCCGCGCGCGACGCTGTTCGGCGCGGCCTTCACCGGCGTCGTCTACCTGCTGGTCTGCTCGGCGGTGGTGCTGCTTTCGCCCCCCGACGCCCTGAAGGCCTCCAACGCCCCGATGGCCGAGTTCATCGGCCGGTTCTGGGGCTCGGGCGCGGCCATGGCCGTGGCCGCCTTCGCCGCCATCAGCGCCTTCGGAGCCCTGAACGGCTGGGTGCTGCTGCAGGGCGAGATGCCCTACGCCATGGCAAGGGGCGGGGTGTTTCCGGCCGTGCTGGCCAAGTCGTCCAGCCGGGGAACGCCGGTGCGGGCCCACCTGGTCTCGGGCCTGTTCCTGACGGTGCTGGTCGGGATCAACTACGCCAAGTCGATGGCCGACCTCTTCACCTTTATCGCCCTCCTGGCGACCACGGCCTCGCTGTTCACCTATCTGGCCTGCGCGCTGGCGGCGCTGAAGCTGCAGCGGGACGGGCTGGTTCCCGGCTCGCGCCTGCTGACCGTGGTGGCGATCCTGGCCGGGCTCTACGCGGTCTTCACCCTGTTCGGAGCCGGCCGGGAGGCCGTCATGTGGGGCGTCGTGCTGCTGGCCGCAGGCTTCCCCGTCCATCTTCTGATGCGCCGGACGGCGCGCACCTGAGGGCCGTTTCATGATCCCGCGCTCGATCCTGGCCGCCGGCGTCGCCGGCCTGGCGTTGCTGGCGGCGGGCGCCGCCGCCGCGCAGGTCTCCTACGTGCGGGCCGGCCGGCTGATCGATCCGGTCGCCGGCAAAGTTCTGACCGACCGGCTGATCCGCATCGAGGGCGAGCGGATCACGGCGGTGAGCGCCTGGACCGGCGCGCCGACCGACGGCCCGGTGCGCGACTGGTCGGGCCTGACCGTGCTGCCCGGCCTGATCGACATGCACACCCACATCGTCGACCAGGAGCAGACCGAGAACATCGCCGAGCCGCTGCTGACCACGGCCGCCGAGCAGGCCTATATCGGCGCGGCCCATGCCCGCACGACCCTGATGGCCGGCTTTACCAGCGTGCGCGACGTCGGGACCTGGCGGGCGTTCGGCGACGTGGCGCTGCGGGACGCCATCGACAAGGGCCTGGTCCCCGGGCCGCGCATGTCGGTGGCGGGGGCCTATGTGACGACGCCCGGCGGGGGCGGGGAGGTGACCGGCATCGCCGCCGATGTCGGCATCCCGGCAGAGATGCGCCGGGGCGTCGTGCAGGACGTGGCCGACACCCATCGCAAGACCCGCGACATCCTGGTGCACGGCGCCGACTTTCTGAAGCTGATCGCCACCGGCGCGGTCCTGACCGTCGGCACCGAGCCCGGCCAGCTCGAGCTTTCCAAGGAAGAGATCGAGGCCGCCGTCGATGAGGCCGCCAAGCGCGGAACCTACGCCACCGCTCACGCCCACGGGGCCGAGGGGATCAAGGTCGCGGTGCGGGCCGGCGTGCGCTCGATCGAGCACGGCTCGCTGATCGACGACGAGGGGATCGCCCTGATGAAGGCCCGGGACGCCTGGCTGGTCGCCGACATCTACAACGGCGACTATATCGACGAGATCGGCACGAAGAACGGCTGGCCGGCCGAGACCCTGCGCAAGAATCGCGAGACCACCGGCGCGCAGCGCGAGGGTTTCCGCAAGGCGGTGAAGGCTGGGGTGAAGATCGCCTACGGCACCGACGCGGGGGTTTATCCGCACGGCCTGAACGCGCGCCAGCTGCCCTACATGGTCCGCTACGGCATGACGCCGATGCAGGCGATCCAGTCGGCGACGACCAGCGCCGCGGCCCTGATGGGCAAGGAAAAGGACGTCGGTTGCGCCCAGGCCGGCTGCTACGCCGACCTGATCGCGGTGAAGGGCGATCCGCTGGCCGATGTCGGCGTGCTGGCCGACGTGGCCAAGGTCATGAAGGGCGGCGTCGTCCACAAGGGCGAAACCTTGCCGGAGAATTAGCCATTTCACCGGCGGCCCGGGTCGTGCATTGTGCGCTGCAACTCGATGTTGCTGTGCAGCATTGAAACAGCTTTCGCGCGGCGTTCCATGGGGGAAAGCTGGCGTCAGTCTCGATGCAGGAGCCTCCCCATGGCCGACTCGAACCACTACTACGTCCGTCCCGTCGCCGGCGTCTGGCACGTGACCTGGAACGACTCGCCCGACCTGATCAGCTCGTGCCCCAGCCAGCACGAGGCCGTCGCCCTGGCCCAGCTGCTGGCCCGCCACATGACCAGCCAGGGCCGCTACGCCGAAGTGCACGTGGCCGAGCCGGAAGCCCGTCGCCCGACGTGGGGCCGCAAGGGCCTGGCCGGCGCGGCCGCCGCCGCGGCCTGATCCTTCCATTCGAATCTAGGCCGACTTGAAGCCGCTCCGATCCGTCGGGGCGGCTTTTTCTTGGGCTGTTTCAGGCTCCTCCCCCGCTTGCGGGGGAGGGGAACCGGCGAAGCCGGTGGAGCGGGTGAGACTGAGCGCGGTGCGAGCCGTCGCCCCCTCCGTCACGACGCCGATGGCGCCGCGCCACCTCCCCCGTTTTACGGGGGAGGTGCTAGGGCTCAGCCCAGCCAGGCGCCGGCCGCCGTCTCCAGCGCTCGCACCGCCTCGGCCGCACCGAACGTGCTGGGGTCCAGGCAGAGCTCCAGCCACAGCCCGTCGACCATGGCCGTCAGGGCGATCGCCGCCAGCCGCCGGTCGCGCGCGCCGCAGTCGGCCAGCAGGGTTTCCAGCCGCGCGCGATAGGCGGCGTAGGACTGGGCGTGGATGGCGGCGATGCGCGGCTTGGTCTTTACCAGGCCCCAGAAGCCGATCCAGGCGGCCAGCAGGTTCGGATCCAGCACCGGCGGCGCGAAGCTGGCGCCCAGATAGGCCGAGAGCCGTGCGCGGGGATCGTCGCCGGCGTTCGCCACGGCGGCTTCCAGCGCCGCGTCGATCCGCTGGTCCACCGCCTCGTAGGCGGCGGCGACCAGGTCGTCGACGCCCTCGAAATAGTGCCGCAGCAGCCCGGCCGAGACGCCGGCATCGGCGCAGATGGTGCGCACCGAGGTTCCCGCCACGCCCTCGCGGGCCAGTACGGCCTCAGCGGCGGCGACCAGGGCCTGGCGGCGGACGTCGGGAGCTTCGCGGGTGAAGGGGGCGCGCCCCCCTCCGGCCCTCCGGGCCACCTCCCCC
>CBINOL010000083.1:0-22109 GCA_966252285.1 uncultured Caulobacter sp.
GTCTCGCCGACGCGGCGGTGCAGCCCGGCCCGCCGCGCCACCCGCAGCGCCTGGTTCATCCGGTGCACCGCGCGGACATGCCGCCGATGCGCCTCGGCCCGCTCCCGGACACGGGCCCGGCGCTCCTGGCGGGCCGCCCGGCAGGGGCGCCTCGCCGTCAGGCTGGGCGGTCACCAGCCAATTGATCTCGCGCAGGATCCGCGTGCGCTCCTCGGCCGGCCAGGCGTGATAGTCCAGCGCCTCGAGCAGCTTCAGCCCCTCCAGCGCCAGATAGGCCAGCAGCGCCCCGCGCGGGCTGGCCGCGTCGGCGGTCAGGGCGGCTATGACCGTCTTCTGGTTCTCCTGGATGCGGCCGCGCAGGCCGGCGTCCTGGGCCAGCGCCGCGCACAGGTTCAGGGCCACGGCGCGGAAGTCGTCCGGCAGGGGCGTGGCCGCCGCCAGAATCCGACCGCGGATCACCGCATCGCCCTGCCCGTCCAGGCTCTGGGTCATGGCGGTGTTGAAGGCGTTGTCGCGCGCCACCGCCCGCTCGACCACCGCGTCGATCAGCGCGGCCTTGGTCTTGAAATCATAAAGCACCGTGGCCTTGCCGATGCCGGCCTGCTCGGCCACCGCGTCCAGCGTCAGGCGCGCGGCCCCGTCGCGGGCGACCACCGCCTCGGCGGCGTCGAGCACCGCGTCACGATCGACGATGCGTTTACGGCCCATGGCCAACTCCATTTATAACCGACCAGTCGGATATAAATGAATCCAAGCCGCCGGGTCAACCGCCGCCCTGAAACGACGACGCCCCGGAGCCTTTCGACCCCGGGGCGCGCCGCTACGCTAAGAGATGCGCCTTAGAACTGGATGTTGGCGCCGAAGAAGACCGTGCGGCCGCTCTTGGTGTGGTTCCACAGGCGGTGGGCGCCCGGCAGGGTGACGTCGACCTTGTTGACCGCGTCGTAGATGTAGAAGCTGTTGTACTGGGCTTCACGCTCGTCGGTCAGGTTGACGCCGTCCAGGGTCAGGCGAATGCGCGGCGAGACCTGGTAGAAGGCCGAGGCGTCGACATAGGTGGTGGCCTCGAAGCCGCCGCTGTCGATCGTGTAGTCCGAGCGGTAGTTCGACGACACCCGCCCGCCCCACTTGGCGGTCTCGTAGTAGAGCGTGACGTTGGCGTTGACGTCCGACAGGCCGTACATCTGGCCCTTCACATCCTTGCCGCTGAACTTGTTGGTCGTCTCGGAGTCGATCAGCGTCAGGTTGGCGACCATGCCCAGGTTCTTCAGCGGACCCGGCAGGAAGAAGAAGTCGCTCTGGGCGCTCAGTTCCAGGCCCGTGAGGGTGGCGCCGGCGTTGTTGATAGAGCGGGTCCAGATCACCGGGGTCGAGCCGGTGACGCCGGCCACCAGGCCTTCGGCCAGGCCCGTGTCGGAATAGAGCGCCGCGTTCGTGGTGCTGGCGACCAGATTGTCGATCTTCTTGTGGAAGACGCCGGCGGTCAGCATGCCGACGCTGCCGAAGTACCACTCGGCGGCCAGGTCGAACTCGTCGGAGGTGTAGGGCTCCAGGCCCGGGTTGCCGCTGGACACGGTCACGGTCGTGCCGTCGACGCTGATCGAGCCGTTCATGGCGTAGGAAGCCAGCGACGGGCGGTTGATGTTCTGGGCCGCGGCGGCGCGGATCTGGAACTGGTCGCTCACCTCCAGCACCGCGTTGAAGGCCGGCAGCACGCCCGAATAGGTCTTCTTGACGGTGGTGGCGGTGTTGACGCCGCGCACGGCCATCACGCCCGACGAGGTCAGCTCGGTGTCGTAGGCGCGGGCGCCGATGTTGCCGCGCAGGCGCATGCCGGCCAGCTCGGTCTTCCAGTCCAGCTGCAGGTAGCCGGCGGTGGTGTCTTCCTGCACCTCGTAGATCGACTTGGGCGCGCCCAGCGTGCGGGTGATGTTGTACTTGGCCAGCGCCTTGTCCCAGTCGACGATCAGCCAGGCCTGGTCGTCGTGCTCGCGGAAGATCTTGTAGTAGTCGTTGACCCGGTCATCGAGCGTGCCCTTCTCCCAGGGCGTCTTGTTCACGTCGTCGTTGGTCTGGGTGTAGCCCGAGTTCTCGAAGCCGCGGAACGACACGCCGCCCTTCAGGGTCAGGGCGTCGTCGAAGGCGTAGGAGCCGTTGAACTCGGCGTTCTTCAGCTTGGTCGTCTGGTAGGTGGCCGAGAAGTCGATCTCGTGGGCGCGGTAGTTGTTGGGGTCGGTGGTGTCCCAGCCGTAGATGTTCTTGCCGGTCTTGCCGCGATAGTCGGTGATCAGGTCGCCGAAGGCCTCGGTATAGAACTTGTCCGAGATCGGGATGTCGTAGTCCGAGACCTCCTGGCCGATGTGGCCGTCGAACTTCAGCTTGTCGGACAGCTCCCACTCGCCGGTCAGCACCAGCTGCTTGAAGGTGTTCTCGGTCTCCTGGCGACGGGTCTCGGTGGCGAACACCGTGTTGGCGACGTCGGCGTAGATGATGGTGTTGTACTTGTCGTACTGGATCGAGCGCAGCACCGGGGCCGGGGCGGTGACGCCCGAGTGCGGCGTGGCCGCTCCCAGGATGGTCGAGCCGACGCTGGCGCGGGTGGCCAGATGGTTCTCGCTGCGGTCGTTGGAGAACTTGCCGTACAGGCCGTCCAGCGTGAGGGTCAGGTTCTCGACCGGACGCCATTGCACGGCGGTGGTGACGCCCAGGCGCTCGTTGTCGGCGCCCCACACCGACAGGCGGTTGCCGCGCTGGAAGATCAGCTCGCCGTTCAGGGCCTTGGTGCGGTCGGCCGGGCTGAGGTTGACGACGTTGGCGGCGGTCGCCTTCTGCACGCCCGCGCCGTAGGTGTTGTAGCCCTGCTCCTCGACCTGACGCTTGGAATAGGCCACCGAGACCAGGACGCCGAACTTGTCGTCCCAGTTCTGGCTGAACATGCCGGCCACGCGCGGCTGGAAGTCCTTGGTGGCGCTGTTGGTGCCGCCCTGCAGCGACAGCGCGGCCTTGCGGCCCGAATATTCGAACGGCTTGGCGGTGTAGAGGCCGACGGTGCCGGCCATGCCGCCTTCGTCCTGCTCGGCCGAGAACGACTTGCGCACGTCGATCTTCGAGAACAGCTCCGAGGCGAAGATGTTGAAGTCGAACGCCCGGTCGCGCGAGGTCTGGCCGCGGCTGTCCATCGGCGAGTCGACGTTGCCCAGCACTTCCATGCCGTTCAGCTGCACGCGGGTGAAATCGGGGCCCAGACCACGCAGGCTGACGCGGCGACCTTCGCCGGCTTCGCGGTTGATGGCCACGCCCGGCAGGCGCTGCAGCGACTCGGCGAGGTTGAGGTCGGGGAACTTGGCCATGTCTTCGGCGACGATGACGTCGGCGACGATGCTGCTGTCGCGCTTCATCTCGCGGGCCACGCCTAGCGACTTGCGGAAGCCCTGGACGACGATGGCCTCGACCTCGGCCGTGTCGTCGGCTGCGGTGGCGATCGGCGCGTCGGCCGACAGGTCGGCGGCCTGGGCCTGGGCGGCGAGCATGGCGAAGGCCAGGACGGCCGACGCGGCGCTAAGCGACAGCGCTTTCTTCGTGGTGGACATGTGACCCCCTGCAACTGGATCGCCGGGAGCCTCCAAGAGCGGGCCGCCGGCGCGATGGCGGGGCGGTTAGGGCGAAATTGTGACCGCGTGTTACGAGTTTGATAACGACCAGATGAAGCCCTGCGTCGAGGCTCCGACTTTCCCCTCATTTGTTGCGAACCGGCCGCAGGGTGGTCAGCGGCGCCTGACGCCGAACCGTCACGCGCCGCCGCTAGAGAGGCCGCTTTCCTAGTGGAGGACGCGTGATGCTGGGTCTGGTGGCGGCGATGACGATGGCGGCGGCGGGCGAGGCGCCGCTGCGGATGAACGACCTTCTGGCCGTCGGCACCCACAATTCCTACAAGCAGGCGATCCCGGCCGACGAGCTGGCCGCCATGGTCGCTGCGCGCGGCAGGCCCGTGCTGGGGCTCGACTACGCCCACCGCCCGCTCGCCGAGCAGCTCGACGCCGGCGCCCGCCAGCTGGAGATCGACGTGGTGGCCGACCCGCAGGGCGGGCGCTACGCCAAGCCGCTGACCGCGCTCGGCGGTGGAACGGTGCTGACGCCCCGCGTCGCCGAGGCCCTGGCCAAGCCGGGCTTCAAGACCCTGCACATGCCCGACGTCGATTTCCGCAGCTCCTGCACGACCTTCGTCGAGTGCCTGACCCAGGTCCGCGCCTGGTCGGACGCCCATCGCGGCCACGCCCCGATCCTGATCATGCTCAACGCCAAGGAGGGCCAGGCCAGCCTGCCGGGCGGCGTCACGCCCCTGTCCTTCGACGAGGAGGCGTTCGACGCGCTGGACGCCGAGATCCGCGGCGTCTTCGGCCCCGACCGCCTGATCACCCCCGACCTGGTGCAAGGCAAGAAGCCGACCCTGCGCGAGGCGGTGCTGGCCGGCGGCTGGCCGACGCTGGAGGCCGCGCGCGGCAAGGTGTTCTTCGCCCTCGACGAGGGCCCCGAAAAGGTGGCCATCTATCGCGGCAAGCGCGCCTCGCTGGAAGGCCGGGCGATGTTCGTCAACACCGACGAGGCCTCGCCGGCCGCCGCCTACCTGACCCTCAACGACCCCATCGCCCAGAAGGACCGTATCGCCGCGGCCGTGAAGGCCGGCTTCATCGTGCGCACCCGCGCCGACGCCGACACCTGGGCCGCCCGCGACGGCGACGTGACCATGCGCGAGGCGGCGCTTTCCAGCGGCGCCCAGTACGTCTCGACCGACTACATGTGGGCCGACCCGCGCCTGCCGGGGAACTACACGGTGCGCCTGCCCGCCGGCGTCGCGGCCGCCTGCAACCCCGTGCGCGCGCCCAAGGCCTGTCACGGCGTGATCGAGACGACCGCCGGCGCCTCGCCCAGGGCAATCCCGAAATAGGCAAACACAAGTCGCCGAACGGCGCTTGCCAAAACGATAGTTATAGCTAGCATCCTCCTCGTACGGACATGCGGGGGGTTGTAGTGCGCAAGCTGCAAGTGTTCGCCGGGGTCGCCGCCGTCGCCATGATGGCGTCGGCGACCTCATCCTGGGCTCAGACGGCCGACCAGGCCGCGCCCGTCGCGTTGGACGAGATCGTCGTCACCGCCCAGAGACGGGCGGAGAACCTGCAGGAGGTGCCCGTCTCGGTCACCGCCATGACGGGAGCCCAGCTGCAGAACCAGCGGGTCGGCGACGTGCTGGCGCTGTCGGGCCTGGCGCCCGGCCTGCAGATCAAGACCGACGACAACGCCGCCAACCCGCGGATGTTCATCCGCGGCATCGGCGTCAACGACTTCAACCCCGGCACGGCCAGCGCGGTCGGCGTCTATGTGGACGGGGTCTATGTCGCCTCGCCGCTGGCCCAGCTGGCGGGCTTCTACGACCTGGAACAGGTGGAAGTGCTGCGCGGGCCGCAGGGCACGCTCTACGGCCGCAACACCACCGGCGGGGCGATCAACGTCGTCACCAGGAAGCCGACGAGCACGCCGGGCGGCGACATCGCCGTCGAGTACGGCCGCTTCAACGCCGTCAACGCCCAGGGCGGCTTCGGTGGACCGATCGCCGGCGACGTGCTGTCGTTCCGCATCAGCGGCCTCTACGACAAGAACGACGGCTATACGACCAACCGCCTGACGGGCAACAAGGGCAACGACGCCAACCGCTGGGCCACGCGCCTGGCCCTGCGCTACAAGCCCGACGACAAGCTGACCGCCGACCTGTCGCTGAGCCTCAACCAGTCTCGCGGCGGCTCGATCTGGACCTACAACCGCTCGCTGGTGGCCCAGACGGCCGAAGCGGCCGGAGAGTTCGATCCCAGCCTCGGCTACGCCGTCTGCAAGCCGGCCTTCTACACCTCGGGCCAGTGCACGAACGTGCTGGGCTACGCCAACACCAGTTCCAACCTCTACGAGGGCGACTACCGCTTCGAGGGCAAGGACATCGTCAAGCTGTTCGGGGCGACGGCCAGCGTCTCCTACGACCTGGGCGACATGACGCTGTATTCGATCACCGGCTACCAGCGCGCCGCCCGCGACGACTGGGAGGACACCGACGCCAATCCGCTGCAGGTGATCAGCGCCCGCTACATCGCCCTGCAGGAGACGGCCAGCCAGGAGTTCCGCCTGCAGTCGAACGGCACCGGACCCACCCGCTGGGTGACCGGCCTCTACTGGGCCAAGGACGACCTCTCCAACGACAGCCGCTACGACGTGCTGGGCGACCTGCGCAATCCCACGCCCGACAACCCGACCGGCATGGATCCGGCCGCCAGCATCGGCGTGTTCGGCTGGCCGCTGACCCAGAAGACCCGCAGCTGGGCCGTCTTCGGCCAGCTCGACCACGACCTGACCTCGCGCCTGACCTTCACGGCCGGCCTGCGCTACTCGGTCGACGACAAGAGCTTCCACTATGTCAGCGACGTCGACTACGGCCTGGTGACCCTGTTCACCTACGACGGCGACAAGACCTTCAAGTCGCTGTCGGGGCGGCTTGGCCTGCGCTACGCGCTGAGCGACGACGCCAACCTCTATGCGACCTACAATCGCGGCTACAAGAGCGGCGGCTTCTTCACCGGCCAGACCACCGCGCCGGAAGACCTGGGCCCCTATGACGACGAGACCGTCGACGCCTTCGAGGTGGGCGCCAAGAGCGAGTTCCTCGACCGCCGCCTGCGCCTGAACGCGGCCGCCTTCTATTACGACTACCAGGACCTGCAGGTTTACACCGTGATCCAGCGCGGGGCCCTGTCGGTGCAGTACTTCACCAACGCCTCGGCGGCCCGGGTCTATGGCGCCGAAGCCGAGATCGAGGCGCGGCCCGTGCGCGGCCTGTCCCTGACCCTCGGCGCGGCCCTGCTGAACGCCGAGTACAAGGACTTCGTCTCGGTCGGGCAGGACTATTCGGGCAACCGCCTGCCCTCGGCCCCGAAGGCCAGCGTCAACGGCGTGGTCCGCTACGAGCACCCGCTGCCGGTCGGCGACTTCGTCGGCCAGCTGGACTTCACCTATCGCTCCAAGGTGTTCTTCGACACCGCCAACACCGAGCGGCTCAGCGACAAGGGCCGGGCCTACGTCAACGGCCAGCTGGGCTGGAAGCTCGACAACGGCCGCTACGAGCTGGGCGTCTGGGGCAAGAACCTGTTCGACGAGACCAACATCCTCGACATCACCGCCGTCGAGGGTCTGGGCTTCGACGTGTTCAGCATGGGCCCGCCGCGCACCTACGGCGTCTATCTGCGGGCCCGCTATTGAGCGCCCAGGACGGGTCGTGGATCGGGCGGCCGCCCACCCTCTCGGAGCGGCTGGCGGTGCTGTGGATCGGGATCGTCGGCGTGCTGTTTCCCGGCGTCGGCCCGCTGCTGCTGGGGGGACTGGAAGCGGCCGGCCGGCTGACGGCGACCGAGATCGGCCTGGCCGGCATGGCCGAGCTGGCGGCCATGGGGATCGGCGCCGCCGTGCTGGGCCCAGCCTTCGGCGCCAGACGGCTGCGGCTGGCGGCGGTGGCCTGCGGCTGCTTCCTGGCGGGGCTGAACCTCGCCTCGACCTTCGCCCATGACGGACTGCTGGTGCTGACCCGGGCGGCGGCGGGCCTGCCGGCCGGGGCGCTGATCTGGATCATCACCGGCATGATCGTCCGCTCGCCGCGGCCCGATCGCTGGTCGGGGATCTATCTCACCGTCCAGACCCTGGCGCAGCTGGTCGTGGTCTCGGCCCTGACCGTCTTCGTCATCGGCCATTTCGGACCCAACGGCGGCTTCGTGACGCTGGCGGCGCTGGCCGCCTCGGCCGCCCTGGCCGGCGCGCTGATCCCGCGCGCCTGGGCCGCCCTGCCCCAGGCCGAGGACGGTCCCAAGGGCCTGCCCAGCCCGCGCGGCTGGGTCGCCCTGCTTGCCGTGTTCTGCTTCCAGGCCTTCATCCTGGCGCTGTGGATCTATGCCGAGCCGCTGTCGCGCCAGGCCGGACACCCGGCGACCACGGCGGGCCTGGCCTTCTCGATCTCGCTGGCCGCCCAGGTGGCGGGCGGATCGGCCGCCACCGCCCTGGCGGGCCGGATGTCGTGGTTCGTGTCGCTGACTCTGGGGGTGATCGCGGCCGCCGCCTGCCTCGTGGTCTTCGCGGTCCTGCCGCCGGCGCCGGCCTTCCTGGCCGCCTCGGGCCTGTTCGGCTTTGCATGGCTGTTCGCCTCGCCATTCCTGACGCCGCTGGCCATTGAGGCCGACCCCAGCCGGCGGGCCGCCCTGCTGGGCCCCGGGGCCAGCCTGCTGGGCTGCGCGGCCGGCCCGCTGCTGGCGGCCCTGATCGTCGGCGAGCACGACGTGCGCCCGGCCGTCTGGCTGGCCGGAGGCCTCGCGATCGCCACCCTGGCCTTGATTTCCGGTCTTCACCTGACCCGCCACAGGTAAAGCGTGGGGATAAGCCAGTTTGGCCATTGCGAGCCCGCCCGACCTCTGATAGCCAGACCCCCTCTTCGCCGACGCAAGCGTGTCGACCCGGTGGCCCGGTGGCGGAGTGGTTACGCGCCGGACTGCAAATCCGTTTACCCCGGTTCGATTCCGGGCCGGGCCTCCACCCTCTCTTTTCCTGAATTCGACCAGACCTTCGCGGACTAGTACTGCGGCAGAGTCAGACTTTCGGCCTGGCTGTCGGCAGGGATCGCCGTGGTGCGGTTGTCGACATTGACCGCGCAGTCGGCGAAGGCGATGCCTGACAGGTCGCCGCTGGTCGGGCGGTCGATCCACAGGCCGGTCTGGCAGTTCTGGACGGTGACGCGCCGCACGGTGATGTCGGCCCGGTCGGGACCTGAATCCACGCCGCCGCCGATGCCGCTGATCGAGACCCCGCGATTGCAGTCGCTGATCACCAGGTCCTCGTAGACATGCTGGCGTACGCTCGTGGACTCGCCCACGCCGACGCCCCAGCTGTAGGCGTTGAGGCGCGAGCCGCTGACCTTGCCCCGCCGCACGACCATGTTGTCGCCGTTCAGGCCGATGCCGAAGTTCAGGCCGTAGGCGACGAAGTCCTCGATCACCGTGCCCGCATTGCCGGTGACCACGACACAGCCCTTGCCGCTGCTGGCGCCGCGCATGTCGTACTGGTCGCCGCTGAGCCGCACCTGGGCGCCCTGGTTGTCGCTGAGCTGGAAGTTGTCGGCCTCGGCGCCGTTGGCCGGGTCGTAGCGGTTGCCCTCCGAGATCACCCAGCCGCCCTTGGTGGTCTGCAGGAAGACGTCGTCGCCGATCACGTCGTGCACGTGGCAGGCGCCGATATAGAAGTTCCTGAAATTGCGACTGGTCACCCCGCCGCGATTGGTCTCGGCCTGGCCGGCCGCGATCGGCCCGACCTCGCAGTCCCACAGCATGTGGCTGTTGAAGCCGTAGTTGTTGAAACCCTTCAGCTTCCAGTCGCGCAGCTGCAGCCCTTCGATCCGGAAGCCCGACTTATTGTTCTCGTCGCAGCCGTAGTCCTGGCCGACGCCCACGATCGGCCGCGCGCCTTCGCCATAGGCGCCCACCGTGCACCAGTCGGACGGCGGCGACAGGATCTCCGGCCAGGATCCGCCGCGCTTGAGCAGCAGGTGGACGCCGGACGGCAGAGCGGTCGCGGCGGCGGCCGCCTTGGCCAGGGTAGCCCAGGCGGTGGCGGGGGTCAGGCCGTCGGCGGTGTCGCTGCCCTTGGGGTCGACATAGCGGACGATGTCGTGGGCCATGGCGTCGGCCGGCGGGGCGCTGGCCAGCTTCAGTTCGCGCGGATCCACCAGCCCCCGGATGTCGAGACTGCGGAACCAGCCGGCCAGCGGCTCGGTCCCGTCCGGGCGCGCGCCCAGGGTCAGGCGCGAGAGCTTGGCGGGGAAGGTGTTGAAGGCGTCGTGGGCGTTGGCGCCGCCGACCGACAGCACCCTGCCCTGCGACCGCACCTGCAAGGCCACGCGCGCGCCGCCGGGGCCATGGATGCGGGGAAGGCGCGGCGCCACCGTCGCATCGTGCGCAGAGCCCGCGCCCGTCAGGGTCAGGGCGTTGTCGGCCGAGCGGGTGACGGCCACCTCCTCGTCGCCGCCCGAGACCGTGATCCAGCGGCGGGCCAGGTCGCCGGTCCGGCGGATGTGGGTGTCGGCGACGATCGTGAACGGCTGGCCAAACAGGCCGGCGTTGTCGATCACCAGTTCGTCGGCCGCCCGGCCCACCGAGGCGCCGGCCACCACGATGGGGCTGGTGGCCAGGGCGCTGGGCTCCAGCTGGTGCAGGATCCAGCGGATGCGGGCCTTGGCGTGGATGGCCATGGTCAGGCCCTGGCTGGCGCTGGTCGGCGTCAGGCCGGCGCGCTCGACGCGGGCCCAGTAGGCCTGGCTGTAGGCGGGCCCGGCCGCGCCGCCGGTCAGGCGCAGGTCGCCGCTGCCCGCCACGCAGCGGGTCCAGGCCGACAGCGTGTGCTTGACCCCGACCCCGGCCATGCCAGCGGCGGTGACAGCGGCCGAGGCGGTCCCCGAATTGTAGGCCTCCAGAACCATGCCGTTCATGACGCCCTGGTCCAGCAGGTCGCGGAACAGATAGTCGCCCGTGGCCGGATCCTGGGCGGCGTAGAGCTCGTCGCGGGCGTCGACGATCTTGAGGCTGACCGTGGCGCCCGCCGACCAGCCCTGACTGGTGGTCGGGGCGGCGTTGAAGCTGGCGCACAGGTTGCGCGAGGCCGGCTCGATCAGCAGCCCGGCCTGCGCGTGCTGGCGCAGCTGTCCGTCGGCGAAGGGCAGCAACCGGCCCGTGGGCGCCAGGGCCAGGCCGCCGGCGGCGCGGATGACGATGCCCGGCATGGCCGTCAGCGGGCCGGCCTCCTGGCCGTTCTGGAACAGGCGGGCGGCGCGGAAGTCGAGCCTGTAGCCGTCGGCCGGCGCCGGCTCGTCCGCACGGGGCGCGGCGCCCCCCCTGCCCGGCAGGGCGGCGAGCCCAGGAAGCCCCAAGGCGGCCACGCCAACCTTAAGTATTTCGCGACGCTCGAACCCGGATTTCATGGCAACGCTCTGGCTTACTGATACTCACCCAGCAAACACAGAATGCATCAAGAAGCACAACACGCCCAATACCTAATTTCGCTTCAAATATAGGCGCCAGTTGCTTACGCGCGAACCTCGGATACACGGCGGAGGCGAGCTCGCTCGTAGCCCCCAATCCTTTTGGCGAGGAAATCGGCGATGGGACGCTCGACCACGTAGTACATCGCGATGCCCACCAGGGTCGCCAGGACGACGATCGCCGCCACCGCCGCGGTGCTGGCGTAGCCCGTGCCGATCGCCGCGCTGACCATGCGGCCGACGCGCGCGCCGACAATGCCGACGATCAGGATGTGGACGAGATAGATCGAGTAGGAGGCGTCGCCGACCAGCCCGAACACCTTGGAGGTCCGCGAAACCTTGCCGTCGGCTTCCAGCGATACGGCCGCGAACACGATCACCGCGCTGGGCAGGCCCCAGCACAGCACCCGCCAGGCCTCGGCGTGCACGAACAGCGGCGCGACGAACAGGGCCGCGGTGGCGACAACGATGGCCGGCCAGGGCAGCGGCATCCGCGCCCCGCGCTTGATCGCCAGGGCGACCAGGCAGCCGAACAAGAACTCGATGGCGATCGGATTGGCCAGGAAGCTGACGATCGCCGCCTTGCCCGGCAGCAGGCTGCACGCGGTGATCGCCAGCAGGATGAACGCCGCCAGCGGCGCGAAGAACGCCTTGCGGGCCGCCACCACGGCGGCCGCGAACAGCAGGTAGAAATAGAGCTCGTACGACAGGGTCCAGCCGACGCCGAGGATCGGCTGCACGCCGCCGGCCTCGTTGAAGGCCGGGATCAGCAGCAGCGAGGTCGCGATCCGCAAAGGCTGGAGGTCGAAGCTCGACGCCCCCTCGGTCAGGTGGTTCATCACCTTCAGGCCGATCAGCACCAGCGAGACGATGATGTAGATCGGATAGATCCGCGCCGCGCGCTTGAGCAGGAAGCCCAGGATCGGCTTGTCCGAGGCCATGTAGGCGCCCGAGACATAGACCATGATGAAGCCGCTGATGACGAAGAACAGGTCCACGCCGAAGGCCAGTGCGTCATAGAAGGCGGGCGCGCCGATCAGGGCCGGCGGGACGATGCCGGCGCTGGCCTTGACGGTGAAGGTCCGGATCGTGTGGTGGGCGACCACGGCGATGGCGGCCACGCCGCGCAGGGCCTGCACCAGGGCCAGGTTCTTGGGCAGGGGCGCCGGGCTTTGCGACGCCGCCTCCCCCATCCCGAGACCGGACAGCAGCCTCATGCGGGGCCCCGCGACGCGAAGGCCGGACGACGCAGGAGCCGCCGGGGCGGCGACGCCTCGAACGAGGCGGGCAGCGAGATGACGATCAGCGGCCACAGCACGATGGGCGCCAGCAGCATGCCGGCGTCGAGACCCGAAGCCACCAGCACCAGCAGGATGATGATCACCTCCAGCCGCTGCTGCCGCTGGACCGGAACACTGGCCGGCGACGGCGCGATCTTGGCGAACAGGCGCACCAGGATCAGGAACAGCAGCGCCGCCGCGCCGGGCACGCCGATATTCAGGCAGAGCTCCAGATAGGTGCTGTGCGTCGAGCTGACGTTCCACGAGGCGCGCACGAACTGGTCGAACACCTCGGGCTGGCGGAACACCGCGAAACCGTAACCGAACAGCGGCCGGTCATAGACCAGCGGCAGCAGCTGGTCCCAGATGTTCGAGCGGCCCGACAGGGTGGCGTCCTTGCCGAACGCCTCGGCGATCGTGGCGATGACGATGTTGTAGGAGACCACGATCAGGGTCGCCATGACCACCGAGGTCCCCAGGATCAGGCCCACCCGCGCCGGCTTGCTCTTCAGGGCCCGGGTGGCGTTGAGGCCGACGATCACGGTCATGCCCACGCCGATCATCATCAGGGCGGTGGAGGATCGCGCCAGCACCACCAGGCCCAGGGCGCAGGCCGTGGCGACGGTCTTGACCACCCCGTGGAAGGTCGGGCCGTACCGGTACTGCGAGTTCAGGAAGATGATGAAGAACCCGAGGGAGAAGAAATGGCCCATCAGGTTCTTGTGGTAGAACATCCCCTTGACCATGCCCTGGTAGGCCCCGCCCATGATGGCGAACTGGGGGAAGACGATGGTGTAGGCCACGTTGGCGATCGCCGACACCACCATGAACGTATAGACCGTGTTCCAGGTGTCGGCCGCCCCGTAGCGCAGCCGGTACATCAGGGCCGCGATGGTGATCAGCGACACCGCGATCAGGCCGCGCGTCGAGGCGCCCATGTTGATCGACCAGAACACCGACGCCACGCAGGCGGTGAAGATGATCACTACCGAGATCGGCGTCTTCTGGATCATCTGCTTGACCCGTCCCGCCTCGAGCAGGGCGTAGAGCAGGATCAGCGGGATCAGGCTGTAGAGCAGCGCCTTCATGACGAAGACGTTGTCGCCGCTGCCGCCCTCGTCGAAGCGCGAAGGATAGCCGTACGACATGCCCGAGGCGCGCCACAGGCACAGGATCAGGATCGCCGTCAGCAGCGTCTTCAGCTGGCTTTCGCGGCGGGCGGCGCCGTTGACCTTGGCCTGGGCGGCGCGCCGATGCGAGGGACTGTCGTTCACGAGGGTCATGCGTGGGTCACTGGGCCAAGCCGCGCGCGAACGCTAGGCTTCGGCCTTTCCGTATTCCTGATAGCTGTGGCCGAGGATGCCGCTGACGACGCCCGCGCCTCGCACCCCGTGGATGATCGCCCGCATGCCGAGGCTGGGCGAGATCAGCAGGGCCGGCGACATCACCGCCCCCAGCGCCATCCGCGCCGCGCCGTAGACCAGGCGATAGCCGCGCCTGGCCGGCGTGCCGTGCAGCTGGTCGGCAACCGCGAAGGTGTTGCCCAGGCGGTACTGCCGCTGGATCACCCACTTCCAGGTCATGCGGTTGGCGGGCACGACGTCATAGACCAGGGCCGCGTCGCTCCAGTGGATCTTCGCGCCCTTGCGGACCGCCTGGTTGAAGAACAGGTAGTCGGTGCCGCCGGTGTGGCGCATCCGCTCCTCGAAGCGCAGGCCCATCTGCCTGAACAGCGGCAGGTCGAACATCACGTTGTTGGAGGCGGCATAGCCGATGCGGGCGCCGTCCTCGTTCTTCTTGCGCTCGAAAACCTTGCTCTTGATGAAGTAGGCGGGCGGGTCTTCCGGATAGACCGGCTCGACCGGGCCATAGACGCAGTCGGCGCCGGTGCGCGCCTGCACCTCGATCAAGGCGTCCAGCCAGCCCGGTACGACCCACTCGTCGTCGTCGACGAAGCAGAAGAACCTGGTGTCGGCCGGGGCCTCGTCCATGGCCCGGTTGCGGCCGAACGGGATGCCCGGCTCCGGCTCGATGGCGTAGATCAGCTGGAAGGCGCTCGAGGCCATGAACGGCTCGACCGCCACGCGGCCGCTGCCCTTGGGATCGTTGTCGACCACCACCACCGACAGCTTGTAGGGCCGCTCGGCGTTCATGGTCAGGCCGCCCAGCGACTCCAGCAGCTTGGCGATGCCGTCGGGGCGCTTGAAGGTCAGCACCCCGACCGTGACGTGGACGACATCGGCGGCCTGAGCCGGGGCGGACTGGACGGGATCGAGCGTGGTCGTGGTCATGATCAGCCCGCCTTTGCCGCCTTGCGCGGCGCCAGCGAGGCGCGCGCCCGTTTCATCGTCACCCGCCACCACAGGTCCAGCGCCGCCAGGCGCGGGTTGGGGGCGGCGTTGGTGGCCACGGCCAGCTGCTCGCGCAGGGCCCGGCCCGACAGCTCGCCCTGGGCGAAGCCGCCGGCCGCCAGGCTGGCGCCCAGGCTCTTGAGGCCCGGATAGCGGCGGGCCAGTTCCAGGCCGGTGGCGATCATGATCCGCGAGCGCAGCGGGCTGGCCTGCACCGCGCCGGTGTAACGGTTGGTCGCGTGGATACGCTGGAAGGTCAGCGGCGTGTCGACCAGCACCCCCGCCCCCAGATAGCTGGCGGCGAACTTCAGGTAGTTGTCGCTGAGCACCACGTCCTGGGCCACCGGCATCGGCAGGATCTGCGACAGCAGCCCGCGCCGGAAGGTCAGGCCCGAGGTGGGCACAGGAATGCTCGGGAAACGTCCCCGGCCGAGGGTCTGGCGATAGTCGACGGGCTTGGTCACCAGCTCGCCCGGCGCGCCGGCCGCCTCGTCGGTGGTCACCCGGTCGAAGCACCAGTCGACGCCGTCGCCGGCGTAGATCTCGGCCAGGCGCGACAGCTTGCCGGGCAGGAAGGCGTCGTCGGCGTCCAGCAGGCACAGGATCTCGCCCGTGGCGGCGGCGAAGCCGGCGTTGAAGGACGAGGCCTGGCCGCCGTTCTCCTTCAGCACCGACACCAGCCGGTCGCCATAGCCGGCGATGATCTCGCGCGAATTGTCCTTGGAGCCGTCGTCGACGACGATCAGCTCGAAGTCCGGGTAGTCCTGCGACAGCACGCTGTCGATGCAGGCCGGCAGGTAGGCCGCGTAATTGTAGTTGTTGACGAGGACCGAGATCCTGGGAACCGGGGGGAGCGGAGACTTGGCCATGGCTTATGCATTCCGCAGGCGGGCGAAGCGCCCGGTGGTTTTCGACAGCATGCGCGCGAGTTCGGCCTCGATGCTGTTGCCCGGGCGCCCGGCCATGAACCAGACCGCCGCGTGGGTGATCACGTAGGCCGCCCCGCCGGCGATCGAGATCGCCACGGTGGCGTAGAGGGCGTCGGCGTGATGCTCCACGCTGGGGAACAGCGAGCGCGCCGCCAGGGCCGCGGCGATCATCACCACCGTGCTGACCAGCGAGCGCCAGGTGACCTTCACCTGCTCGAAGGCGGTCAGGCCGGTCAGCTTGCGCACCAGCATCAGGTTCAGCACCGACAGCAGCAGGCCGCCCGACAGGATGCGCGCCACCAGAAGGCCGGTGAGGCCCCAGAAATAGAGACCGGCCAGCACCACGGGCACGCGGACCAGCGTCTGCCACAGGCTGCGCTGGAAGAGGTCCTTGGTCGCACCCTGGGCGTAGGCCACGGCGTTGACTGCGCCGAACACCACCTGCACGCCCAGCACCGGCGCGATCAGCTGGATCACGACGGCGGCCAGATGCCACTTGGGGCCCAGGGCCAGCGCCACCAGCGGCTCGGCCACCAGCGCCAGCCCCACGCCCAGCGGCAGGCCCACCGCGAACAGCGACGACTGGCTGCGCTGGAACGCGGCCCGCAGGCGGTCGCGGTCGGCGGCGATGTGGACGAAGCTGGGGAAGAACACCCGCTCCAGCGGCTGGATGGCCTGCTGGGTCAGCATGGTGGCGATGTTGTTGCCGACGTTGTACGCGCCGAAGGTGGCCGTGCCGAGCACGCCGGCGATCACCAGGTTGTCGAAGCGGTTGCCGATGACGGTGATGAACTGGTTCAGCGTCACCCAGATCGAGAAGCCCAGGATCAGCTTGGTCGAGGCCAGCGAGAAGCGCGGCCGGTACGGCGCGTAGAGATAGCTGGCCACCAGCGGCACGAGGCCCGCGGCGATCACCCCGGCGACGATCCCCCAGTAGCTGTGGGTGGTCCAGGCCACCGCCACGGCGGCCACCAGCTGCAGCACGGCCGCCAGGCTTTCGATGGCGATCACCACCGAGAATTTCAGGTGCTTGGCCAGGGTGATGTAGTAGGGGCTCATCAAGCCGGCCATCAGCGGCCGCACGCTGATCGCGGCCATGATCGCGAACAGGCGGGGGTCGTTGTAGATCCTGACCATCACCGCGCCGGCGCCGATCATGATCGCCATCAGCAGCAGGCCGCGCAGCACGCCCAGGGTGAAGGCGGTGTCGTAGTCGGCGCGGTCGGCGTCCTGCTTGTGGATCAGGGCGTTGCCCAGCGACAGGTCGGTGATCGCCTGCAGCATCAAGAGCACGGTGGTCGCCAGCGCCACCAGGCCGAAGTCCTGCGGCAGCAGGATGCGCGCCAGCACCACCGTCATCAGAAGGTTGGCCAGGCGCGTGAACACCACCCCGCCCATCACCCACACCGAGGCCTTCACGGCCTTGGAGCCGATGCCGCTGGCGCCGCCGGCCGGCGGCTGCGTCTGGGGCGAGGTGTCGATCGGATCGCTCATGCGCGGGCCGTCGGCATGTAGTGGCGGATGCCCTGGATCAGGCCGCGCATGTAGTAGAGCTTCCAGATCGCCCAGAACCGCAGGCGCGACCTGGGCAGCGGATAGAGCATCAGGCTGCGCGCACCCCAGCTGGCGGTCTCCAGCCAGGTCTTGACCGGCACGCCGCCCAGGCGCGGGCCGCTGGGGATCTTCTCGGGCTGCAGGGCCGGGATGCCGAAGCCCAGGCGCTCGGCCCGCTTCTGCACCCAGTCGGCCGACATGTTCGACGCCGGCACGAAATGGCGCACCTGCGCCTCGGCGCAGTGGTAGGCCTTGTGGCCTCGCGCCGCGAGCCGCATGACGATCTCGGAATCCTCGCCCATGGCGTAGAGCTTGGCGGGCAATGGCCCAATGTCCTCGCGATAGCGCTCGCCGCCCAGGGCGCTGGCCCGGATCGTGGTGTTGGGACCCCAGATCTTCGACGGATCGCATGGCCCCGTGGGCAGGTCGTCGACGATGGCGAAGGTCGAGCCCAGCGGCAGCCAGGTGTAGAGCGGATCGTCGCCCGGCGGGCGCTCCCAGTTGGGCACGATGCGGCCGCCGATCACCGACACCTCGGGATGGGCGGCGGCGCATTCGACGATCGACGACAGCCAGTGCGGCGCGGCCTCGACGTCGTCGTCGGTGAAGACCAGAAGCTCGCCCTGGGCGCGGGCGATGGCCTCGTTCAGGGCGCTCGACTTGCCCGGCGTGACGTGCCGGAACGGCTTGATCGGCAGGCGGTCGGCATAGGACCGCAGAATCTCGAACGTGGCGTCGCTGCTGTTGTTGTCGACGGCGATGATCTCCCACCCGTCCTTGGGCAGGTCCTGGCGCACGAACGAGTCCAGCGTGTTCGGCAGCCGCTTCTCGCCGTTGTAGGACGACAGGATGACGGTGGCGGAAAGGCTGCTCATCGGCCGGCCCTCACTGCTCGACGGGCTGGACGTCGCGGACGGCCGCCGGCGCGAAGTCGGCCTTCAGTCGCTCGACCTGGGCCAGCATGGCGGCGTGGGCGGCCTCGATGGCGGCGTCGGTGCTCAGCTGGCCCGGCTTGGCGGCCACCGCCTGCAGGGTCGCCCCGGCCGAACCGAAGGCCATGTCGCCGGTCAGTTGGCGGATGCGGCGGTGGCGGAAGGTGATCGCCTTGCGCCAGGCCGTGTCCTTGCGCAGGGCGGCCAGGGCCTCGACCGGATTGGACGGACCGAGCGTGTCGAAGTCGATCGAGACGTCCAGCGCGCTGGCCCAGTCGTACCACTTGGCGCGGTTGGCCGGGTCCAGCGGCACGATGGCCCGCCACGGCACCCGCAGGGCGTCCGAGATGATCACCCCGTGCATGGCCTCGGAGATCACCTTTTCCGAGGCGCTGATCTCCTGCAGCACCTTCTCCACCGACCAGCGCGGGTCGATGAAGTGGATGCCGGCCTTGGCGCAGACCTTCTCCCAGGCGCCGTACATGGCGCTTTCGTAGTGGGGGATGAACGAGACGGCGTGGCGCTTCTCGACCTTGCTCGCATCCCACAGGCTGCGGATCAGGATGCCGCTGTCGCCGATGCCCAGGCGCTCGTCGACGCCCAGCTCCTGAGCGGTCTTCTTGCCGCGCACGAAGTAGACCGTCCACTTGTCGTCCAGCGTCGGGGCCTTGGTGTAGCCGCCCCAGCCCGAGCCGAAGACGATCTTGCGGATGCCGGGATCGAAGTTGTCGTAGAGGATCGAGCCGATGCCCAGGAACAGGTCGCTTTCGTCCTCGTCGAAGAAGTCCGGCAGGATCTGCGGCCACAGCCAGTGGTTCAGCTCGTCGCCGAAGTTCTCGTGCTTGCCGCGGTAGAAGAACATCTTCATTCGGCGGCTCCCAGGGCCAGGGCGGCGACGTTGGCCGCCTCGATTTCGTCCTCGCGGGCCATGCGGCCGTAGCGCGAGATGATCTTGATGTCCGAGCGGATGATCTTGGCCGGGTTGCCGGCGACCAGCGACCGCGGCGGGATGTCCTTGGTGACGACCGCGCCCGAGCCGATCACGCACTCGTCGCCGATGGTCACGCCCGGCAGGATGATGCTGCGCGCGCCGATGAAGCAGCGGCGGCCGATATAGGTGTTGAGGTACAGGCCGCGCGTCAGGTCGTGGGTCAGGATCGCCGCGTCGAAGGCCACGTAGGTCTCTTCGCCCACATGCACGCCCTTGGGGTTGGTGCGGTCGAACTTGGCGCTCAGCGAGAATGACGCGGTCGGGTGGATGTGCATCCCCCAGACCTTGTTGTAGTAGGCCCGCCGGACATTGATGATCGCGTCGCGCAGCGGCCGGAACACGTTCAGGCTCCACTTGGGCTTCACGCCCTTGGGCTTGGTCTGCGGCTGGATCTGGGACGTCATCGGCGCGCCTCCCCGTGCTTATGGGCGTCGAGGACGCTGTCGTAATAGTCTTCCAGCAGCGCGGTCTGGCGGCGGATGTCGAAGCGCTCGGCCACCATCTTCGGCGCGCGCTCGCTGAAGGCGTTCCACAGCGGCTGGTCGTTCAGTAGGCGACCGATGTGGTCGGCCATGGCGGCCACGTCACGCTCGGCGGCGAGAAAGCCGGTGGCCCCCTCCTCCACCGCCTCGCCCACCCCGCCCGAGCGGAAGGCGACGACCGGCGCGCCCATGGCCTGGGCTTCCAGGTTGGCGATGCCGAAGGCCTCGGCGTGGCCGTTGGCCAGGGTCACCGCCCCGTGCAGATAGAGCTCGGCTTCCGACAGCAGGTCGCGGATCTGGGCCTGGGTCTGCTTCTCGCGAATCTCGACCTTGGGCAGCGAACGGCGGGCCAGGGCCTCGATCTCGTCGCGCAGCGGCCCCTCGCCGATCATGATGAACTCGACGGGCGTGCCGGCCTTGGCCACCCGCTCCAGCGCCTCGATCATCAGCTTGTGGCCCTTGTACTCCACGAAGCGGGCGACCGAGACCACCAGGCCCTTGCGGCGCGGCTTGGTCGGGGCCGAGAACAGGCTGGTGTCGACGCCGATATAGTGGCGGAAGATCCGCGACTGCGGGAACCCCAGGGCCAGCAGGCGGTCCTGGATGAAGTCCGACACGGCGATCTGCCAGCCGCCGCCCTTGGCCATCTGCTCGCGGCCCTTGGCGAAGAACCGCACCTGGTTGAAGCCGTCGACGTCGGCCGCCTTGCCCGCGAAGGTGGCGTCGAACCCGTGGAAGGTGGTGACCAGCGGCTTGCCCGCGGCGCGCGCCGCCAGCGGCTCGATCACATAGCCGTTCTTGCCGAAATGGGCGTGCACCAGGTCGGCCTGGCGGACGGCCGGAAACAGCGCCGGCGCCGGCAGGCGCACGGTCTTCAGCGCGAACTCGCCCGCCCGCATGGCCGGCGAGGCGCGGATGTCGTGCACCGGAAAGCCGATCAGGTCGCGATCGAGGCTGGCCATGGTGCTGCCGGCCAGGATCGCCGGTTGGTAGCGCGCCAAAGCCCGCGCCTGCTGGGCCACGAAGGCCTGCGACGGCGGCAGGTAGCGCTCCACGTAGTAGAGCACCTTCTGGCGATCGTCCGGGGCGATCGTCACGCGCCGCCGCCGATGAAGGCGCCGATGGCGTCGGTCAGCTGCCGGCGCTTGACCGCCGCGCCCGGATCCTCCGAGCCCGAGACCAGGCCCTTGTCGAGCAGCAGAGCGCGCAGTTCGCCCTCGTCAGTGGCCACGTAGATGCCGGCCTGGGTCTTCAGCTGGGCGCAGGTGGCCAGCTGGTGGTCGTTGCGGTGCTCGTTGTGCGCGGCCAGGCGCGGGAACAGGATGATCGGCTTGTTGTACTTGCGGGCCGTCAGGATCGAGCCGATGCCGGCGTGCGAAACCAGCACCCGCGCCGAGGTGATCTTGGTCTCGAAGTCGCGCGGCGGCAGGTTTTCCTGGAAGGTGAAGTTGCGCGGCGACAGGGTGCTCTTGCCGATCTGGCCGAACACTTCCTCGCCGGTGTCGGGCGCGACGCGGTCGACGATGTCGACCAGGCGATCGAAGGGCAGCTGGGTGCCGACGGTCAGCAGGATCACAGGACGCTCCCGTAGTATTTCGGCCCCTTGGCGCTGGCCAGCTGGCTCCACTGGGTGATCCAGAGGTTGGCGACGTAGCCGGCCATCTTGCCGCTCATCGACAGCCGCTCGGAGTTGGCGATGCTGTCGACCCAGACGCCCCGGGCGCCGAAGAAGCGGCCGATGACGATCGCCAGCAGGCCCGGCGCGGCGCCGGTCGAGATGATTACATTGGGCCGCTCTGTCCGGATGATGGAAAGCAGATCCCTCATGCAGCGAAGGTTGGCCCCAATATTGTCCCGGTTACAGTCCGGCACGACATAGGCTTTCTCGACGCCCGACTTCTCAGCCAATCCGGGCAAAGTCGTGACGAAGACAGGATCGGCGCCTTTAAAGGCGTCACGGATCATCATCATCTGCTCCCAGTGGCCGCCACTGGAGCAGACCGCCAGAACCTTGGGCTTTTTGACGCTACGCTGTGCGGTCATGACTTCAGATCCATTGTGCAGTTCGCGACGCCGCATTCAGTTCAGTCCAGGCAGACGGCCCAGGCGCGCGCGATCGGCGGCGTTCACCGCCATCGCCGTGCTCCGGATGCGTTTCCCCCTGGGATTTTTTCTGGATCGCCGGCCCGGCCCCGCCGCCCGAGGGGCGGCGGAGGCGCGGACCTTTCCCGCCTAGTTCGGGACGGCGTCCATCTGGCGCTCGTCGGTCTTGAGACCCGCGCCCTCGCCGCCTTCGGCCGCCGCCCCGCGCCCCACCGAGGCGTAGGTGAAGCCGTGGCGGACCATTTCGTGCGGCTTGTAGACGTTGCGCAGGTCGACCACGACCGGGGCGGCCAGCAGGGTCTTGAGGCGCTCCAGGTCGAGAGCCCGGAACTGGTCCCACTCGGTGAGGATCAGCAGCACGTCGGCCTGGTCGGCGGCCT
>CBINOL010000084.1:0-21875 GCA_966252285.1 uncultured Caulobacter sp.
ATCAACTTCATCACCACCATCTTCAACATGCGCGCGCCGGGCATGACCCTGCACCGCATGCCGCTGTTCGCCTGGTCGGTGCTGATCACCGCCTTCCTGCTGCTGCTGTCGCTGCCCGTGCTGGCCGGCGCCATCACCATGCTGCTGACCGACCGCAACTTCGGCACCCACTTCTTCGATCCCGCCGCCGGCGGCGACCCGGTGATGTTCCAGCACCTGTTCTGGTTCTTCGGTCACCCGGAAGTGTACATCCTGATCCTGCCGGGGTTCGGCATCATCAGCCACATCGTCTCGACCTTCTCGAAGAAGCCGGTCTTCGGCTACCTCGCCATGGCCTACGCCATGGTCGCCATCGGCTTCGTCGGCTTCGTCGTGTGGGCTCACCACATGTACACGGTCGGCATGCCCATCAACCTGCGCGCCTACTTCGTGGCCGCGACGATGATCATCGCCGTTCCGACGGGCGTGAAGATCTTCTCGTGGATCGCCACGATGTGGGGCGGTTCGATCAGCTTCAAGACGCCCATGCTGTGGGCGATCGGCTTCATCTTCCTGTTCACGGTCGGCGGCGTCACCGGCGTGGTGCTTTCGAACGCCGGCATCGACTACAGCCTGCACGACACCTACTACGTGGTGGCTCACTTCCACTACGTGCTGTCGCTGGGCGCCGTCTTCGCCATCTTCGCGGGCTTCTACTACTGGTTCGAGAAGATGTGGGGCGTGAAGTACAACGAGTTCCTCGGCGCGACCCACTTCTGGATCATGTTCGTGGGCGTGAACCTGGTGTTCTTCCCGCAGCACTTCCTGGGCCTGGACGGCATGCCGCGTCGCTATGTCGACTATCCGGACGCCTTCGCGAAGTGGAACTACGTCTCGTCGGTGGGCTACATGATCACCGTCGTCGGCGTCGGCGTCTTCATGCTGGTGCTGCTCGAGGCCGCCATCCGTCGCCGCAAGGCCGAGGCCAACCCGTGGGGCGAAGGCGCCACCACGCTGGAATGGACCCTGTCCTCGCCGCCGCCGTTCCACCAGTTCAGCGAGCCGCCGGTCATCAAGGCCGACGATCACCACTGATTGGCGCGACTGATCTCTGGTAAGATAGCTGTATAAGCGCGGGGGGCGCGGATCGGGCGAACAGTCCGGCCCGCGCCCTTCGACCATCAAGACCCCTCTTCGAAGACGTAAGTTCCAAGTCCCATGGCCAAGCCCGCCGTCCTTTCGCCCGACACGCCCGCCGACACGGTCCGCGCGGCGCGCTGGCAGGACTATTTCCAGCTCCTCAAGCCGCGCGTGATGTCGCTGGTGGTGTTCACGGCCGCGACCGGTCTGGTGGCCGCCCGCACCCACATCCACCCGCTGCTGGGCGCGGTGGCGGTGCTGTGCATCGCCGTGGGGGCGGGGGCCTCGGGCGCTCTGAACATGTGGTACGACGCCGATATCGACGCCAAGATGCGCCGCACCCGCGGTCGCCCGGTGCCGGCCGGCCTGGTCGAGGGCTCCGAAGCCGCGACCCTGGGCGTCGTGCTGTCCCTGCTGTCGGTCCTGCTGATGGGCATGGCCATCAACTGGCTGGCCGCGGGCCTGCTGGCCTTCACCATCGTGTTCTACGCGGTGGTCTACACCATGTGGCTCAAGCGCTGGACGGCCCAGAACATCGTCATCGGCGGCCTGGCCGGCGCTCTGCCGCCGGCCATCGGCTGGGCGGCCGCCAGCGGTTCGGCGCCGCTGAACGCCTGGCTGATGGTGCTGATCATCTTCCTGTGGACCCCGCCGCACTTCTGGGCCCTGTCGCTCTACATCAGCACCGACTACGCCAAGGCCGGCGTGCCGATGCTGCCGGTGGTCAAGGGCGCCAAGGAAACCCGCAAGCAGATCCTGCTCTACAGCCTGGTGTTCATCCCCGTTTGCCTGGCGCCGGCCTTCACCGGCCTGGGCGGTCCGCTCTACCTGGCCGTCTCGGCCCTGGGCGGGATCGTCTTCCTGATCCTGGCCTGGCGCGTGTTCCGCAGCGACGCCGGCGATGCGGCCGACCCGCGCGTGGCCGACCGCGCCCTCTACGAGGTGACGGACGCGCCCGCCGCGGAGCCGGCCGAGCCCGGCAAGCGCCCACCGCCGGTGGGCGGCGCCAAGGACGCCCGCAACCTCTTCGCCTTCTCGATCCTGTACCTGTTCGCCCTGTTCGCCGCCCTGCTGGCCGAGGCCATGATCGGCGTCCGGGCCCTGGAGCTTCCGCTTTGACCGATCCGAAGAAGACCGTTTCCGTAAAGCCCGACGCCGACCAGGCGCTGAAGGCCCGCAACGGCCGCAACATCGCCCTGGCGCTGGGCCTCGTCGCCTTCGTCGCCCTGGTCTTCGTGGTCACCCTGGTGAGGCTCGGCGCCAATGTCGGAAACCGGTTCTGAGGGCAAGCCGGCGGCCAAGGCCGGCAAGGCGAGCAACCCGCAGGCCCGCCGCAACAAGCGCGTGGCGCTGATCTGCGTCGGCGCCTTCGCCGGCATGGTCGGCGCGGCCTACGCCTCGGTGCCGCTCTACAAGCTGTTCTGCCAGGTCACGGGTTTCGACGGCACGGTGCGCCGCGCCGAGGCCGCCCCGACCAAGGTGCTGGACCGCAGCGTCGTCGTCCGCTTCGACGCCAATATCCGCAACCTGCCCTGGACCTTCACCACCGAGCAGGTCAGCCAGGACATCAAGCTGGGCGCGTCGGGCCTGGCCTTCTTCAAGGTCACCAACAACAGCGACAAGCCCCAGACGGGCCGGGCGATCTACAACGTCGTGCCCGAGCAGGCCGGGGCCTATTTCCAGAAGATCGAGTGCTTCTGCTTCTCGAACCAGACGATCGAGCCCGGCCAGACCGTCGAGTTCCCGGTCGTCTACTTCGTCGATCCCCGCTTCGCCGAGGATCCGGAGACCAGGGGCAAGTCCGAGATCACCCTGTCTTACACCTTCTTCCCGGCGGTGGAGGGCGAGGACGGCGGCAAGTCGGCCGACGCGACGCCGCGCATCGTTCAACCACTTGGCGGAACACCGTCCAAGGGACTATAGCAATCCACAAGGGAGTGCGCGGGCCTTGGGGGACCTACGCGACGCGTACTTCAAATAATCAGAGGGTTCGCAACACATGGCCCACGGCGCCGTCAAACACGACTACCACATCCTGCCGCCTAGCCCGTGGCCGTTCGTCGGCTCGATGGCGGCCACCGTCATGGCCATCGGCCTGATCGCCTGGATCAAGGGCGGCGTGTTCGGGATCGAGAAGGGCCAGTGGTGGCTGTTCGCGCTCGGCCTGGCCGGCGTGCTCTACACCATGTTCGGCTGGTGGTGGGACGTCATCAAGGAAGCCAACGCCGGCGACCACACCCCCGTCGTCTCGATCGGCCTGCGCTACGGCATGGTGCTGTTCATCGCCTCGGAAGTGATGTTCTTCGTGGCGTGGTTCTGGATCTTCTTCGAGATGGCCCTGTTCCACGGCCACCGCACCTTCTCCAGCATCGAGGAAGTCCGCACCGCCTGGGCCGCCTGGCCGCCGGCCGGCGTCGAGACCGTCTCGCCCTGGCACCTGCCGCTGGTCAACACGCTGACCCTGCTGCTGTCGGGCACCACCATCACCTGGTCGCACCACGCCCTGCAGCAAGGCGACCGCAAGGGCGCCAAGTGGGGCCTGATCCTGACCATCGCGCTGGGCGCTCTGTTCACCTGCATCCAGGTCTACGAGTACGCCCACATCAACCACGAGAACCTGTTCTACAACGAGGCCGCCGCCAATTCGGGCCTGTACGGCTCGACCTTCTTCCTGGCCACCGGCTTCCACGGCTTCCACGTCTTCGTGGGCACGCTGTTCCTGATCGTCTGCCTGATCCGCCTGATGAACGGCGCCTTCACGCCCAAGCAGCACTTCGGCTTCGAAGCGGCCGCCTGGTACTGGCACTTCGTCGACGTGGTCTGGCTGTTCCTGTTCGCCTTCATCTACGTGATCTTCGGCGCCTCGGCGCACTAGGCTCACCGACTATCGAAGGGCCCGGAGCGCCGATCGCGCTCCGGGCCTTTTTCGTTTTCGATCGTGCGTCGCCCTCGTCCTTCGACAGGCTCAGGATGAGGACGATGGGCGGCGCCGTAGAAATCCTCTTCCTGAGCTTGTCGAAGGACGAGGATTTCGGACCAAGGACGTTCGATGCCCAAGACCAACCCCTACGCCGCCGGCGCCGCCGGGCGCTGTCCCGTCTGTGGCGAGGGCTTTCTGTTCGAGGGCTTCCTGAAGGTGGCCCCGCGCTGCGAGGCCTGCGGCTACGATCTTTCCAAGCTCGAGAGCGGCGACGGGGCGGCCACCTTCGTCATCCTGATCGCCGGCGCGCTGTGTGCTTTCGGGGCGCTGTTTTCGATGTTCGCCTGGAACTGGCCGGTGTGGCTGCTGCTGGTCGTCTGGCTGCCGCTGACCCTCATCGCGTGCCTGGTGCTGATGCGCCCGGCCAAGGGCCTGATGGTCGCCGCCCAGATCGCCAACAAGGCCTCCGAAGCGGGGCGCGGCGATGTCTGAGACCGCAAAGCCCAAGGCGCGCTTTCCGATCGTTCTGACGATCGTGACCCTGATCGCCTTTTCCATCCTCTGCGGCCTGGGAACCTGGCAGGTGAAGCGCCTGGCCTGGAAAGAGGACCTGCTGGCGCGCATCGAGAAACTGAAGACCGCGCCGGCCATCCCGCTCGCCCAGGCCATGGCCCGCGCCGACAGGGGCGAGGACGTCGATTTCGTGCGCGTGGCCGCCGATTGCGCGCCGGGTGCGACCGCGCCGCTGCCGCTGGTCTACGGCGTGCGCGACGGCGACATGGTCTGGCGGGCCATGGCCGCCTGCCGGCTGGCCGGCCAGGCGCACGGCGTCGTCCTGCTCGACCTCGGCCTCGTCGACGCGCTGAGCGGGCAGGTCCAGCCCGAGGCCCAGGTCTTCGCGGCGCCGGCTCGCGTGGTCGGCGTGTTGATGGCCCCCAAGGCGCTGGGCGGTGATCGCGACAAGGCCTTGGCCGCCTTCGCCGCCGACAGGCCCGCCTCGCACATCCTGATGGTCGAGACCGCCACGCCCGCCGTTCCCGGCGTGACCCCCGCGCCGCTGCCGGCAGAAATTTCCAATCGGCACCTGGAATACGCGCTTACGTGGTTTGGTCTTGCCGTGACCCTGCTGTTTATCTATGCCGCCATGCTCTGGCGGAAGATGAGATCCTGATGCGCTACGTCTCGACCCGGGGCGAGTCCCCTTCGATCGGTTTCCTGGACGCGGTGCTCGCGGGCCTCGCCCCCGACGGCGGCCTGTACGTGCCCGAGGCCTGGCCGGCCTTCACGGCCGACGAGATCGCCGCCTTCGCCGGCAAGACCTACGCCCAGGTCGCCGCCGCGGTGCTCGGCAAGTTCGTCGGCGACGACATCCCGGCCGACGACCTGGCCCAGATGTGCGACGAGGCCTATGCCAGCTTCACTCACGCGGCGGTGACGCCGCTGAAGCAGCTGGCCGCCAACCGTTACCTGCTGGAGCTGTTCCACGGCCCGACCCTGGCCTTCAAGGACGTTGCGATGCAGCTCCTGGGCCGGCTCTACGACTACGTGCTGTCGCGTCAGTCGCGGACCATGACCATCATCTGCGCCACCTCGGGCGACACCGGCGGCGCGGCCGTCGAGGCCTTCCGCGGCCGCAGCAACGCCCGCATCGTCGCGCTCTTCCCCGAGGGCCGGATAAGCGAGGTCCAGCGCCGGTTCATGACCACGGCGGAAGACGCCAACGTGTCGTGCGTCTCGGTGCAGGGCTCGTTCGACGACTGCCAGGCCATCGTCAAGCAGGCCTTCCAGGACGACCAGTTCCGCCACGCGGTGGATCTGTCGGGCGTCAACTCGATCAACTGGGCGCGGATCGCCGCCCAGAGCGTCTACTACTTCACCGCCGCCGTCAGCCTGGGCGCGCCGGCCCGCGAGGTGGCCTTCGTCGTGCCGACCGGCAACTTCGGCGACGCCTATGCGGCCTTCGTGGCCAAGCAACTGGGCCTGCCGATCGCCAAGGTCGTGGCCGCCACCAACAGCAACGACATCCTGGCCCGCGCCTTCGAGGACGGCCGCTACGCGCGCGGCGCGGTGGCCGCCACCCAGAGCCCGGCCATGGACATCCAGGTCGCCAGCAACTTCGAGCGTCTCTATTTCGAGGCCGTGCGCCGCGACGGCGTCGAGACCGGCCGGGCCTTCCGGGGCTTTAACACCACCGGTTCGCTCGACATCCCGCCCAGCGCCCACGCGATGATGCGCGAGCTGTTCGCCGGGGCCTCGGTCAGCGAGGCCGACACCGCCAAGACCATGCTCTCGACGCTGAACGAGACCGGCGAGGTGGTCGACCCGCACACCGCCGTCGGCCTGGCCGCCGCCGCCCGCCTGCGCCTGGAAGATCCCACGACCCCGGTCGTGGTGCTGTCGACCGCCCACCCGGCCAAGTTCCCCGAGGCCGTTCTGGCCGCCACCGGCGTGGTCCAGGGCGTGCCGCGCGGCGCGCCCGACCTGTCGGCCAAGCCCGAACGCTTCGACCGCCTGCCGGCCGATCCGGCCGCCGTGAAGGCCCACGTGCGGGCGTTCGCGGGGAAATAGCGCGCTCGCGGATGGCAATTCCAATACCGTGAAACCCCCGCGAAAGCGGGGGGCCAGGCTTTTTCTGGAACGCCCGGCTCTCGACGATAAAACGCCTGGGTCCCCGCCTTCGCGGGGATTTTACGGAAGAAGAGCGCTGGGCGGCCTCTCAGGCAGGCCGGAGGGTCGCTTTCGGACGCTTGTGCGGCTACACGGAGGGAAATGAGCCTTCCGACCCTGCATACCCTGAAAAATGGCGTTCGCGTCGTCTGTGATCCGATGCCGGGTCTGGAGACCCTTGCCCTTACTGTCGTCGCCGGGCGCGGCGCGGGCTACGAGGATCCGGCGCGGTCGGGCTGGTCGCACTTGCTCGAGCACATGGTGTTCAAGGGCGCGGGCGGCCGCAGCGCGCGTGACATCGTCGAGGTGATCGAGGCCGAGGGCGGTTCGATCAACGCCGCCACCGGCTATGAGCGCACCAGCTTCCAGGTGCGGGCGCTGAAGGGCGGCGCGGGTCTGGCCATGGCGGTGATCGCCGACCTCGTGCGCCGGCCGACGCTGGACGCCGGCGACCTGGCCCGCGAGAAGCAGGTGGTGGCCCAGGAGATCGCCGAGGCCGCCGACGCCCCCGACGACTACGTCTTCGACCTGCTGCAGAAGGGCGCCTGGGGCGATCATCCGGTCGGCCGGCCGATCCTGGGCACGGTCGACAGCGTCGAGGCCGCGACCCCGCAGGCGCTTTCCG
The DNA here is from genome assembly GCA_966252285.1 of uncultured Caulobacter sp. GTDB lineage: Bacteria > Pseudomonadota > Alphaproteobacteria > Caulobacterales > Caulobacteraceae > Caulobacter. The sequence continues at coordinate 7,332 of CBINOL010000084.1, forward strand.
AATGGCGCGCCGCCCTCTACGCCGCCGACCGGCTGGTGATCAGCGCCACGGGCGCGGTCGACGAGGCCGAGATCCTGGCCCTGGCCGAAAAGGCGTTTGGCGATCTGCCCGCGACGCCGGGCGCGGCCATCCCCGATCCGGCGCCGTTCGTCGGGATGAGTTTCGCCGAGACCCGCAAGCTGGAGCAGGCGCATCTGGTGCTGATGCTGCCGGCGTTCGGCTCGCGCGACGACGACTACTTCGCCCTGCGGGTCTTCGCCGAGGCCCTGGGCGGGGGCATGTCGTCGCGGCTGTTCCAGGAGGCCCGCGAGAAGCGCGGCCTCGCCTACAACATCGACGCCTATGCCGACACCTATGCCGACATCGGGGCCCTGGGCATCTATGTCGGCTGCGCGGCCAAGGACGCGGCCGAGACCGCCAAGGTCTGCGCCGAACAGGTGCTGGCCCTGGTCGAGCGCATCGAGCCGGCCGAGCTGGCCCGCTGCAAGGCCCAGCTGAAGGCCCACATGTTCATGGCCCGCGAGCAGCCGCTGGCCCGCGCCGAACAGAACGCCGGCCAGGCCCTGACCTTCGGCAAGCTGTTCCCGCCCGCCGAGCTGGCCGCCGGGGTCGACGCGGTCACCGCCGACGACATCACCCGCCTTGGCAAGCGCATGCTCGACCCGGCCCGGGCGGCCACCGCCGTGCTGGGCGCCAAGACCGCGCTTTCGGCCGGGGAAATCTTCCGGCGGACGTTGTTCGACGGCCGATAAGCCGCGATGGTGCGGGGATATCGCTAAGAGCCGTTTCTTGTCCGCTATCCTCCGCCTGTTCCGCATCGACCATGGTCCGCGCATCGACGCCGAGCGGGTCTATCTGCGCCTGCCGCGCCTGGCCGACCACAAGCCGTGGGCGCAGCTGCGGGCCGCCTCGCGCGGGTATCTGACGCCGTGGGAGCCCAGCTGGCCGGCCGATGATCTGACCCGCACGGCCTTTCGCCAGCGCCTGGCGGCCTACGCCCGCGAGCTGGAGGCCGGCGAGGCCTTTCCGTTCTTCGTGTTCCGCAAGGACGACGACGCCATCGTCGGCGGGGTGCGGCTGTTCAACATCCGCCGGGGCGTCTCGCAGACCGGCGTGCTGGGCTACTGGAGCGGCCAGGCCCATGCGGGGCAGGGCTATACGACCGAGGCGGTGAAGGCGGTGATCGATTTCGCCTTCGGGCCGCTGGGCCTCCACCGGCTGGAGGCGGCGTGCATGCCGCACAACGCGCGCTCGGCGGACCTGTTGTCGCGCTGCGGGTTTTCCGAGGAGGGATACGCCCGCGCTTATCTCAAAATTAACGGCGAGTGGCGAGATCATCGTCTGTTCGGGTTGATCGCTCCGTCATAGCGACCGCCCGGGCTGTGACGCCGGCTTTCTCGGCGTGGGAACGGGCATGTCATTCAAGGTAGCCGAGCGACGCATCTGGGACGCGACGACCACGCTGGAAGCGTTGGGCGCCGCCGAGGTTGCGCTGTGGCACTGGGAGCCCGAAGCCGACCGCCTGCGCATCAACGGCGCGGCCCGGGCCCTTGGCCTGTCGCCGCTGGCCCCCGAGTGTTCGTCCGCCGCCTTCCGCGCCTTGGCCCTGCCGCAGGACCGCGCCCAGGCCGAAGAGCTGCTGCGGGTGCGCGAGGCCGGGGCCGAGATCGTCGTGCGGCTGCGCATGCGCAGCGGCGGCGTCTGCATCTGGCGGGGCGTGTGGCTGGAGGAGGGCGTGCGCGCCGCCGGCGTCATCGCCCCGGAAGTGAAATTCGCCGCCTCGGGCAAGGACGAGCTGACCGGGCTGCTGGACCGCCGCAGCTTCATCGCTCGCGCCCGCGAGCGCCTGACCCATGACGGCGTGCACGAGCTGGTCGTGGCCGACCTCGACCGCCTGCGCCGCCTGAACGAGGCCCTGGGCCACGAGCGGGCCGACCTCGTGCTGGCCGCCCTGGGCTCGCGCCTGGCCGCCGCCTTCCCCGAGGGCTCGATCCTGGGCCGCGTCGGCGAGGACGAGTTCGCCGTGCTGTGCGAGCCGAAGGGCTACGAGCCCGCCGAACTACTGCGCACCGCGCTGGAACAGCCGCTGCGCATCGCCGGCTTCGACATCCACCCGACCCTGACCATCGGCGCCGTCTCGGCCGAGGGCGGCGAGGACGCGCCGGAGGCCGCCGAGCTGGTCCGCCGTGCCGAACTGGCCGTCGAGGCCGCCGCCGCCAACGGGCGCGGCTCGGCCGCCGCCTACGGCCGCTCGATGGAGACCGACGGCCTGTCGCGCCTGGCGCTGGAAGCCGACCTGCGCGGCGCCATCGGCCGTGGCGAGATCATCCCCTATTTCCAGCCGGTCGTGCGGCTGTCGACCGGCGCCCTGTCGGGCTTCGAGGCCCTGGCGCGCTGGATTCACCCGCGCCGCGGCCTGCTGCCGCCCGACGAGTTCCTGCCGCTGATCGAAGAGATGGGCCTGATGGCCGAGCTCGGCGAACACATGATGCGCAGCGCCGGCAAGCAGCTGGCCGCCTGGCGCCGCAGCCACCCCGCCGTGGGCGCCTTGACCGTCAGCGTCAACCTGTCGACCGGCGAGATCGACCGTCCGGGCCTGGTGCACGACGTGGCCCAGGTGCTGGCCGAGAACGGCCTGCCGCGCGGCGCGCTGAAGCTGGAAGTCACCGAAAGCGACATCATGCGCGATCCCGAGCGGGCCGCGGTGATCCTGAAAGCCCTGCGCGAAGCGGGCGCGGGCCTGGCGCTCGACGACTTCGGCACCGGCTTCTCGTCGCTGTCGTACCTGACGCGCCTGCCCTTCGACACGCTGAAGATCGACCGCTACTTCGTGCGCACCATGGGCGGCAACGCCGGCTCGGCCAAGATCGTCCGGTCGGTGGTCAAGCTGGGCCAGGACCTCGACCTCGAGGTGGTCGCCGAGGGCGTCGAGAACGCCGAGATGGCCAGCGCCCTGCAGAAGCTCGGCTGCGACTACGGCCAGGGCTTCGGCTATGCGCCGGCCCTGTCGCCGCAGGAGGCCGAGGTCTATCTCAACGAGGCCTATGTGGACGGCGCCGCGCCGGTGAAGGCGCGGGGCTGAATCGGGGGCATGCTGCTGGCGATCGCCTGTTTGCTCCTGGGCCTCGTGCTGGCCGTCTTTGCCTGCATCCGCGCCAACAGGGCCATCGCCGCCATCGTCGAACGGGTCAACGAGGGAGTCGATCCGGCGGCCCGGGAAACCTCCCTGGGCTGGACCTGGGGCAAGTGGACACGTGTTGCGGGCCGCTATCGCGCTCTCGAGCCTGGCGGTCGCCTGATCGGGCGCTACAGGCTCTGGGTGGCGCTCACGATGTGCGGGCTGGTCGGCTCCTGCACCGCTCTGGGGGCCTTCGCCGGCTAGGAGCGCCGTCTACGCCTCTCTGGCCTATCGACGCGCCTCTGTGGCCATGCGGACGGCCAGGCCCCCCAGGACGCTGGCCATCAGCCAGCGCTGCACCAGGGCGAAGCTGGGACGCGCAGCCAGGAAGCCGGCGATGGTCCCGGCTGCGAAGCAGATCGCGGCGTTGACCGACAGGCTGATGGCGATCTGGCTGCCGCCCAGCAGCAACGACTGGCTCAGCACGTTCCCATGCCTGGGATCGATGAACTGCGGCAGCAGCGACAGATAGAGCATCGCCGCCTTGGGATTGAGCAGGTTGGTCAGGAAGCCCATGGCCATCAGCTTGGCCGGCGGGTCCTTGGGCAGCTCGCGCACCTGGAAGGGCGAGCGGCCGCCGGGCTTGATCGCCTGCCAGGCCAGCCAGCCCAGATAGAGGGCGCCGCCGAAGCGCAGGATGTCGTAGGCGATCGGGGCGGCCATCAGGAGGGCGGTGATGCCCAGCGCCGCGCAGACCAGGTAGACGACGAAGCCCGCCGCCGTGCCGGCCAGCGAGACGATGCCGGCCCACTTGCCCTGGCAGATCGATCGGCTGACCAGATACAGCATGTTGGGGCCCGGCGTCAGGGCCATCCCCAGGCAGACGAGGCTGAAGGCGATCCAGGTCTTGGCGTCGGGCATCGGGGGCTCCGGTCAAACGGGCATGAAAAAGGGGCCGGAAGCTTTCGCCGCCGGCCCCTCGATACTTTTCGGATGATCCGAAAACGATCCTTAGTGGATGTCTTCGTTGATCAGGCCGACCTTGTACCAGCCAGCGGTCTGCAGCTGGTTCAGGACGCCCATGAAGTCCGAGTACAGCACGTCGGCGTCGGCGCGGATCATGACGCGCTGATCGTCCTTCGGACCGGCTTGGCCGGTCGAGGTGAAGCGAGCGTCGAGATCGATCGGCAGGTTGTCGAGGCTGGTTTGCTTGTCCGCGATGAACAGAGCGCCCGACTTCTGGATCGAGATGAACACCGGCTCCGGCGGCTTCACGCCCGGAGGGGGCGGCGAGGCCGGCGGAAGGTCGATCTTGATCGAGGTCACGGCCATCGGCACGGCGACCATGAAGATGATCAGCAGAACGAGCAGAATGTCGACGAAGGGCGTGACGTTGATTTCGGAATTCTGGTTCAGCGAGTAGCGACCGCCGCCGCCGCCAGCAAGTTTAGCCGCCATAGCCTGACTGTCTCCCGGGGACCGCCCCCAGGCGGTCCAGAAATTGTTAGATGCCACGTCTGGCGCAGACGAGCGCGGAAGTAAAGCCCGACGAGACGGCGCGATGGCAACCCCTTTTGTGAGTCTTTTTGGCCTAACGGCGTTCAGGAGGCGGAATTCAGGCCAAGCCTTCGCGCAAGACGCGACTAGCGCTCGCAAACCGGCCGCGCTAAGCCCCCGCGCATGATCTTTTCCTTCGACGCCTACGTCACCGCCGCCCTGTTCGATCGCGCTGGACGCGCCGGATTCGCCCTGGGCGACGGTACGGTCCGATTCGGGGCCGAGGGCGGCTTCGTCACCGTCGAGGCCCATGGCGGGCCGATGGGCGGGGCGGCCCTGGCCGCCTGCGTCCACCCCTCGGGTCGCGGCCTGGTGACCGGCGGCGACGACGGTCGCGTGGTCTGGAGCCGCCTGGAGGGCGACGAGCTGGTCGCCACCCTGCTGGCCGAGGTCAAGGGCAAGTGGATCGAGCACGTGGCCGCCAGCCCGGCCTCGGGCCTGATCGCCTTCACGGCCGGCAAGGACGTGCACGTGCTGGACGTCGCCGACGACAGCTTCCGCCGCGTCTACACGCACGAGAAGACGGTGTCGGCGGTGGCCTTCGATCCGAAGGGCAAGCGCCTGGCCGCGGCCGGCTACGGCGGCGTGTCGCTGTGGTGGGGCCGCATCGCCGACCAGAAGCCGACGGTGATGAAGTGGGCCGGCAGCCACGTCGGCCTGGCCTACAGCCCCGACGGCAAGTTCCTGGTCTCGGCCATGCAGGAGAACCAGCTGCACGGCTGGCGCCTGTCGGACGGCAAGGACATGCGGATGGGCGGCTATCCGGCCAAGATCAAGAGCATGGCCTTCCTCGACAAGGGCGCGCTGCTGGCCACGGCCGGCGCCAACGGCGCGGTGATCTGGCCGTTCGCCGGCGCCAACGGCCCGATGGGCAAGGAAGCCGCCGAGATCGGCTTCTCGCGGGACTCGCTGGTCGTGCAGGTCGCGGGCGTCGACGCCCTGCCGGTGGCCATCGCCGGCCAGGACAACGGCCGCATCTGGGCCTGCCACCTGCGCTCGGGCCGCATCGAGACCCTGAAGGCCGAAAAGGGCGCCCCGATCAGCAGCCTGTCGGTCAACGCCGACGGCACGCGCCTGGCCTGGGGCGACGAAACCGGCGAAGCCGGCGTGCTGGCCGTGCCGGATATCTCGGTGCGGAACTTCTAGAACCCTCTCTCTTTGAGAGAGGGAGGGACCCGCCGCGCACGCGGTGGGAGGGTGAGAGGTTTCACCTTTTGCCTGCCAATCCCCGCCCATAAGCCGTCATCCCGGGCGGAGCGCAGCGAAGACCCGGGACCCAGGGGCCGTTGCAATGCATCGGCGTCCGCTGGGGCGCTGAACCGACCACAGAGCCCAGTCCCCCTGGGTCCCGGATAAGCCCTGCGGGCTTTCCAGGATGACGATGGGGAGGTGCTCTATCCTGAGAGGGCGTTACCTCTCACCCTCCCACACCTGCGGCGTGGGCCCCTCCCTCTCTCAAAGAGAGAGGGTCAGGTTAGACCGGCCAGGTCTCTTCGCTCGCGCCCAGCACTTCGCCCGCCAGATACAGCGAGCCGCAGATCAGCACGTGCGGTACGGGGGCCAGCGCCAGGGCGCGATCGAGCGCGTCGTCCAGCCCGTCGCAGGCCGCCGCGCGCAGGCCGGCCAGTTCGGCGGCGGCGGCGGTTTCGGCGGCGCTGGCGGCTGCGTGGCCTTCGAAGGTGACGGTGAAGACCTTGGTCGCCACGCCCCGGAAGGCCGCGAAGAAGCCGGCGGCGTCCTTGTTGGCCAGCAGGCCCGAGATCAGCGCCACGGGGCGGCCGTCGCGGGCCGCCAGATCGGCCACGGCGCGGGCCACGGCGCGGCCGGCGTGCGGATTGTGGCCGCCGTCGAGCCAGAGGTCGGCGCCGGCCTTCTGGGCGGTCTGCGCGTAGGGACCGGCCGTCAGCCGCTGGAAGCGGGCCGGCCACACCGTGCCGGCGATCCCCCGGCCCATGGCCTCCTCATCGATCCTGGGATCGCCCAGGGCCAGCAGGGCGACGACGGCCAGGCCGGCGTTGGCGAACTGGTGCTCGCCGGGCAGGGCGGGGGCGGGCAGGTCGAGCAGGCGGTCCTGCATCTGCACCAGCAGCCGGCCGCGCTCTTCCCAGGCGTCGAACTCGCGGCCCATCAGCGTGAGTTCCACCCCAGCCATGGCCGCGGCGGTGTCGAGCACCTCGTCGACGGCGTCCTGCTGGCGGGCGCTGACGGCGGGGGCGCCCGGCTTGATGATCCCGGCCTTCTCGACGGCGATCTTCTCGATGGTGTCGCCCAGGAATTCGCGGTGATCCAGGTCGATGGGCGCGATGATGCTGACGGCCGGTTGCGTGATGACGTTGGTGGCGTCGAGCACGCCGCCCAAGCCCACCTCGACGATGCAGAGGTCGGCGGGAACCTCGGCGAAGGCGACGAAGGCCGCGGCCGTGGTGATCTCGAAGAAGGTGATGGCCTGGCCGTCATTGGCCGCCTCGACCCGTTCCAGCACGTCGGCCAGATGCTCTTCGGTGATCAGCGTCCCAGCCAGGCGGATGCGCTCGACGAAGCGCACCAGGTGCGGCGAGGTGAAGACGTGGACCTTGAGCCCCGCCGCCTCGGCCATGTGGCGCAGATAGGCGACCGTCGAGCCCTTGCCGTTGGTGCCAGCCACGTGGATCACCGGCGGCAGGCGGTCCTGCGGATCGCCCAGAGCGGCGCACAGCCGGCGCATGCGGCCCAGCGACAGGTCGATCTTCAGCGGATGCAGCGCCCGCAGGCGCTCCAGCGCGGCGTCGTGGGCGCGGAGGTGGTCGGTCATGCTGCGGCTTCCGGGCCCGAATTTATTTCGTCATCCCGGCCCCACGGGTCGCGCGGAGCGCGCCCGAGGGTAAACTCCGCTGCAGCGTAGAGCCGGGACCCAGGGGCGGTGCGTACGGCCCCTGGGTCCCGGATAGCCTCTTCGAGGCTTCCGGGATGACGAGCTTTTATACGTAGAAGGCTATGCCGCCTTGCGACGGCCCAGCATCAGGGTGCCGAGGATCGAGCCGAGGGTGGACGGCAGGTCCTTGCGGGCGGTGACGCGGTCGACCATGCCCTTCTCGACGAGGTATTCCGAGCGCTGGAAGCCCGGCGGCAGGGTCTCGCGGATGGTCTGCTCGATGACGCGCGGACCGGCGAAGCCGATCAGGGCGCCCGGCTCGGCCAGATGCACGTCGCCCAGCATGGCGTAGGAAGCGGTGACGCCGCCGGTGGTCGGGTCGGTGAGGACCACGACATAGGGCAGGGCCGCGTCGTTCAGCTCGTTGATGGCCAGGGTGGTGCGGGCCATCTGCATCAAGGAGAGGGCGCCTTCCTGCATGCGCGCGCCGCCGGCGGCGGTGAAGGCGACCAGCGGGACCTGGCGCTGCAGGGCGGCCTTGGCGGCGGCGATGAAGCCTTCACCGGCGGCCATGCCGAGCGAGCCGCCCATGAAGGCGAAGTCCTGGACCAGCACGACGGCGTCGACGCCGGCGATCTTGCCGTAGCCGATGGCCATGGCGTCCTGCTCGCCGGTGCTCTTGCGCGCGGCGGCCAGGCGATCCTTGTAGGGCTTGCCGTCCGAGAACTTCAGCGGGTCCTCGACGACCGACGGAGTCGGCAGAGCCTCGTACTGGCCGTCGTCGAAGGTGAACTTGAAGCGCGCTTCGGGGCCGATGCGCATGTGGCGTCCGGCCGGGGTGACCCACAGGGCCGCCTCCAGGTCGGAGCGGTAGATCATCTCGCCCGTGTCGGGGCACTTGACCCAGAGGTTCTCGGGCGTCTCGCGCTTGGCGAAGGCCCCGCGCACGCCGGGGGCGATACGCGACAGCCAGCCGCCTCGGCGGTCGGTCGAGCTCTTGGTCTTGTCGCCCTTCTTCGGGCCTTGGGGTTCAGCCATCGCCATAGCCTTACAGCCTCACACCGTATCTTGTCGCGCGGATCGCACAGCCTTAGCCAGCTCCGACGCCTTGGAAAGAACCTTTTGGGTCACGTTTTCGTTCAGCTTGCCCGCTGATTCAATCTCGTCCACCAGCGCCGAGCCCACGACGGCGGCGTCGGCGACCCGGGCCACCTCGGCCGCGCGCTCGGCCGTGCGGATGCCAAAGCCAACCGCCACAGGCAGTTGCGCGGCCGCGCGCAGGCGCTCGACGGCGGGGGCCACCGCGTCTGCGTCGGCTTCCTTGACGCCGGTCACGCCGGCCACCGACACGTAGTAGACGAAGCCCGAGGTGCGGCGCACGACGGCCGGCAGGCGCTTTTCGTCGGTCGTCGGCGAGGCCAGGCGAATCAGCGAGATGCCTTCAGCTTCGAGCGCGTCGCTCAGCGGATCGGCTTCTTCCGGCGGACAGTCGACGACGATCAGGCCGTCGACGCCGGCTTGGGCGGCGTCTTTCGCGAAGACCTCGAAGCCCTTGTTCACCAGCGGGTTCAGATAGCCCATCAGGATCAGCGGGGTGTCCTGGTCGCCTTCGCGGAAGGCGCGGGCCAGCTCCAGCGTGCCGTTCAGGGTCATCTTGCCGGCCAGGGCGCGCTGGCTGGCGCGCTGGATGGTCGGACCCTCGGCCATCGGGTCCGAGAACGGGAAGCCCAGCTCGATCAGGTCGGCGCCGGCGGCGGGCAGGCCCTTGAGAATCTCGAGCGCGGTCGCGGCGTCGGGATCGCCGGCCATCACATAGGCGACGAAGCCGGCGCGGTTCTCGGCCTTCAGCGCCGCGAAGCGGCGATCGATGCGGTCTTTAGTCATGGCTAGGTGTCGCCGTTGCGGTTTGGAAGTCGACCGTGATCCAGCCCTTGTGCATCGCAAAGCCCAGCGCGCCGCCCACGAGGAGCACGGCGAACAGGATGCAGACGAGCCAGTTCCGGGTGGTCTCTTCCATCAGTTAGATCGAGCGGCCCAGGGCGTCGGCCACGGTGAAGATGTCCTTGTCGCCGCGGCCCGACAGGCACATGACGATCACGCCGCCCTCGCCGATCTCCTTGGCCAGCTGCGGCAGCTTGGCGATGGCGTGGGCGCTTTCCAGGGCGGGGATGATGCCCTCGAGCTCGGCGCACAGCTGGAACGCCTTCAGCGCCTCGTCGTCGGTGCAGGTCAGGTACTGGGCCCGGCCGATGTCGTGCAGGAACGAGTGCTCCGGGCCGATGCCCGGATAGTCGAGGCCGGCGCTGATCGAGTGGGCGTCGAGGATCTGGCCGTCGTCGTCCTGCAGCAGATAGGTGCGGTTGCCGTGCAGCACGCCCGGACGCCCGCCGGTCAGCGAGGCGGCGTGCTTGTCGGTGTCCAGGCCGTGGCCCGAGGCTTCCACGCCGTAGATCTTCACGCCCTCGTCGGCGAGGAACGGGTGGAACATGCCGATGGCGTTCGAACCGCCGCCCACGCAGGCGACGACGGCGTCGGGAAGGCGGCCTTCCAGTTCCTGGATCTGCTCGCGGGTCTCGGCGCCGATCACCGCCTGGAAATCGCGGACCATGGCCGGATAGGGGTGCGGGCCGGCGGCGGTGCCGATCAGGTAATAGGTGTCTTCGACGTTGGTGACCCAGTCGCGCATGGCCTCGTTCATGGCGTCCTTGAGGGTCGCGGCCCCCGAGGTCACCGGACGCACTTCGGCGCCCAGGAGGTTCATGCGGAAGACGTTGGGCTTCTGACGGGCGACGTCGACGGCGCCCATGTAGACGATGCAGGGCAGGCCGAAGCGCGCCGACACGGTGGCCGAGGCGACGCCGTGCTGGCCAGCGCCCGTCTCGGCGATGATCCGGGTCTTGCCCATGCGCTGGGCCAGCAGGATCTGGCCCATGCAGTTGTTGATCTTGTGCGCGCCGGTGTGGTTCAGCTCTTCGCGCTTGAAGTAGATCTTGGCGCCGCCGAAATGGCGGGTCAGGCGCTCGGCGAAATAGAGCGGGCTGGGACGGCCGACATAGTGGGTCAGGTAGCCGCGCAGCTCGGCCTGGAAGGCCGGGTCGTTCTTGGCTTCCTGGTAGGCCTTGTCCAGCTCAAGCACGAGCGGCATGAGGGTTTCGGCCACATACAGGCCGCCGAACTCGCCGAAGCGCCCCTTGGCGTCGGGATAGGCGGACCAGTCGTTGGGCTTGGCAGGAGCGTTCACGGGCGTTTCCAGTTAGGTCAGGCGCGTTTGACGGCGTCGAGAAACGCCGTGATCAGAGCCGGGTCCTTTAGGCCCGGACCGCGTTCCACGCCAGAGGAAACGTCCACCAGCGGGGCTCCGGAGGCGGCCACGGCGGCGCCCACGTTCCACGGATCCAGGCCGCCCGCGAGGAAATGCGGGCGAGAAAATCGCCGGCCTTGCAGCAGGCTCCAGTCGAACCTTGCGCCGGTGCCGCCGGGCAGGGCGGATCCTTCCACCGGCCGGGCGTCGAAAAGAAACTGCTCGGCCACGGTCTCGTAAGCCCTGGCCTGGTCGACATCTTCCGACGATGAGACCGAGAAGGCCTTGATGACGCCGACGCCGCTGCGGGCCGCGATCTCGCGCACGCGGCTGGGGGTCTCCTTGCCGTGCACCTGGATCAGGTCGGGGCGCATGGTGGCCATCAGCCGGTCGATCAAAGCGTCGTCGGGATCGACGGTCACAGCCACGGTCCGCACGCCGCGGCCGCGCACCGGTTCCACGAGACGGGCGGCGGTCTCGGGCTCGACGTTGCGGGGGCTCCTGGCGAAGAAGACGAAGCCCAGATAGGCCGCGCCGCCGTCGAAGGCGGTCTTCACCGTCTCCGGCGTCGAGAGCCCGCAGATCTTGGCCTTGGTGGTCATCGGGGGGAGTTACGGTGGGGAAGTCGCCAGCGCAACCCCCGCCGCCCAACCCGCGAGGCTCACTGCAGGGTGAAGACCCCGTTGACCGCCTTCCATTCGGCCGGGCCGATCAGCCGGTCGTGGGCCACCTGCACCGAGTGCAGCACCCCGTCGAGCTCCCGGCTCCAGAAGTCGAGGAAGCCCTTCAGGGTGGGGAACCGGGGAGCCAGATCGTACTCCTGCCAGACATAGAGCTGCAGCAGGTGCGGGTGGTCGGGCAGGTGGTAGCAGATGTTGGCCGTGGTCAGGCCGTAGCCCAGCATCTGCAGTTCGAACGCGCGGGAAGTCATCGAGAGCAGTCTCCGACAACGGTTAAGCGTCACCGGAAAAGCGTCCGCCCGCTGAGTGAGTCGCTCAAGAGGGCAGGGCGTCGCACCGCCTATTTCCCCTCCCCCTTGATGGGGGAGGGGCAGGGGTGGGGGTGAGTGCCGCGTTTGACGCCAGAGCGCCGGCCGCCGCCGGTGGGTCACCCCCATCCCCGACCCTTCCCCCATCAAGGGGGAAGGGAGAGCATCAATCCCGCACCAGCCCCCCGTCGACCACCAGGTTCTGCCCCGTCACGGCCCGGGCCCAGGGGCTGGCGAAGAACAGCACCGCGTCGGCGAACTCGGCCGGGGTGGTGACCGAGCGCAGCGGGGTCATGCCGGCGATCAGGTCGAAGACCGGTTCGGGCGTGGCGGCGCTGGCGCCGGTGACGCGCAGCAGGCCGCCGGAGACCATGTTGACGGTGATGCCGGCGGGGCCCAGGTCGCCGCAGGCCGTGCGGGTGAGAGACAGCAGGGCGGCCTTGACGGCGGTATAGTCGTGATAGGGCACGACCGGGTTCTGGAAGAGATTGGTGCCGACGTTGATCACGCGGCCGAAACCGGCGTCGGCCATGTCCGGCGCGGCGGCCTGGATGACGTTCAGCGCGCCTTTCAGCACGGTGAGGTTCTGCTTTTCGAAGTCCTCCCAGGCGATGCTGGCCAGATGGGCGCGGGCGTCGCCGTTGAAGCTGTAGTCCAGAGCGTTGTTGACCACGGTGGTCACGTGGCCTCCGAACGCGGCCTTGGCGGCGGCCAGCATGGCCTCGACGGCGGCGCGGTCGGCGACGTCGGCCTGGACGGCGATGGCACGGCCGGGCCCGCCCAACTCGGCGGTCAGGACCTCGGCGGCGTCCTGGCTGGCGCGATAGTTGACGACGACGCGGGCGCCCTGGCGGGAAAAGGCGCGGGCGATCTCGGCCCCCAGGCCCCGGCCGGCGCCGGTGACGAGGACGATCTGGTCGGACAGCTGCATTCTTTACTCCTGGAACTCGGCCCAGCAGGTTGTTAGCGGAGTTCGGGGCGAAAACCTCGTCCTTCGACAGGCTCAGGATGAGGTTTTGCCAAGGCTCGTGGGGCGGATCTGGTCCTCACCCTGAGCCTGTCGAAGGGCGAGGACCACGGCGGGGCGCTACCTTCGTTCGTCCAGGCTGGCGACGACGCCCAGTTCCGGCGAGGGCGGGGTGGGCAGGGGGGCGACGGCTTCCAGCCGGCAGACCAGGCCCTCCTCGCGCCACTCCATCCTGACCTGGCCGCGCAGCTCGCCGCGCAGGCTGCGCTCGATCAGCCGCGAGCCGAAGCCGCGCCGGGTGGGCGGGGCCTCGACCCTGGGGCCGCCGGTCTCGGTCCAGGTCAGCGACAGGGCGCGGCTGGCCTCGTCGAACCGCCAGGCCACCGCCACCGACCCGTCCAGATTGGACAGCGCCCCATACTTCAGGGCGTTGGTGGCCAGCTCGTGGAACACCAGCGACATGGTCAGGGCCCCGCCCGGCGGCAGGAAGCAGGGCGGCCCGGCCACCGACACCCGGCCGGCCGCGGCGGTGAACGGCGCCAGCGCCCGCTGGGCCACTTCGCACAGGTCCGCCCCGTGCCAGCTCTCGCGGGTCAGCACGTCGTGGGCCAGCGACAGGCCCAAGAGGCGCAGCTCGAACTTCTCGAAGGCGGTGACCGGGTCGGGCTCGTTGCGCAGGGTCTGGGCGGCCATCGACTGGACGGTGGCCAGGGTGTTCTTCACGCGGTGGTTCAGCTCGTTGATCAGGAGGCGCAGCTGGCCCTGGTGGCGCTCCTGCTCGGCCTCGACCACCTTGCGGGCGGTGATGTCGGCGATGATCGCCACCAGATAGGCCAGGCCCCCGCGCGGCTGCACCTTGGAGACGGTCAGGCGGATCCACAGAAGCTCGCCGTCGCCGGCGATCAGCCGGCGCTCGGCGGCGTAGGTGTCGAGCCGTCCGGCCAGCAGGGCCCGCACGTGACCTTGCGCGCCCGGCAGGTCCTGCGGCGCGATCAGTTCGGCGGCGTTGCCGGCCACCAGGGCCTGGCGGCTGCGGCGGGTGATGGCGCAGAAGCGGTCGTTGACCTCGAGGAACACCCCGCGCGGCGAGATCCGCGCCACGCCCATGGCCGCCTGCTCGAACACCGCCTTGTAGCGGGCCTCGGCCGCCTCCAGCCGCAGGCGCGCCTCGACGGCGGCGGTGACCACCTCGGTATAGAGCACCAGCCCCCCGACCGCGCCCTCGTCGGTGCGCCAGGGGGCCATCGACCAGCGGATCCACTCGATCCGGCCGTGGCGGTCGACATAGCGGTCGCCGCCGTCCTCGCGCAGCTCGACCCCCTCGTTCAGCACCCGCGCGTGCAGGTCGCGCCAGTAGCGGGGGATCTCGGGAAACACCTCGTAATGCACGCGCCCCAGCAGCGGCAGGTCGGCCGGCAGGCCCTGGTCGGTCAGGTACTGGGCCGAGTGGGCCAGATACCGCATCGACCGGTCGAAGATGGCGATCCCCATCGGCGCGTGCATCAGCGCCGTGGTCAGGCTGGGCGAGACCGTATCGATCATCGGTCCGGGCGGTCTCCGAGGGGAGCAGGCGACGGGACCGATATCATGGCCCCGTTCGCGCATGAGGTGAAAGGGGCAATTCTCGCGTCGCCTCCCAGATGCTCCCCCTGAAGGGGGAGCTGTCGCCCCCGGGTCCGGCCAAGAGCCGGCCCGAGGATAAACTCCGCGACTGAGGGGGAAGGGATTGCTGGCTTTGCTGGTGAACTGTCCTCATCAGGAA